>JBLHEU010000094.1:0-11648 GCA_047614525.1 Bacteroidia bacterium | reverse complement strand
AGAAAGAAAGTTGTTTTTACTAACCTTAAAAACTCTTTTCCTATTAAAAGTGATCAAGAATTAAAAGCTATTATGGCTGACTTTTATCGTCATTTATGCGATATCATTATGGAAAGTATGAAGGGATTTACTATTTCAGAAAAACAACTTAGAAAACGCTTGGTTATTAAAAATCCAGAGTTCAGCAATTACTTTGCTGATAAAAGGCAGAGTATTATTTTTGTTGGAGGTCATTATAATAATTGGGAAATATGTGCTCAAGCTTTTGCTATGTATTCTAATCATGAGTGTATTGGTATTTATAAGCCGCTTAGCAATCAATTTATCAATGATAAAATTTATACCTCACGATCCAAATACGGCATGAATTTAGTGTCTATGAAGCAAACTAAGAAATCATTTAATGAAGGTGATAAACCAAAAGCTATTGTTTTTGGTTCTGACCAAAATCCATCAAACCCCAAAAGAGCGCATTGGGTGAGTTTTCTAAACCAAGATACCGCAGTGCTTTTTGGTGTTGAAAAATATGCCAAAGATTATAACTGGCCTGTGGTGTTTGTAAGTATCAGTAAAGTAAAAAGAGGACATTATGAAGTAGAGTATTCTTTAATTACAGATAAACCTAATGAGCAGCCCCACGGAAAAATAACTGAAGATTTCACAAAAAGACTAGAACAAGATATCATAAACCAACCACAATACTGGTTATGGTCGCATAAAAGATGGAAACACAAAAGATAAAAACAGCAGTCGTAGTCCTTAATTGGAATGGGAAAGTTTGGTTAGAGAAATTCTTACCTACCTTAGTAAAGCATAGCCAAGAGGCAACTGTTTGTGGCAGACAATGCCTCAACGGATGATTCTGTTGACTTTGTAAAAAGTAACTTCCCAATAAAAGCGCTTGCATAGTTAGGACCATTCAATTCTGTCTGGCAATCTAAGCCAGTATCATAAGCGGTCTTTATAGCATTTAACTCTTGCTCAACCCCTTTAAGTCCGAAAATGGAGTGACCATCGATGTTTATGATTACGGCATCGTCTACTACTTCTGCAAACACAAATTTTTCTGCGGTAAAAATGCCATCACCAGGTTTGCTGGCTAGATAAAACCCCACTTGTTCCATTTCAAAATTGCCAAAGCCGCGTTGTTTCATTACCGGGTGAAACCTGGCCAGAATGTCCTTTACACCTGTATTGCCAGAAGGCTTTAAGGATAACGTAATGAGAGGAGAGCTTGGGTTAATTCCGTTCATAACAAAGAAATTACCACTTTAATCAATCTTGATTGGAAATATTTGCACTCTCGTTTTTGGAAAGAGATTGTGCCCTACCGCTAGTATAGACGGGGTATCGAAAAAGTCGCTAAAACCACCACCATTTCTAAACGTAACATCATTATTGCATTGCACAGAATATGTAGCCGTTTTTCGCATCATGGTGTAGGGGTCGGCACTTGGTTTCATGAGAAAAACATCTATTTGATTAGAGCCGTTACTGGTTCTAGAAAACCCAGATAGATAAACGCCTGTTTCATCTTCGGTGAGTTGCAGGCTTTGGTAATTACCATAAGATTTTGAAATCCAATCTTTACGAATAGACTCCCGACTATCCCAAGTGGTCCAAGGTTCAAATGTAAAGTCATCCGACTTGGGGTTTAAGTGGTTAGAGCGGTAAAAATCTATGGTTTTAGAATCCCAAGAACCTACGGCTAATAAGAAATGACTTTTCCGCTTTAACAGTCCTACAGCCCCAGCGGTGCTGTATTTCCATTCTCCTTTTCGCTGTAGTGTATAAACGGGTGGTGCCGATATGTTTTCAAACGTAGAAATATCTATGATTTGAATGATAGACTGTCGTTTGCCTTGTGGGTCTTCAACCCCAACTGCAAGCCAATTATCGGCAACCTGAAAACCGCCTGCGTGGTTAAATGGGCTTTGCGCTAATTTCTTTGTTCCAAGAAACTTGAATTCGCCAGCAAGCAATTGAAAGAATGCCAGATAGCCAAACTCCTTTGAGCTGCCAGAAACGATGAGCGTGCCATTATTAAGCTGAACACCTTGTAAGTGACCACCCGAAAGCCCATCTTGTTTAGGCACGCTCAATTCAAAAGATTGCCCTTCTACCGAAAGTGTTTCTTCACCGTCTTTCAGCGGTTGAGCAATAAGACTCTGCACAGCCAAGAGAAGTAGAAGTGTAATCGAGAAAAGGCGTGTTTGAATATTCATTGATGGTTTAGCGATTTCAAAGATGGTCAACTTTCTTATTTTTAGCGACCCCACACCCCAACCAATATGAGAAGACTTCTACTATCACTCGTTTTGTCTTTTGCATTTATTATTCAAGCCACAGGTCAAGATGTGGTGGTTTCTGGTGTAATTACCGATAAGGAATCGAACGAACCGCTTGTTGGCGCAAGTGTAATTATGGAAGATAAAACAGGCGTTACAACCGACCTCGATGGAAAGTTTGGGCTTAAGCTGTCCAAAGGCGTACACACATTGACGTTTTCCTTTATAGGCTACAAGCCCCAAAAAAGGGAGGTTGACCTTTCTTCTGGGGCACCCCTTATCATTAATGTAAGCTTGGGGACGAAATCTGAGGTGCTCGATATTGTGGTTGTGTCTTCTAGTCAGTACCAAAAGAGTATTGCCGAAGAGACCGTATCAATGGAAGTTGTGAGTAAGGAATTGATTCGGAGCACTAATGCAACCGATCTTGGAGATGCCATTGACAAAACACCCGGAGTAACTGTTACAGGTAGTTCGATAAGTATCCGTGGAGGCAGTAGCTGGTCTTATGGTGTAGGAACTCGTACTGCGGTAATGCAAGACGGAACTTCAATGATGAGTGCTGATTTAGGCGAGGCGCAATTGACTCAATCGCCAGTCGAGAACATCGAACAAATTGAGGTCATAAAAGGAGCCTCTAGCGTGGTTTACGGTAGCTCGGCATTGAATGGCGTTGTGAATGTGATTACATCTTGGCCAAAATCGTCAACACCAAAAACGGAGGTTTCGGTTTTTCAAATGGTCTATGATGACCCGCCAGATATTTATAGCGACCAAACTTATGAAAGCAAGGAATTGAAGCAGAACCCTGCGTATCCTAATACTCCGGATTCAACTATTCTAGTTGACGTAACGGTGAATTATCCTACCGACACGCTTAAATGGTGGGATAACGGTCAGGTTCGTGGATCCTCAGGGATGAACATCAATCATACGAGGAAGATTAAGAATGTCGACCTCATAGTTGGCGCGAATATTTTTAATCATAGAAGCTTCCAAAATTTTGCTGATGAATTTAGAGCGGGCTTCAATTTCAAAACCAGAGTTCACAGCAAAAAAAAGCCAGGCCTTAATTATGGGGTCAATGGAACGTTGATGTATGAGAAATCTGGCAGGTTCTTCTTGGCGCTAAATCCGAATGAAGGAGCACTGAGGTCAGCAGTACCAAGTGATGATGAGTATTTAAGGTCAAACTTAGACCCCCACCTTCACTACATCAGCGAAAAAGGATTCAAACACTCACTGGAATCGAGGTACATGTATATCATGCGTATTTCGAGAAACCTCCCGTCCACTCCTCACGCAAAATCACATCAAATAATGGCCAATTATCAATTCCAGAAATTATGGAAGAAGTGGTCCATAACCTCTGGAGTTCCGTTAAATGTGGGACTATCATCAAGTAACCTTTATACCGGGTTACGAACCACTTACTCTACTGCCATTTATTTACAAGGGGAGTTCAAGCATAATTGGATTACAAAAAAGGGCAAGAGAGATACGCTACAATTATCAAAAAAGACGTGGGAAAGAGGCATAACTGCGGTGGCAGGAGTGCGATACGAGATTATTGGAATTGATGATTTCACCGAAACTAGCCAGCCAGTTTTCCGATCTGGGTTGAATATTAGAGCTGCAAAAGGAACGTTTATAAGAGCATCGGTTGGTCAATCTTACCGCCTACCATCGGTTGGGGAGCGATACTTAAGCGCAGACCTTTCTGGGCTTGTTCAGGTAATCCCTAACCGACAACTTACTTCTGAAAAGGGTTTAAGCGTTGAGCTTGGACTCAAACAAGCAGTTAAAGTGAGTAAGTGGTTGGCTTATTTAGATTTTGCTGTTTTTTATCAGCAATACAAAGACTTCGTAGAATTTGGGTTTGTAACCCGCGCTTCGGCAGACTCTCTTTTCACCGGTGTACCAGAGTCAATTGCGGTAGGGTTATATCCTCAGAATGTGAGCGATGCACTGGTAGCAGGATACGAATTGGGCTTAGCTAGTCAAGGCAAGATTGGGCCGGTGGGTATCAACGCACTGGTAGGCTATACCTACAATTACCCAGTTAATCTTGATTCAGCCAAAAGCTTTGGTGCTGAGCAATATGTGGGAGAGTTCTTTTCTAGGATGTTTAAGAGGCTGAACCCAGAGGAGTCCGAGTATCTGTTAAAGTTGAGGCCTCGACATTTGATTAAAGGCGATGTTGCTCTGTCATACAAGAAGGCAACTTTCGGGGTCACGCTTGTTTACGGAAGCTATCCTGAAAACATTCCTGCAACAGAACGCTTAGCCGTTGACCTTATGTCTGGCGAACTTGGAGCTACCGAGCGCTATGGAGAGGCGCATCAGAAAGGCGATTTGGTTATTAATCTAAGAGCATCTTACCAGATTCTAAAACAGCTGAAGGCGACTTTCATCGTTAACAACGTCAGTAATAAAATATACGCTTACCGCCCTAGTGCGGTTGAACCTATAAGGAACTTTACGGTTAAATTAAGAGCTACTTTTTAAGCATAGTTCCTGTAGAGAAACTCCCCGATATATTGCTAAGGGTGGTGCCCAAATACAGGCGATAAAAATAGTCTGTGTTGTTTTGAAGACCGCCCATTTCTATGGTGGTTTTGTTGCTTTCACCAATAGATCTCCCAAGAAAAATAAATGCACTTCTGTAAGTACTATCCTGACCAACATGTACGGTAACTACTGCTGCGCTGTCGGTGTTAAATTCTAATTCAAATATGGTGCTGTCTTTCTGGGATAATTGAGGGAGGCTAACGATGTTTTGTCCGCACCCTGATGCAATCCCAACTAGAATGAAAACAACAGTTGAAATGGCATTCTTAAGCACTTTTCCAAGGGCCGGTTATGGCCAGAGTAAGCCCAGCATGCTGAATGTTTACAAACATCGTTTTACCAGTTGGAGAAAAGCAAGCACCAGTAAATTCAGATTCATAACCAACACAATGACCAAATGTGAAGATTTGACCTTCAGGCGTTACTCCCCTTATATACGCGTCAGTGTCATCTTCGCAAAGCATTACATCTCCCCAAGGCGCTATGGTAAGGTTGTCACAGTACTTCATAATGTCAACGTTATTCGGCTCAATGAATAGCTCAAGCTCTCCTCCGGCAACATCTTTTGGGTCGGGAGTGAGCTTAAATACCTGGCCTTTCATTAATTCTCCACCATTGGTACAAGCGAAATACATCACACCCTCATCATACCAGATCCCTTCACCTCTTGCAAAAATTGCTGCTCCTTGCTCATGCCCTCTCATCCTAAGATCATCTTGCGGAGAATCAACATCATCCAAATCCAACCATTCAACTTTGAGTGGAACGTTAGGTTGAATGTCTGGTCCAGCAGTATCTGGCCAGTTACGCGTATCGAATTTTATCCCATCCTTAACCACCAGAGCCTGAAGCTTTCCGCCAGAATGGAGGTCGTCTTTCTTGTTTGGGATAAACCGATAGAATAACCCATCATGCCTGTCTTCAGTCAAATAGACGATACCAGCAACAGGGTCGTAAGCCACTGCTTCGTGGTTAAAGCGTCCCATTTCCTTAATAGGCTTTGGTGAAGCACGCATTATTTCCGTAGTAGCTGGCACTTCAAAAACGTAACCGTGATCGAGCTCAACGTTTCCATCAAAGTCACCTGCTTTGGTAACATCTTCTTCGCAAGTAACCCAGCTACCCCAAGGCATTGGTCCACCTGCACAGTTGCGGTAAGTTCCAGCTAGGCTGAGAAACTCTTTCTCAACCGCCATCGTTTCTTCGTTGTAAACCAGAGTAGATGTGCCACCCAAACCTGGGAATTCACCTTTGCCATACTCATAGAAATCCTCTTTCGGGATTGCCTCAAGGTTTATATTCTCATCGCCAAAAGCACCAAGTGCTTTGTCTGTGGCTACAATTTCATGATTTCTGACGATAATAATTCGTCCATCCTCACCTGGGAAAGTGGCCATTCCATCCTGTTTTCCAGGAACCAAAAGCCCATCATCCATCGGGTCGCCTTGTTTAGAGATTACCTTGTAAGTGAAGCCTTCTGGCAAATCAACCAGACCAGCAGGGTCAGGTACTAACGGACCATAATCTAGTTGCTTTGCGCTTTCTACTGCACTTGGTGCAGTGCCTCCAGAGCAAGCATATAGTTTAAGCCCCATAAAGCCAAGGCCAATAAACCCGCTGGTTTTGATAAAGTCTCTTCTGTTTCTAGACATGATAGTTCGTTACTTGCTGCAAGTTAACACCCGGACTTCTATTTCTGTTTAGTCTGCCTTAATTTTAATGTAAGATTGATACGGCCCGGTGAGTCAATCTTTGAATGTGAAGGAGGCATAAATTGCTTTATGGTCTGATCCAGCCACGGCTATTGAGCCGCAATCTGTGGGTTCAATTTCTGCAGTGTAGTTAATGTGGTCGATAGGAATGAGAGGGAAACCCAAATCTAGCGGGTACGTTGCTTGAAACCCGCATGCCACTTCTTGCAAATTCCCAGCAATCAAAAATGCTTGAAATACTGATTCCCAAGGAACGATATTGAAATCGCCAAAAACGATAGATGGCAATTTTTCTTCTTTGACAAAAGCGGCAACAGCTTGCAATTGGCTGTTTCTTTCCTCGGTTTGATTTGGGAAAACGGGCGTGTAAGTGTGAAGAGAAATCAGCCGGACGGGGTTGCCGATTATGTCTACAATGGCAAATACAGCTGGAATTCCATCAAGGCTTTTTATTGCACTTTCAGTAATTGGGTACTTGGAATAGAACCCTGTTCCGTAGCAACAGTTGTCACTTGGGTCTTCAATTGTGTAAGGATAAACGGGCCGAATTAAAGAATCAACTAACCCTGCCCACCCTGAGTTCAATTCTTGTATTGAGATTACGTCAGCGTTTAAGCTTAGAATCTGTTTAATTGCATCTTCTGGGCTTGGATTATGATGATACAAGTTGAATTGCCCAATGGTAAAGCTGGCGTCTTCAGAAGTTTTGATTGATGAAAAATGAGGAGCAACTAATAGGCCGCAAATCAACGCTGAGAGCAAAGAAGAACCAGCTAAGAACCACCAACGCTTAAACACTGAAATCAGTAGGACAAATACCGAAATCAAAAGAGTGAAATGCGCAAAAGCGCCAAGTAATTCAAGCAGGTTTAATCCCATAGGGAACCAATGCGAGAGGCTCAGAAATAAAAGGCCAATGCTAATTATTAGTTGAAACCGAACCGATTGGTTCAATTCGTAGCGTCCTTCTTGTACTTGCGGTACAAGTACTTCTGCGGGTTGTCTAAATCAACAGGACGACCTTGAATAAAAGCGTGAGTTACGTCATTGGTCATCATATCAAGCGCATCGCCAGAAGACACAAATAGCGTGGCTTGCTTACCCGATTCTAGCGTTCCACATAAATCATCGAAACCTAAAATCTTAGCCGCGCTAGATGTAAGGGCTCTTATAGCTTCTTCGTACGGTAAACCGTGAGCAACTGCAGTTCCAGCGGCAAAAGGCAGGTTTCTAGAACCCATTGCTTCCATATCGCCAGCATAATCGAGGCAGAACGGCACTTTATTGTCATGTAAAACCTTGGCCGTTTTAAATGGCTGGTCAATGTCGTCATCGTCATTTTCAGGAAGAGAATGCGTTCTTCCAAGAATCACGGGAATCTTTTTAGAACTCAAAAAGTCTACAACTAACCAAGATTCAGATGCGCCTACAACTACTGGTTTTTTGGCCCCTACCTCTTCAGCAAAAAGCACCGATTCCATAATTCCTTTTGCATCATTTACGTGCAGATACAGGTTTTGAGAACCATCAAAAAGGCCTTTACAAGCTTCCATTTTTTGGTTGAATTCTGATGCTGTTTCAGCATAAGCTTTGGCTCTTTGCAGGAACGCTCTTAAAGCGTCAACTTGTTCAGCATACTTCTTATTTCCCTTGGTCGGACCTGGCTCCGCCCACCAACCAGTTCGTTGAAAACGGTTAGGCCAATTGATATGAATTCCGTCATCTTCTCTAAGCACAGCATCTTCCCAATTCCATCCATCTAAATGCATAACAGAACTTGTTCCGCATATTCTTCCAGAACGAGGAGTTGCCTGCGTAATGAGCACGCCATTTGAACGTACCGTTGGTGAGATTCTGCTGTCTGTATTAAACGCAGTAAGTGATCTTACTTCCGGTTTGAAAAGACCTGTTTCAGAATAATCTCTAGATGCTCGAACAGCGTCAACTTCGGTAATTCCCAGTGTATTGTTTGGGCTGATAAATCCCGGATAAACATGTTTTCCCGTAACATCAATAATGTCCGCTTCTTCAGGGTTCAGCTTTACAGCACCAGTTGGTTTTACAAACGTGATTTTCCCGTTTTCAATACCGATGGCCGCGTTTTCCATAACCTCACCATTACCAATGTGAGCAACAGCGCCAGTTAGCACGATGGCTTTTTCTGGCATAGCACCAGGACTCGGAATTTGAGCAAAAGCGTGCGTTACAGCACAAATTAATAGCGTTGTGAAGATTGATTTCATGTTCGTTATCACTTATGGTTCAAGCGTATCGCAATGATACAGATGGTGTTCTTTCTTAGATGGTTTGTCGGCTTTGGCACCGCCTTTTTTAGCCGCAATCATCTTCTGAATAATTCGATTTCTCTCTTGTGAAAGCGATTTTCTCGCAGATTTATCTTTCTCTATCGTGAAGTAAGGAATGCCATCAACGTATGTTCTTTCCGCCTTGGCGTAAATAGACAGCGGATTGTGTGACCAAAGCACTACATCAGCATCTTTTCCAGCTTTTAGGCTACCCGTTTGACTGTCCAACTTCAGCATTTTGGCAGGGTTTAACGTTACCATTTTCCAAGCCTCTTCTGGGCTCATTCCGCCATATTTTACACCCTTTGCCGCTTCCTGATTTAAACGTCTTCCCATCTCGGCATCATCCGAGTTAATTCCAACGTTTACGCCTGCTTCGTGCATCAAAGCCGCGTTGTAAGGAATGGCGTCATTCACCTCAAACTTGTACGCCCACCAGTCGGAGAAAGTGGAACCATTCACACCGTGCTTCTTCATCTTGTCAGCAACTTTATACCCTTCCAAAATGTGTGTGAATGTGTTCATTTTCCAACCCATACTGTCAGCAACGCTCATTAGCATGTTAATCTCAGATTGAGCATAACTGTGACAAGTCACGAATCGTTTGCTGTCCAAAATTTCAACCAACGTTTCTAGTTCTAAGTCTTTTCTAGGAGCAGCCGCTCCAGCTTTCTCTTTTTTGGAAAGGCCATCGAAAGCCGCCCATTCTGCTTTGTACGCTTTCGCACGGTAAAAAGCATCGTAGAAAACCTGCTCTACACCCATTCTAGTTTGCGGGAAACGAGAAGTGTAATACTCGCCCCAATTCGATTGTTTAACGTTCTCGCCAAGGGCAAACTTGATGTGACCAGCCGCATTGGCAATCTTCATATCTTCAGGTAATTGCCCCCAACGCAGTTTTACAATTCCGCTCTGTCCACCAATTGGATTGGCAGAACCGTGGAGCAGTTGAGAAGTAGTAACGCCACCCGCCAGCTGACGGTAAATGTTGATGTCTTCTGAGTTGACAACATCAGCAATACTTACCTCGGCAGTAACCGCCTGAGTTCCTTCGTTTACACCCCTACTAATCGCGATGTGAGAATGTTCATCGATGATTCCGGAAGTAACGTGTTTTCCTGTTCCATCAACCTCTTCAACTCCTGCTCCGACAGCTAAACCTTTTCCTACCGATTTGATTTTTCCACCTTGGATGAAAACATCCGCATTTTCAAGAACGCCATCTTTTTCGTTCGTCCAAACGGTTGCATTTCTAATAACAACAGCTTCCTTTTTTGGTGCTTCCGTGTAGCCATAAGCCATAAACGGGTAAACCACTTTTCCGTATTCTTTTTTCTCGTCCTTCTTCTTTTCTTTCTCTTCAGACTTCTCTTTTTTCTCGTCTTCTTTCCTCTTGATTTCACCAGAATAAGTCATTGACCAATCAGCCCAATTACCGCTTTCGTCCTGTCCTTTTCCAGAATAGTTCTTGCCGTCTTTCCTTCCCGTTAGACGGAATTTTGCTTTTGCATCTTCGTCAGACTGAAATGAAATTGTCACAAGCTCATTGCTTGCCGTCATCGAGACATCCAACTTAGTGCTGTCGTTAATTACCAGCTTAGCGCTTGGCTTGTCAACCGTTCCAGTCACTTCAATATTCCAAGTATTAGCAGCCATTTTCAAAGAGAAAAGACCTTTCAAGGAATCACCTTCAGCCTTATTTACTTCATGCCGCTTGCCCTTTAACCAATGCTCTAGAATGGTGTTTTTCTCGTTAAACAGACCTTTTGAAGTTACAAGGAAGTTGGCGAGGTTTCCTTTTTTCAAAGAACCAACTTCTTTCAATCCAAGCATTTTAGCAGGAGCTGTTGTCAAAGCTTCAAGAGCCGCTACAGAATCTAAACCGTGCTCAATTGCCGTTCTAATTGCTGGCCAAAAATCAGACTCTTTCTCTAACCCTTTTGTTGTTAACGCAAATTGAATTCCAGCTTCTTTTAGCGCTTTCGCATTTGTAGGAGCAAGCTCCCAATGAAGGAGTTCTTCGTAGCTAGCGAGTTGCGCGTCAAACGGATCTTCCACATCTAAAGCATCAGGGAATTTGACTGGAAGAATGAAAGAAGCACCACTTTTCTTGAGGGCATCAATTCGTCTGTATTCCGTTCCATTTCCAATCAAAACGTATTGCTTTCCAAACTCATCGCCCACCTTGTCTGCGCGTAGCATGCTCAACAAATCAGGGCTTTCAAACACCTGAGTAATGTATTGCGTTTCTGCCCAAGCGTCTAATCCCAAGTTCATTTCCTTGGTATTGTCGTTTAGGTTTCCGTACCATTCAGCGTCCATATAGGTTTGACGAAGCAATGCAATTGCTCCCATCTGTGAACTAGGATAATTCTGGGTAGATGTTCCTTTTGAAAAGGAGTAGTTAGCGGCAACATCAGACTGAATAAGGTTTTCGTTTGCAGATCCATCACCCGTTAAAACAAGTGCAGAAGTTCCTCTTGCAATTCCATCTTTTATCATTGAAACCGTAGCACCAAACCCAGCATTTCTTAGTTCTTTGGCTTTCTTAGAATCAGGAGAAAAAACCATGGCGGCATTTGCTTCTGGGTTCAAAGCATCGTTCCAAGCAAATGCACCGCTTTTCTTTGAATCGTATTGAGGTCCACGTTTTTTGTCTTTCGGTTTCTCAGGTTGTTTTACCCCATAAGTTGAGAAAGCATCGATTAAAGAAGGATAAATGTGTTTGCCAGAAAGGTCGGTTTCAATCGCCCCTTTGGGAACAGAAAGGC
>JBLHEU010000093.1:0-11685 GCA_047614525.1 Bacteroidia bacterium | reverse complement strand
AATACTTAGTGGCTCAAACTATGGAACACTTGAGTTTTCAGAATCTCATGTAGTAACGACAAATGATTTTGGTCTAATCAACTTGAAGGTTGGTTCGGGTACACTTTTGTCTGGTTTGTTCACAGATATCCAATGGGGAAGCTTTTCTCATTTTCTTAAAACCAGGATGGATTTAACAGGAGGTACGAGTTACCAGACAATAGGAACTTCACAATTGCTCTCTGTGCCATATGCATTACATGCTGGAAATACTGGCGAAACTGGTCCTTCAGGACCAGCAGGTCCGATAGGTGAAACTGGAGCTACTGGAGCTACTGGAGAAACAGGCGCCACAGGAGAAGTCGGGCAAGCTGGTCCAACTGGAGAAACTGGGCCAATAGGACCACAAGGACCAATTGGACTAACACCAACAATGCCTATAATTCAGCGGGGGAAAGCACTTGTTGGACCAAGTGGAGTACCAAATGTATTGCTTTTGTACACCGTTACGTTTCCACAGCCGTTCGAAAGCATTCCACATGTAGTATGCACAGCATCCGCAGAGGTAGGCAGCGTCTATGATGATTCATTTAATGTCACTACTCAAACAGTTACCACTACTGGGTTCAACATGATTATTAACCGAGTTGATGATACTTGGTGGGGTCAAAACCTGGAAGTTCACTGGATTGCGATCGAGTAAATCTCACATATAGTGATGGAGATAACCCATTGTTTCCATGAGCATGGCAACGCCTAGGTGAACAATTAAACCACCATAAATGCTTTTGCTGTGTATGGCTAAAACGCCAAGCGCGTAGCCGCCAAAGAAAGCGCCAACGGCCTCTCCCGCAGGTTTTCCAAAATGGAATACACAGTAGATTGATGCCATGGGAAGAATGGCTCGCGTTCCCATTATTCTAAACATGGTAATGGCAAGCGCGCCTCTAAAAACTGATTCTACAGCAACAAAACCTGTGGCGTAACTAGGTTCAAAAATCATGGTTTGTTGCCATAGAGCTAAGTCAAATACCTCTTTGTAATTCCAAGGCTTATACTGCGGATAAGCATGCTGAAAATCAGGAAAAAATGAAGCTCCAATAATTAATGGCGCTACAAGCGCGAGAACAAAAAAGTAGGGTTTAAGGGTTTTCCAACTTCCTCGGAAACCAAAATCTAAATCGGCCCATTTGTAAAATAGAAGTTTGATGATTGCCAATCCGCTCAGCGCAGTTACCATTTGATGAACGAAGAAATGACACTTAGAAACGAACACCATTTGATTCAAATTCCAACCGTATTCTTGAACCTCAAGAAGTCTGAAAATGTGAAGTTTGGGAATCATGGCAACAAAGACAAAAGCGGCTCCTAAAATCCAGAACCGCCAATCCTTCAAGAAATTAACTGTAGAACCTTTAGCGCACAGAAAAGCTGTGAGAAAGTACGAACCTCCGTACAGAATGCCGTAATAACCAAACCTTGGAACAAATCCTCCGCCCAAATTAAACGGACTTACCTCAACGGCTTTCGAGTAATTGATGTACATGCAAATTCCGAGCACCGTCATGGTTAAACCATAAATAGGCCAGCTGAAATCTTTCTTTACAAAATCACTTACTGCGTGATATAGTTCTTTCATTACTTCGCGAATATCGTAAATCAACTTAGACCTAACAGGTTTCCAATCCTATTAGGTCTACATTTAAACTTCGCCTATCTGACATTTGATTCTGGAACCTGAACAATTTGCAATAACCGACCTTTATGTCTGTAATTGAGTATGAACAAACACGGAAAACATGAAGTTTATCATAGCATCAATATCGGTCGTTCTAATTGGGGCGATGACTATTTTAGGAACAACTAAAAATGAAGTAATGAGCGATACGAACCAAGCAGGATTAGAAAAAGCAACATTCGGAGCTGGATGCTTCTGGTGTGTTGAAGCCATATTTCAAAGTGTAAATGGCGTTACTCGTGTAGAGTCGGGGTATAGTGGAGGGCATGTTAAGAATCCTGCGTACAGAGAAGTTTGTAATGGCACTACGGGCCATGCTGAGGTAATTCAGTTGACCTACAATCCAGATGTGGTGAAATACGAAACGCTGCTAGAGGCTTTTTGGTTATCGCACGATCCAACTCAACTCAATAGACAAGGAGCAGATGTTGGTACGCAATACCGTTCGGTGGTTTTTTATCATAATGAGGAGCAAGGCAGGTTGGCCAAGGAGTACAAGAAACGTTTGAATGATGAGAAAGCATTTGGGAAACCAGTTGTAACAGAAGTTTCAGCCATTTCAGATTACTATCCTGCAGAGAATTACCATCAGGATTATTTCGACAACAATCCGTCAAATTCTTATTGCAGAATGGTTGTTAGCCCGAAACTAGAGAAGTTTAAAAAGGTGTTTAGTCAACCAGTGGTTAATTAATCTTCCCGAATATTCTTTTCCGCTTTCTTGTGTGCTGGAGTTAATTCTTGTACCCACGACTCGTCATAATCAACGAAAACACCTGATTTGTCTGCTTCTTCTTTAGTGATTTTGAGGTCAACGTACTTTGCCAAAACCTTGTAAACTTTCGGTTTCAATTCCTTGATAACTAGGAGGGAAGCATTCATGCCAGATTTTACGGCAATTGGAACTCCACCACCTAATTCGGCCCAATGGCCACCCAGCCAAAGGTTTTTTACAGCTGTTTTATGCCCAGCAATTTTAGCTTGCATATTGGCCTTCCCAGGACGTGCGCCCATCAAAGAACCTTCACGGTTTCCTGTATATCTCCAATGTGTAATTGGTGTAGCGATATCGCAATATTCGATGTGAGAACGAATTTCCTTTCCTAGCTTTTTTTCAACTCTGTCAATCAGAATATCCGCAAATTCTTGCTTAAACTTCTTGTAGGCTTCACCTCGAACCAGTTTCCCATTTTCATCAACATCCGTTTTCCATTTATCATCCTGATCAAAAGAGGCATAGCAATAAATGGTCATCGTTCCTTTTCCTGCGGGAGCTAAAGACGAATCTCTGAAAGAAGGAGCAAGTATGCTGATGCCGGCTTTGTGAGGGTCGCCACCGTTGTGCTCAGTTCGTTCTACATCATCTCGTACAATGAAAAGCATAGCGTCATCCAAACCTAAATCTTCAACCAGACAGTCAATGCCTAACGATATCGTAACAGCCGAACTATACAATTGAGCGTTGTGCAGCTTGTCTTTTACCTCCTTTGGGATGGCAGTTTCAGGAAGCATCTTTTCGTACAGCGTTTCCACATCGCAGGCAGCAATAATGTGCTTGGCTTTTACATTGAATTTCTCGCCTTTACGATCAAGCTGAATGCCAACGGCCTCTCCATTTTCAAGTTCAACTTTCTCTACACGACATTGGTAATAGACATCGTTGCCCATTTTCTCAACTACGTAATCCAACCATTCTGGGAACACCTGACTACCGCCTTTCGGTGGACTTTGATAATCGCCATAATACGCCCATCCGATTGGAACCAAACACGAAAGAAGCTCTTCTTCGGAACCAAAAATTTTCAACATTTTTGGGTCTTTGAAATAGCGCTTCAGTCCTTTTACCGTTCCTTCAGGTCCCGTGAAACGAATGTGTTTCAGAAATACAAGAGCAAACTTTAACCGAGTCATATTGAAAACCATCATCTCTAAAAGACTCATGGTTTCTAACGAGCGTGTGAATGCAGGTAAGCTGTCAAAAGCGCTTCCAATTTGCTTGGCATCCTTGAAAAAACGTTCAATCCCTTTTTTCTCGTGCGGAAAGAGTTTGATGAATTCTTCTTTTAAATCATTTGGCTTGTCAGTAAGCAGGTAATCGTAATTATCGCCTTGATAGCGTTTAATGTTTGGCTGAGAAAGCGCTGTTGGATGATCATTGCCGATAAAATCGAAAATACGGGTAACAAGACCTTTTGGCCCACACTGATTGAGCCAATGAATAGCGCTATCAAATCGAAAGTCTTTTCTGCGGAAACCCGCAAGGTAGCCACCAGGACGGGTGTCCATTTCAAAAACACCAACTGAAAGTCCTGCACGACTAAGCAGAGCGGCAGATGTCAATCCACTTAATCCTCCACCAATAACCACAACATCATATTCAGGTTTGATAACCTTATTCCGAATAAAACTCAAGCCTTCATCTTTTCAATATCAACCACTTGCGCTAGTGTATTGATAATGGTTTTGTGCTTTCGCACGAATGGATTTTTCTTGTCCCAAACATAGCCAGCAAGAACGGAAGTAAGTTGCTTTTTCATCATTGGGTTGATGTTAGCGTGGAAGAAGATTTTTTGAAGGTCGCCTGAGTACCATTCTTTCACATACGTACGGAATACATCAATGCCATACTCCAAATGATCAACGTAATTTTTTTGCCAATCTACTTTCTCTCCATTTAGTTCGCAATCAACTAGTTTTGCCGCTTTCAAACCACTTTCGGTTGCAAAGGCTACGCCTGATGAAAAAACAGGGTCTAAGAATTCGGTTGTGTTTCCGGTAAGCACAAAACGGTCCCCAAAGAATTTCTCAGAAGAACGAGTGTAATCCTTGTGAACTTTTGGCTCCCAGAGAAAATCTCGGTCTTTAAAACGCTCTTTGAATTTGATTGAATGCTCAAACATATTATTGAAAGAAGCGGTGATGTCTGAACCTTCTTCCAGAAACTCCGAGAAATACTTTTTGTTCCCAACAAAGCCGAGCGAAGTGTTCCCATTGTGAAACGGAATAACCCAAAGCCACAAATCGGTTTTCAGAATTTCAAACGAGATCTGAGTTGGGTTTTCCCATTTATCTCTTGTATCATCATTCAACTTAACATAGGTGGCCATATTGCTGGTAGGCGCAACATGCATTGGAATGTCCAGCATTTTGGTGAGTACACCGCCATAACCGCTACTGTCAATCACGTATTTGCACTTGAATTCTTCAACACCTTTTTGAGAGCTTACCTGAAACCTTACTGCATCATCAGAATCAAAATCAATTGATTTTAACGTACTCAGGTATTTGATATTTACACCTTTTTTCTCAGCCGCATCTGCCAAAGCTTTATCAAACTGACGTCTTGGAACTTGCCAAGCCCAAGTCCAACCTTCGGTGAAATTATCATCAAACGAAATGCGGAAATCTTTTCCATCTTTAATGAAAAGCGCACCTTCTTTAACCACAAATTTTTGCTCTTCAAGCTCAGGTAGTAGACCAACTTCCTCAAAATGACCCATACTTAATGGAAGCAGACTTTCGCCAATTACGTAGCGAGGAAAGCTGGTTTTTTCAACCACCATTACGTTATACCCTTGATTTGCTAAATAAGTAGAAGCTACCGTTCCAGAGGGACCAGCACCAATTACCAACACATCAATCTCGTTCATCATGCTTGCTTTATTCTTTCAAGTAGTTTCTTTTTATCCAAAAACTGGCTACAGGTAACTACAGAACTGATGGTAACGCCAAAAATGCCATGTAAGTTTAAATACTGTCCGGCTAGCCAAAGGTTAGGGATTTTTGTCTTTGGAGAAATGAAGTTTGTCAAACCCTTTCTATAATTCTTTTCCGTCCCGTACATGTTACCATCATCACTGCCAATATAGTCTCTAAAAGTAAGCGGAGTAGAGGCATGTACACTATGAGCACTATCAGTTATGTTAGGGAAACGCTTGGAAACGGCTTGTAGTAGTTGGTCCGTTTTCCGCTGCTTAAATTGCTCGTAGCTCTCTTCTCTTGTACTCGGATTGACGATTGTATTGTGAGAATCTTTCCATTGCTCAACTTCTTCAAAGCGCATGTAAGTCATAATGGAAATGCCTTCTGCATATTCATCCGTTTTAGATGTTGCTGGTGTACTCAGCATAAACTGAAGCGGCCATTCATCCTCGGAATAATTGGGCTTAGCCCAAACATCATTTGTGGTGTGATGGTAAACGTTATGATTTAGATACGGGAACGATTTTGGCTTGCAAACGATGTGCACCATAAAGCTCGAAAGCGTGTTTTTTAATCGTTGCATACGATTGTAAAAAGCAGGTTTAAAATGCTCCTTTCCAATCATTTGCAAAGTCACCTTAGGTTGAACATTTGAAATGAACTGCTTAGCACGGAATATGTCGCCATCTTCGGTAGTTGCAGAATGTAATTCACCATTTGCAACTACAAACGAAACCACCTTCTTTCTACGTAAAACCTCTCCACCTTTGGCGCGAATTCCTTTTGCTAGTTCTTTGGCAATTTGAGAACCGCCATCCAAACATTTGTAGGCACTTAAAACGTAACCGTTTGAGACGAGCGCATGAACGTAAAACGGGCACTTTTCCGCAGAGCCAGCATACAACAAGTTAGAACCAGCTAAAACTGCACGAAGCTTTTCGTTTTGAGTCAATCCATCAATAAACGCTTTGGCGCTAAGATCCAGAAGTTCACTGTCTGTATGGTCTCGCTCATTGAACTCCAAATCATCCAACGGAAACGTTTTTACTGCCTTTTGAATCGCTTCAGAATAAGAACGGATTGCGTTTTTTTCTTCTGGGAAATCTGAAATCAGTGTTTTCTCAAATTCAGACCAAGAACTGGCGTGATGAAAAAGCGAACCATCGTCAAAACTGATTTGGTCAAACTCAGCATCCATCTTTTTCCACTTTACCGTTTCGGTCAAACCAAAATACTTGAAGTAGGAGTGAAGCGCTTGTCCTTCATCCATCGCAGGCAAGTAATGCACGCCAGTATCGAAAACCGTTTTATCTCGACTAAAAACCTGTAAAGAACCGCCTAATTGCTGATTCTTCTCTAGCACGCAAACGCTGTAACCATGATCTGCAAGAATGTAGGCGCATTGCATACCGCCCAATCCGCTACCAATAATTACAAAGTCGTAAACCTTCTCATCCATTCGGCTGCAAAGTTCGCATTCGTGATAAAATGAGGTTACGGTGATTTACTGATGGTGAAATAAAAGCGCCATTTTATTAGGAGTTCCGCCTTATCATGATATAATGGGGGGTAAACTTATTTATTCTGTTATGATAAAAATAAAAGTATTTGATGCGGTAGACCTCCCATCAGGAATAGAAAAGCAGCAAATAATTGACTTTTTGCACGAAAACCTCGAACAGTACGGTGATTCTAAGGCAGATATTTTAAAGTGCATCAATTATGCTGTTAAGGAAACTATGTCATTCGGTGGGTTTGTGCTGGTTTCATTCGAAGGGAAGACAATTACTGGTGCTGTGATTATTAATAAAACAGGAATGGGCGGCTACATTCCAGAGAACATTCTGGTGTACATAGCCACACACCAGGATTATCGCGGCAAAGGCATTGGCAAGAAGCTGATGGAGGAGACACTCAACTTTGCCAAAGGCGACATAGCTCTGCATGTAGAAGCTAATAATCCAGCGAAATTCCTCTATGAGAAGTACGGTTTCACCAATCCGTATCTCGAAATGCGATTAAAGCGGTCATAGATGGGAATACATTGGATTGACCTGACCATATTTCTTGTATACCTGTTCGCCATGTTAGGTGTGGGTATTTATTTCCTTTTCAAAAACGAATCGGAAGAGGATTACTACGTAGGTGGTAGAACACTTGGTGCAGGACATGTAGGGCTTTCTGTGGTTGCTACCGATGTGGGTGGGGGTTTTTCCATTGGTTTGGGCGGACTGGGTTTTGCCATGGGGATTTCTGGAAGTTGGATGCTTTTTACGGGATTGCTTGGAGCTTGGCTCAGCGCGGTTTTTCTTATCCCGAAAGTGTATCCAATTGCCAAAGAGCACAATTTTCTCAGCTTTCCACAAGCACTTGAATTCTTCTACAATGGTCGAGTGGCGCTTATTGCTGGCATCATTTCCTTAATCGGGTATGTAGGCTTTACCAGTTCGCAGATTTTGGCTGGTGCTAAGTTGGCATCAGCCACTTTTCCGAGTATTAGCGTTCAACAGGCAGTGTTGCTTATGGGGTTGATTGCGGTGGTGTACACGGTAATTGGTGGGATTAAGGCAGTTATATATACGGATACGGTTCAATGGCTCATTCTAATGTTCGGACTGGTTTTTATCGGCATTCCAGTCGGGTATTACAAAATCGGTGGTTGGGAGGTTATCTGTTCAGTAGTTGATCCGAACATGTTACAGCTCAGCAATTTGTCATTCGTGCAATTTTTTAATTGGGTGATAACTATCGTACCAATCTGGTTCGTAGGAATGACCCTTTATCAACGTATTTACGCGTGTAAGGATGAAGCTACGGCCAAGAAGGCTTGGAAAGTTGCAGGGTTATTCGAATGGCCTGTGATGGCTTTTATGGGTGTGATACTCGGGCTTTTCGGTCGGGTTGCATTTGAACAAGATATGTTCGCTGCGGTCGGTTATCCTGCCAGTGGTGAGTTGGATGCAGAACTTGGCCTGCCGCTTTTGCTGAGCAACATTCTTCCTATTGGATTAATGGGATTGATGATGTCGGCCTATTTCTCGGCTATCATGTCAACGGCAGATAGTTGCCTTATGGCAGCTTCGGGTAATTTTCTTACAGACGTCCTTGGGAAAGTTAAACATGGCAGTAACACCAGTTTACGTTGGTCGCAATTGGCAACGTTGGGCATCGGTGTCGTTGCAATTGTTTTGGCAACCATGATGCAGAACGTCCTAGAACTGATGCTCTATTCTTATGCGTTCATGGTTTCGGGGCTGTTTGTACCCGTGCTTGGAATGCTGATAATGAAGAAACCATCTTCTTTAGCCGCCCTCTTTGCCATGGTCTTGGGCGGAATAACTACCCTTACACTTATCATCACCGATTTGGAACTACCATTCGGATTGGACGAGAATTTCTTCGGAATTTCCATCTCAGCCCTGAGTTTTGTTCTTGTACAGGCTATTACATCATCATCATCATCAAATCGAATACTAAAACCAGAATAATTTGGCCAAAAACGCGCACGTACCAACTAAACTACTCGTTAAACTGAGAAAGGTGCTTCATAAGCACCCCGAACTTTCAGGGCAAGAAACAGAAACGGCAAAACGAGTTGCTGGATTTCTTGGTTCGTACAAACCGACCAAGCTTATAGAAGGTATTGGCGGGACTGGTGTGGCTGCGGTTTATACATATTTTGATAGCGGTCCGACCGTACTTGTCCGTTGTGAGCTCGATGCGCTACCTATCAAGGAAATTAATACGTTCGATTACACATCAGAGATTGATAACGTTTCTCATAAATGCGGACACGATGGTCACATGACAATTGTTGCAGGTGTGGCGGCTCATCTTAGTAAGAACCGACCGAAAGTGGGGAAGGTTGTACTTTTGTTTCAACCAGCAGAGGAGAACGGAGAAGGGGCAAAGGCCGTTTTAGAAGACCCACAATTCGAGGAAATCAAACCTGATTATGTTGTGGCGTTACACAACCTCCCTGGCTACCCAATGCATCAGGTGGTATGCCGACCGAATAGCTTCACAGCTTCGGTGCAGAGTATCGTTATCAAGTTGCATGGCAGAACCTCGCATGCTGGTGAACCCGACAAGGGTATTAATCCTGCGTTGGCAATTGCTGAGATATTGCAGAAAACAGATGCCTTGCAAGTTCCTCGCGACAAGCCTGATTTCAAGCAGGTTACGCCTATTCAGATTGAAATGGGCGAAGAAGCTTATGGGATTTCTGCTGGCCATGGAGAAGTAAAAATCACCATCAGAACATGGGACAGAGAAACGATGGATGTCTTGGCTGCTGATTGCGAGAAGCTTGTCAACAAGATTGGTAAGAAGTACAAACTGAAAGTCGATATTGACTGGACGCAGTTCTTTTTAGCCAATGAGAATGATGCGGAGATGGTGAATACCATTCGCGAAGCAGCTGAACAGAACCGGTTTGAATACATCGAGAAAGAAGAACCGTTTCGATGGGGCGAAGATTTCGGGCTTTTTACTGAGAAATTCAAAGGAGCTATGTTCGGTATTGGAGCCGGAGAAAAGACACCAGCACTGCATAACCCAGACTACGACTTTCCAGATGAGATAATCCCAACGAGTGTGAGGATGTTTACCACAATTATTGACCATTTATTGAAGGAATAGATGATGAGTTCTTCAACAATAGAAATCAGCGAAAGTGCCCTCAGAAACAATATTGATTTCTTAAAAAGCACGTTGGGTGCCAGCTGCCAATTTTCTGCAGTGATAAAGGGACATGCTTACGGACATGGCATTGAAACCTACGCTCCGCTGGCAGAGAAATGTGGTGTAAATCACTTTTCGGTTTTCAGTGCGCGTGAAGCTTTCAAAGCAAAGGAAGTGCTGAATGGAAGCCGATTGATGATTATGGGTTTCATTGACCAAAGTGATTTACAATGGGTTATTGAGAATGATGTTTCATTCTTCGTATTTGAACGTGTGCGATTAGAAACCGCTTTAGAAACTGCCAAAAAGCTCAAAAAACCTGCCCGTATCCATATTGAATTCGATACAGGAATGAACCGTACTGGTTTTGCCAAAAAGGAACTCAAACCACTCATTGAGATAATTAAATCAAACCAAGAGCATCTAATTGTAGAAGGTTTCTGTACGCATTACGCAGGCGCAGAAAGCATTTCCAACCATGTGCGTGTGCGTCAGCAGATTAAAGCATTCAAACAACTGGATGTTTGGATGGTTAAGAATGGAATTGTGCCAATAGCACGTCATACAGCTTGTTCTGCCGCAGCTATGAGTTACCCTAAAACTCGGATGGATATGGCGCGCGTTGGGATCATGCAATACGGTTTTTGGCCCAATCGAGAAACCTTCATCAATTACCTGAGCGGCAAAACGGATAAGACCGATCCGCTCAAACGTGTTATCACTTGGAAGAGCAAAATCATGACCACGCACATGGTAAGACCCGGTGAATTCATCGGTTACGGAACCAGCTACATGGCAGAAAACGATACGAAAATTGGTATTGTTCCTGTTGGTTATGCGCACGGATATAGCCGCTCCCTCAGTAACCAAGGTCGCGTGCTGATTAACGGCCAACGAATAGGTGTTATTGGTGTGGTAAACATGAACATGCTTATTGTAGACATCACTAACATTCCTGAAAGCAAAGTTGGTGATGAGGTTGTCCTCATTGGCAAGCAAGATGATCTAGAAATTTCGGTCTCTTCGTTCGGAGAACTCAGTATTCAACTCAACTACGAATTACTTACACGATTGCCGCAGGATATCCCGCGCATCGTTACCCCATAATCATGGCATATATAGAACTTTATAAAGATAAGCTCAAGAACAACTATGAGTACCTAGATGCCCTTTTTAAGCAGGAGCACAAAGACTGGGCGGTGGTTACCAAATTGCTGTGTGGTAATGAGGTGTATTTGCAGGAGATTATCAATCTCGGAACAAAAGAGATTTGTGACTCACGCATCAGTAACCTTAAAAAAGTAAAGAGCCTTAATGCTAGCGTGCAAACGGTTTACA
Source organism: Bacteroidia bacterium (assembly GCA_047614525.1). Lineage (GTDB taxonomy): Bacteria > Bacteroidota > Bacteroidia > UBA10329 > UBA10329 > UBA10329. The sequence continues at coordinate 245 of JBLHEU010000093.1, read as the reverse complement.
TTAAGCCGCCAGCGAAACGGAGCATTAAGAAGATTGTGAAGTTTGCCGATGTGAGTTTTAACTCGGAGTTTGCTACAATTAAGTTGCTTTCGGATGAAGCGGTGAAGCAAAATAAGATGCACAGGGTTATTATTATGATTGAGCTTGGTGATCTTCGCGAAGGCATTATGGGTGGTCATCTGATGGATTTTTACGATAGTATTTTCAAGCTGCCAAATATTGAAATTTCGGGAATTGGCACCAAT
>JBLHEU010000092.1:0-11783 GCA_047614525.1 Bacteroidia bacterium | reverse complement strand
GCTCCTCCTAAATTAGGCAGCTTTGGATATTTAGGATTATGGACATTAAAAAACTCAACCTCTCCTTCGGTATCTGAAACTGCCATTCTATCAAAGGTTATTCTGCTTCCCAAATTATTAGCGGCAATATTCTTTTCTATGTATTCAGTAGCTGCGGGTGTTGGGTCAAAGGCAATCACTTTTACTTTTTCTGAATGTTTTGCCGCAACCAATGAATATAGCCCCGCGTTTGAACCGACATCTAGAAATCCGTCACACTTGGCAATTAAGTCAGAGAACAAATCCATGTATTCGTACTGATATAGTCCTTCCCAAAAGGCTAAAAAACCAGCATGGTCAGTTTGGTTTGTATAAAAGTGCAAATCCTCGCCATTCTTCAATTTAAGCTCTACCATTCCGGCTGGCGGAAGTCTAAAATTGGTAATACCAGACAGCATCTTATTTATAGTCCGCAGCAGTCGGTTTACACTTGCTCCATAAATTATTCCGTAGATAAACTGCATTCCTGTTTGCGTTTTTAACCGTAATTATTTCTGAATTTCTATATCGTCTATCTGCACAACCTCTACACCGGCTTCTTTGAGAAATTCAACTCCGCTCATATCCTTGTAGCCTTGCATAAAAACCAAACGTTTTATGCCAGCCTGATGCACCAGCTTGCTACAATCCTTACAAGGGGAAAGCGTTAAATACAACGTTGCGTTGCGTGCACTGGCCATTGATCTGGCCACTTTCATAATGGCGTTTGCCTCTGCATGCAGCACATACCAATGCGTGTCTCCATCTGGGTTTTCGCAACTGTTATCAAAACCTGACGGTGTTCCGTTGTAACCATCGGCAATAATTTGCCCTTCTTTTACAACTATGGCACCCACTTGTCTTCTGGCGCAATGCGACAATTTAGCCCACTCTTGAGCCATGCGCAAATAAGCACGGTCGTAACGCTCCTGTTTTGCAGGGTTGTCGTATTTAATAAATCCTTCTTGCATTGAATTTGCGAAGCTAATGATGTTGAACAAAAAACCCCGACACTTTCGTGTCAGGGTTTGAGTACCGAAGGCCGGGATCGAACCGGCACTCCAAAGGAACACGAGTTTGAGTCGTGCGCGTCTACCAGTTCCGCCACTTCGGCAAGTGAATTGGGGCGGCAAATTTATACCTTTTTCCCACACGAAAAAGCGCATTCGTCTAACGGGTTGGTTTTCCTTCGGAAATAGCATACAAAACTCTTACTTTCGCACCTCGAAAAAACAAGCAGCACTGCCATGCCTTTTAACGTAAAACTGTTTACTGGAGACGCCACTCGGTACCTTTCTGAAAAGATTGCTGAGAGTTACGGACAGCCGCTAAGTAATCAGACTACATTGCGGTTTAAGGATGGTGAGTTTGAGCCCTGTTTTGAAGAATCTATCCGTGGAGATGATGTTTTTATCATTCAATCTACATTCCCGCCAGGAGATAATTTACTGGAGTTGCTTTTGATGATTGATGCCGCAAAGCGCGCCTCTGCCAAAAGAATTGTAGCTGTAATTCCTTATTTCGGCTGGGCACGGCAGGATAGAAAAGTAAAACCTCGTGTGCCGATTGGCGCTAAATTGATGGCCGATTTATTAGAAGCTGCCGGTGTAACACGTGTTATGACTATGGATCTTCATGCCGATCAAATTCAAGGGTTCTTTGATGTGCCAGTGGATCACTTGTTTGGTTCTTACTTGTTCTTGAATCACCTGAAAGACACTATGGAATTGAGCAATTTGGTGATGGCAACGCCAGATGTTGGTGGTACCAGAAGAGCAAATGCATATGCCAAGGCGTTGAACGTTGATTTAGCTATTTGCTACAAGCAGCGTAAAGTTGCCAACCAAGTTGCAGACATGACCGTAATTGGTGATGTAGAAGGAAAGGATGTTGTTCTTGTTGATGACATTATTGACACAGGCGGCACACTTTGTAAAGCAGCCGAAATGATGTTAGAGCATGGAGCCAAAACGGTTAGAGCTTGTATTACGCATCCATTATTATCGGGCAACGCCCACGAAAACATTACCAATTCTAGATTGACAGAATTGGTTACCACCGACTCAATTCCTCTTAAGCAGGAAAACGATAAAATAACGGTGCTTTCTATAGCACCACTTTTTGCTGATGTAATTACAAAGGCTCACAACTACGAGTCTATCAGTACCAAATTTATTTTTTAATCAAATCAATAATTAACTAAAACAATTAAACAATGGAATCGATCTCAATAACAGGATCAAAAAGGAAGTCCCTAGGGAAAGCCGATGCAAAGGCAGCAAGAAAAGCTGGCTTGGTTCCATGCATCGTCTACGGAGGGAAAGAAGAAACTCATATTCAAATTGATGAACGTCTGTTCACCAAATTGGTGTACACTCCAAATCAGTACATCGTGAATTTGGATATTGAAGGAACATCTATTCCTACAATCCTTAAGGCAATTCAATTTCACCCTGTAACGGATAAAATTATTCATGTTGACTTTCAAGAATTAACGGGACAACAAATACGACTGACGTTACCTATCCTTACCAAAGGACAATCTTCGGGTGTATTAGCTGGTGGGCGTTTACGAATTGTAAGACGAAACGTAAAGGTTCAAGGTTTGCCAAAAGATATGCCTAGCATTATCGAATTGGACATAGCTGATCTTGCTATTGGTAAGTCAATTAAAATTGCTGATTTAGACATTCCTGGAGTTACTTTCCTAGCTGATGAAAGTCAAATCATTGTTGCTGTACGTATGAAACGTGGTGCTTTGGTTGAGGATGAAGAAGGCGAAGGTGAAGAGGGTGCTGAAGGAGCTGAAGGCGAAGAAGGCGCAGAAGCTGCACCAGCTGAATAAGCATGAAATACCTCATTGTTGGGTTGGGTAATATTGGCAGCGAGTATGCCAACACCCGTCACAACATAGGATTTAAGATAGTGGACGCCTTAGCTAAGGCGTCCACTTCTATTTTTAAGCCTAGCCGTTTAGGAGATATGTGCGAAGTGAAGCACAAAGGCCGAACATTCGTGTTGGTAAAGCCAAGCACATTTATGAATCTGAGCGGAAAAGCTGTTCAGTATTGGATGACTGAAACCAAGGTTCCTATTGATAAGGTTCTCATTATAACAGATGACATTGCTTTAGATACGGGCGTTATCAGAATTAGAACCAAAGGAAGCGATGGCGGCCACAACGGGCTAAAAAGCATCAACCAAGTTTTGGGCAGACAAGATTACCCGCGCTTACGTTTTGGCGTTGGAAACGATTTTGGCAAAGGCCAACAAGTAGATTACGTGCTTGGAGAATGGACTTCTGAAGACCTAGACATTATTAACCCGAAAATTGAAAAAGCCGCGGAAGCCGCTTTGGCTTTTGGTACTATGGAACTTGGGTTTGTGATGAACCAGTTTAACGGTTGATTAACCGATACTCTGCAAAACCTTCTTCATTCCAACCTTCTCCTCAATAATTTCAGAAAGCTTTTCAATTGGAACGCGTTCCTGTTGCATTGTGTCTCTATCACGAAGTGTTACCGCGTTATCTTCTAAAGTATCGTGGTCAACTGTAATACAATAAGGTGTTCCGATGGCATCTTGTCTGCGGTAACGTTTGCCAATGCTGTCCTTCTCTTCGTAAACAATATTATGGTCAAAACGTAACTGATTGAAAATCTCCATCGCCTTTTCTGGCAATCCATCTCTTTTAATCAATGGAAGTATAGCCAACTTAACTGGCGCCAAAAATGGTGGAAGTTTCAGCACAACTCTAGATGCTCCGTCTTCCAATTCTTCATTCTGATAAGAAGCAGAAAGCACAGCCAAAACAGTTCGATCTAAACCGATAGAAGTTTCAACCACATAAGGAACGTAGCTCTTATTGTCCTCTGGGTCGAAGTACTGGAGTTTCTTACCTGAGAACTTTTCGTGTTGACTTAAATCGTAATCTGTTCTAGAATGAATTCCTTCTAACTCTTTAAATCCAAACGGAAAATCGAACTCAATATCGAAGGCCGCATTTGCGTAATGCGCCATTTTATCGTGCGCATGAAAACGGTACTTCTCTTCTCCTAAACCCATTGAATTATGCCAAGCCAAACGCTTAGTCTTCCACATTTCAAACCATTCTAATTCGGTACCTGGCTTTACAAAGAATTGCATTTCCATCTGCTCAAACTCGCGCATTCTAAAAATGAACTGACGAGCAACAATCTCGTTTCTAAATGCTTTTCCCGTTTGCGCAATCCCGAAAGGAATTTTCATCCTACCCGTTTTTTGCACATTTAAATAGTTCACAAAAATCCCTTGGGCCGTTTCTGGTCTTAGGTAAATTGTGCTTGCTCCCTCAGACATAGCTCCCATTTCGGTAGCAAACATCAAGTTGAACTGACGTACTTCTGTCCAATTCTTAGAACCTGAAACTGGACAAGCAATCTCTAAATCGATAATAATCTGACGAACTTCTACAAGGTCATCTGCTCCTAACGCTTCCACAAAACGTTTATGAATTTCATTTTTCTTAGCAACGCTTCGTAGCACATTAGGGTTGGTAGCTAAGAACTGCTCCTTGTCAAAATCATCGCCAAATCGCTTGGTGGCTTTCGTTACTTCCTTAGTGATTTTCGCATCAATCTTGGCGAGATAATCTTCGACAAGCACATCAGCACGGTAGCGTTTCTTACTATCCTTATTATCAATCAATGGATCATTGAAAGCATCAACGTGCCCAGAAGCTTTCCAAGTTGTTGGATGCATGAAAATAGAAGCATCCAACCCTACGATGTTCGCGTTTAGTTGAACCATAGCCTTCCACCAGAAATCGCGAATATTCTTCTTCAATTCTACACCCATTTGGGCATAATCGTAAGTCGCACTCAGCCCGTCATAAATTTCACTACTCTGAAATATGAAACCATACTCCTTGCTGTGGCCAATAATGCTCTTAAAAAGATCCTCGTTATTCATTCTTGAAATCTGTTATTTGACTTGATTTTGAACGGGCGCAAAGCTATAAAATACGAGGATTGCAAGGCCCTCTAATTGAACTTAATACCAATGACCTTGTTGTCAGATTGTCTAAACATTCGACTATGAAGAACATTACTGGAACATTCTTACTCACGTTGCTCACCTTGAGCTCATTTGGTTTGGCATATTATCAACTAACCGAACGAGCCATTGAACCAGATTACTCTTTGAAATTTTCCACACGGTCTACAGATGGAACTTTTTCCGGACTTGATGGAACTGTGATATTCTCCCCTTCAGATGTGGAAAATGCTACGATTGATGTGAAACTCGATGCGGCAACAATAGAAACAGGAAGCAACAAAAAAAACGAACATGTGAATAGTGCAGATTGGCTTGATACTGAGAAATATCCAGAGATTCGATTTACTTCCAGCAAATTCCAAAAACAAGGTGATACGTTTATTGTAGATGGCGCCATGACGTTGCACGGTGTAACTAAACCCGTTCAGGTTTCATTCAATTACTCAGAAGCAGACGGAAAATTCACGGGCTCCTTCACTATCAATCGTTCTGAATACGGAGTTACTGGTGTTGGTATGAAAGCAAAATTTGTTGGTGAAGAAATTGAAATAACCTTCAACATTCCTACTTCGCTGAAGCAATAGTGTTTAATAATTTCTCGAATTCCGCTCGCTGAAAAAACTATTCTATTGCTTCAATAGGTGTTTTATGGGCGTGCAATCAATGGAAAATCGACTACTTTGCAATTGACTCTATCAGTGCAAAATGGCCGAAGCTTCTAATTCCACTCCAAACGCGGAGCAGAAATCAAATCAAGCATTCAACGAGAAGGTTCTTCGTATGCTTGTTGCATTACGTGATTTTGCGCGCAGTACCATGTTCTTGGGCGATGACATGGACCAAGAGGGCACTATCGAAATCATTAAGAAGGACATGGTTTTCCGTGGCTACGTGGTTTGGATTCTTATCTGCTCAATTTTCATTGCCAGCATTGGACTGAACCTGAATAGCACTGCGGTAATCATTGGAGCCATGCTTATTTCCCCTTTGATGGCTCCGATTTTGGCCATTGGTTTATCAGTGGGAACTAACGATTGGCACACATTAAAAAGGGCGCTCAAAAACTTTGGGGTAATGGTTGTCGTGGCCTTGATGACCTCTACCCTTTACTTTTTAATTACACCATTACAAGAAGCTCAACCTGAACTTTTGTCGCGCACAAGCCCCACGTTTCTAGATGCGCTGATTGCCATTTTCGGAGGTCTGGCCGGAATAATCGGGATTTCACGGAGCAGCAGGGGAAATGTAATTCCTGGTGTTGCTATTGCCACAGCGCTTATGCCTCCCTTGTGTACTGCGGGTTACGGGTTAGCAAATGGGCAATGGTCTTTCTTTTTCGGTGCGTTCTATTTATTCACTCTAAACTCAATATTTATTGCTGGGGCCACGTTTATAATTGTTCGTTATCTCAAGTTTCCTTTGGTCAGTTTTGTGAATTCCGTTACGGAGAAAAAAGTAAAACGATACATGCTTCTCTTTGTAATCGTTGTGATTTTGCCGAGCGCTTGGATTTTTTACGGGTTGGTGAAAGAAACCATCTTTCTTGGACGGGCTGAAACCTTCATCACTCAGAATTTGGAAATAGAGGGAACGGAGGTCATCAGCAAAAAAATCACTTATACCGACACCATTTCTCGCATTGACATATTTATAATGGGCGAACCAATTGCTGAGCAAACCAGAAAGCAGTTGGAAAAAACGATGCTTGACCAAGGTTTAGAAAACACGGTTCTAAAAATTCATCAGCCTAAAGATGTAAGCTCCGACTTGGCAGGAAAACTTTCTAAGGAAGTGCGGGTTGGAATCTTGGAGGACCTATATAAAAGGAATGAAGACCTGATTACTGAAAAGAATCAGCGCATTATTGAATTGGAGAATCAAGTTTTTCAATACCAGAAAGATGTAATTCCGTTTGAAGGACTATCAAAAGAAATGACTGCTCTTTATCCCAATATTGAGCGGATGTCGTATTCGGTAAGTCTCGAAATGAATGGAACTAAAATCGATACGATCCCAACATTTATGATGGGTTGGAATCAGAGCCGATCTTCCAGTTCTAAGTTGAAGGACCAAGTCATTCTGCAAACTTGGCTCAAACAACGCTTAGAACTTGACACACTTCGAATTGTAGAATACTAGCCCTTTCAATCTTATGTTGGCCATTCAAAAAACACTCGTATCCCTTGACTTACTCGAACGATTTTTCGTTTGCGATTTAAGTGCCTGCAAAGGAGCATGTTGCGTTAAAGGTGACGCAGGCGCTCCAATGACTGACCAAGAAATTGACCTCCTCGAAAACATCATTGAAGATGTTCTTCCTTACCTAGATGAAGAGGGCAAAGCAATGATTGCACAAAAAGGCGTTTTTGAAATTGATACCGATGGAGATAAAGGAACTGCGTTACTTGATAATGGCAGATGTGCTTTCTCGCTTGTTGATGAAAGCGGAATGGTTAGTTGCGGCATTGAGAAAGCAGAAAGAGCCGGTGATATCACTTTCAAAAAACCCATTTCCTGTCACTTGTATCCTGTGAGGGTTACTGAATACAAGGAATACGATGCCGTTAATTATAACAAATGGGACATCTGTAAGCCAGCTTGTGAGTGCGGTGCCAAACTTGATGTGCCGCTTTTCAAGTTTTTAAAAGAAGCACTAACAAGGAAATACGGAAGTGCGTGGTATGAGGAATTGGAAATGATCGACCAATTGAGAAAGAAAAACGTCTAACATTTAATTTGCGTTTTTCGCAGTCCAATTCAACCAAATTTCAAATAACATTTGCAAACAGTTTTGCAACTATTCTAGAGTTACACTTTCTGTCATCTAGCTAACAATTCAGTCATAGCAAGGGCTACAGGCGTTATTAGTTTTTATTAACGGTGTGTTAATAGTGTCGATGTTAAAAACTATGGCCAATTGTTAATTACTAATCGACCCTTGCAACGCTCTTTTTTTGAATTTTTGAAGAGCTGAATTCACTAGGGCGCTTAATACCTCAAGCCTCTCACATTCAACAAGTTAGATTTTAACACTAGAACAAATTTTAGGTAGACAGCCTGTGTTACGAGACGTTTCTCGAGAAAAAATCAGGCTTCGACTACAGGAAATATTAACGCTTAAAAAGACGGAAAAATGGATCAACCAACAGATAAAACAGCAACGAATTTGAACGAAATATTACCAGCAAAGACATCGTTATCGGTTGAACCAATACTGAAAGAAACAAGCGATAGATTCGTGATTTTTCCAATCAAACACGATGAGATGTGGGCCATGTACAAACAGGCCGAAGCGAGCTTCTGGACTGCCGAGGAAATTGACCTTCAGCAGGACATGATGGATTGGGAAAACAAGTTGACAAAAGACGAACGTCATTTCATCAAGCACGTGTTGGCTTTCTTCGCGGCAAGCGATGGTATTGTAAATGAAAACTTGGCAATCAACTTCCTTAATGAAGTACAATACCCAGAGGCAAGATGCTTTTACGGTTTCCAGATTGCTATTGAAAACATTCACGCAGAAACGTATTCTCTTCTTATTGATACCTACATAAAGGACAACAAGGAGAAGGATTTCCTTTTCAACGCAATCGAGACACTACCATGTGTTGCTAAAAAAGCTGAATGGGCTATGCGTTGGATTGAAAACGGAAGCTTTGCCGAAAGACTTGTTGCTTTTGCAGCAGTAGAAGGGATTTTCTTCTCAGGTAGTTTCTGCTCTATATTCTGGTTGAAGAAAAGAGGCCTTATGCCAGGATTGGCTTTCTCTAACGAGCTTATTTCTAGAGACGAAGGTCTACACTGCGATTTTGCTTGCTTACTATACAATCAGCTTCAAGAAAAACTACCTGTAGAAGAAGTTACAGGTGTAATTGCAGAAGCTGTTGAGTACGAAAAAGAGTTCGTTACAGATGCAATTCCGGTTGCTTTAATTGGAATGAACGCCAAACTAATGTGTCAATACATTGAGTTTGTTGCAGATAGATTACTAGGAGAGCTAGGATGCCCTAAGATTTACAATGCAACCAACCCGTTTGATTTCATGGAAATGATTTCTCTTCAAGGAAAAACAAACTTTTTTGAGAAGCGTGTATCAGAATACCAGAAAGCTGGCGTTATGGGAGACGGAACTGGCAACCACGACTTTACTGTTGACGCAGACTTTTAATAAGACCGAACACACGAATAACTCATCAACCAAAACCCTTTCCCCATGTATGTTGTAAAAAGAGACGGCCGCAAAGAGACCATCAAGTTTGATAAGGTAACTGCCCGAATTCAGAAACTGTGCTACGGCTTAGACCCGATTGTAGATTCTATTCCGGTTGCCATGAAGGTGATTGAGGGTATTTATGAAGGTGTGACTACGCAACAGTTGGATGAATTAGCCGCAGAAACTGCCGCCTCTTTTACTGTAAGGCATCCTGACTATGCTTTGCTTGCAAGCCGTATTGCGGTTTCAAACTTGCATAAGTCAACCATTAAGTCGTTCTCAAAAACGATGAAGAAATTGTACGAATACATCGATCCGAAGACTGGGGAAAAGGCTTCACTTATCGCTGATGACGTGTACAAGATTATATCAGAGAATGCGGCTTTGTTGGACTCGACTATCATTTACGATAGAGATTTTGGTTACGATTTCTTCGGTTTCAAAACCTTAGAAAGAAGCTACTTACTTAAAACCAATAATCAGATAACCGAACGCCCTCAACACATGCTGATGCGTGTGTCTGTTGGTATTCATAAGGAAGATGTAAAGTCTGCAATTGAGACGTACAACCTTCTTTCTGAGCGTTGGTTTACACACGCTACGCCTACCCTATTTAATGCCGGAACGCCAAAGCCGCAAATGAGCAGCTGTTTCCTATTGCAAATGCAAGAAGACAGTATTGAAGGCATCTATGACACGCTAAAGCAGTGCGCTCAAATTTCGCAATCTGCAGGGGGAATTGGACTAAGCATGCACAACATCCGTGCTACAGGTTCTTACATTAAAGGCACCAACGGAACATCGAACGGAATCGTTCCGATGTTGCGTGTATTCAACGATACAGCACGTTATGTAGACCAAGGAGGCGGTAAGAGAAAAGGTTCGTTTGCCATTTATTTAGAGCCTTGGCATGCTGATGTTTATGACTTCTTGGACCTGAAAAAGAATCACGGTAAAGAAGAGAACAGAGCAAGAGATCTTTTCTACGCTATGTGGGTTCCAGATTTGTTTATGAAGCGTGTAGAATCAGGTGGGGATTGGACGCTTTTCTGCCCGCACGAATCTCCAGGTTTGGGAGATTGCTGGGGAGCTGAATTTGAGGCACTTTATGAGCGATATGAGAAGGAAGGAAAAGGCCGTAAGACTGTAAAAGCCCAAGACCTTTGGTTCCACATTATGGAATCTCAGATTGAAACGGGCACTCCATACATCTTGTACAAAGATGCTTGTAATGGAAAATCGAACCAGCAGAACCTCGGAACCATCAAGTCTTCAAACCTTTGTACGGAGATTGTGCAATTCACATCTAAAGATGAAGTTGCAGTTTGTAACCTAGCATCTCTTGCGCTTCCAAAGTTTGTTACACCTGAAGGTGAATTCGATCATCAGAAGTTGTTCGATATTACGTATGTGGCTACCAAAAACCTCAACAAGGTTATCGACAGAAATTTCTATCCAGTAATTGAGGCGCGTAATTCAAACATGCGTCATCGTCCTATTGGATTGGGAGTTCAGGGATTAGCAGATGCATTCATTAAAATGCGTTTACCATTCGATTCTGAAGAAGCGAAGCAACTGAACAAAGATATTTTTGAGACAATTTATTATGCCTCCATGACTTGCTCTAAGGATCAAGCTATTGAGTTTGGGCATTATGAAAGTTATCCTGGTTCTCCAGTTTCTGAAGGCATTTTCCAGTACGATATGTGGGGCGTTACTCCTTCTGACAGATGGGAATGGGATGTGCTGAAAGAAGAAGTGAAAAAGTACGGTATACGTAACTCGTTACTTGTTGCGCCTATGCCTACGGCTTCTACCTCTCAAATACTTGGAAACAACGAATGCTTTGAGCCTTACCACTCAAACATTTACACCAGAAGAGTACTTTCAGGAGAATTCGTTGTAGTGAACAAGCACCTTCTTAAAGACCTCGTGAAATTGGGTCTTTGGAATGATGACATGAAAAACAAGCTTATCGCTAACGGAGGTTCTATTCAAGCAATTGAAGAGATTCCAGAAAACATCAGGGTTCTTTATAGAACAATCTGGGAGCTTAGCATGAAGGACATTATTGACATGGCTGCAGATCGTGGCGCTTACATTGATCAAAGTCAAAGTTTGAACTTGTTTATGCAGAACCCGAACTTCGGAAAGCTTACATCAATGCACTTCTATGCTTGGAAAGCTGGTTTGAAAACAGGTATGTATTACTTGAGAACACAAGCTGCAGCGTCTGCAATTCAGTTTACGGTAACTAAAGATGCAAAGGCTGAGCCTACGGCAGAAGTTACAGAGCCAGCTGTTAAAATGGTTGAAGAGCAAGCTGCAGAAGCAATAGTAGCCGAAGCACCCGTTGTTCCTGCTGCACCAAAGTCAGATTTAGCAACCCCAGTTATGGTTGCAAGACCAAATGCTGAAACAGGAGCTCAAGGAGTTACGATTACTGATGCTCAAGCACAGATATTATGCTCGTTAGATAATCCTGATGATTGTGAAGCTTGTGGAAGTTAAGATC
>JBLHEU010000091.1:0-11896 GCA_047614525.1 Bacteroidia bacterium | reverse complement strand
CTCCGTCCGGGTACACAGAAAAGGTCACTCCCATCTCGTCAAAGACAAAAGCGTCTGCGTAGCTATTAACGGACATATAGCCAAACTCATGTGCTGATACAGCAGTTGATATGGTGAAAACACTGGCAAGTATTAATGTTAGCTTTTTCATGATTTCCAGTTTTAGGGTTAACAATATTGGCAACGGTAATTCCGCAACCGATGTGTACTATACCAAGACAATGCCAAAAATCATTTTGAACTTAAATTAGGGCGTGTCCCTGGCCAATCCTACGCTATCGGGTCGGGCTGTCCGCTGTATCCACGCCTTTGGCGTGGGATGTCGCTACCATCCCTAACGCGGGCTAATCATCAACTCCAACCTTTCTATTGTTGTGTTTTCTCTTCACCAAAAGGAAACAAATTGACTAAAATCCCGTTACTGATTTGTACTGCCGCGCTAGTCGTGCTTTTGTATTGTATAAAACATACGATCTGCGTATCTTTGCACCCCTTTTTGGGGGCTGTGTGGCTGAACACAGGTTCACTTAACTGAAACAGACAACATGAGACAACTTAAGATCACCAAATCGATAACTAATCGTGAGAGTGCTTCTCTTGACAAATACCTACAGGAAATTGGCAAAGAGGATTTGATCACTGCAGACATGGAAGTAATCCTGGCTCAGAAGATTAAGCAAGGTGATCAGGCTGCATTGGAGAAATTGACCAAGGCCAACCTTCGTTTCGTTGTTTCTGTTGCCAAGCAATACCAAAATCAAGGATTAAGCCTGCCTGACCTTATTAACGAAGGAAACTTGGGATTGATTAAAGCTGCACAGCGATTTGATGAAACACGTGGTTTCAAGTTCATTTCGTACGCTGTATGGTGGATTCGTCAGTCTATTCTACAAGCACTAGCAGAACAGTCTCGTATTGTTCGTTTGCCGTTGAACCAAGTTGGTTCTTTAAACAAGATTAATAAGGCGTTTTCTGCACTAGAGCAGAAATTTGAACGTGAGCCTTCTGCTGAGGAACTTTCTGAAGTTCTTGAGATTCCAGAAGAAAAGATTTCTGACACGATGCGTGTTTCAGGACGTCATGTTTCTATGGATGCACCATTCGTACAAGGAGAAGACAACAGCCTTTTGGACGTTTTGGTGAATCATGATTCACCTCGTGCAGATAGCGCGTTGATGAACGAATCGCTGCAAAAAGAGATAGAGCGTTCGCTTTCTACACTTACAGAAAGGGAAAGAGATGTAGTAAAACTGTTCTTCGGAATTGCCATGAACCATGGTCTTACGTTAGAAGAGATTGGTGCAAAATTCGATCTTACAAGAGAACGAGTTCGTCAGATTAAAGAAAAAGCCATCAGAAGACTTCGTCATACTTCGCGAAGCAAACTGTTGAAGGCTTATTTAGGATAATACCAAACCAAATCCATTTTCATGAGTACAGATACGATTGCTTCAAACACAGGTTTTGAAGCAGAGTTGAACGATTGGATCGCACAAGAAAGAGCTGCGATTCAGCTAATGTCTATTGTCGGAAATTTACGTTTTGACAAAGCTGTAGAATTAATCATTTTCCGATTGCCGTTGCATGATAGCAGCGTAAGCGAAATTCTTTCTCAGCATGATTACGCTAGAAAAGTAGTTGGGAAAAATATTTCGGTCTTCGATAGCTTAGAAGTAGCTGTAGGAATTCTAGAAATGGATTTAGCACCAGCAAAAATCGACCTTGGAAAATTAGCTTACGAATGGACAGATGCAAAAGCTTCTGGTTCTAATGTGGCTTCTTTCTTGAATGACAAGATTGGAACTTTTGTGAATGATGGAAGAGAGCCATCTGCACCGAGAGACGTAGTTCTTTATGGCTTTGGTCGCATTGGTCGATTAGCAGCAAGAGAGCTTATTTCTCAATCTGCGAAAGGCGATCAGTTGAGATTGAAAGCAATTGTAACGCGTTCAAACTCTGAGCTAGATATCCGTAAAAGAGCCGATCTTTTAAGAACAGATTCTGTTCATGGAGAGTTTGGTGGTACGGTACAGGTTGATGCAGAGAACAAGGCCCTAATCATAAACGGACATACCGTTAGCATGATTGCTGCTAACAGCCCTGCAGAAATTGACTACACGGCTTATGGCATTAACGATGCTTTAATTATTGACAATACAGGGGTTTGGAGAGATGAAGATGGTTTAGGCCTTCACCTTAAATCTAAGGGAGCTAGCAAAGTGATGCTTACTGCTCCAGGCAAAGGAAATATTCCAAACATTGTTCATGGAGTAAATCATCATGCTTTCAATCCAGACGACCATAATATTTGGTCTGCTGCTTCTTGTACAACAAATGCTATTTCTCCAGTCTTGGCTGTAATTGAAGAGAAGTTTGGAGTCGAAAAAGGACACATCGAAACCATACATGCGTACACAAACGACCAGAATTTGTTGGATAACTTCCACAAAAAATATAGAAGAGGTCGTTCTGCTGCGCTGAACATGGTTATTACAGAAACGGGTGCTGGTAAGGCCGTTTCTAAGGTAATTCCTGTGCTCGATGGAAAGCTTACAGCAAACGCTGTTCGTGTGCCTACACCAGATGGTTCGCTAGCTATTCTCAACCTAACGCTTAATAAGTCTGTTACGTTAGATGAGATAAATGCGGCAATGAAAGACGCTGCGCTTAACGGCAAGTTGGTAGAGCAAATACGGTACGCTACTTCTCACGAGCTAGTGTCATCTGATATTGTTGGAGACAGCTGCGCATCTATATATGATAGCAATGCCACCATCATTTCTAATGATGGAAAAAACGTGGTAATCTACGCTTGGTATGATAATGAGTATGGTTATACACGACAAGTACTCCGTTTGTCAAAGTATATAACCAAGGTGCGTAGACTGCATTATTACTAAAAACTGAACTTAAGCAGGAAAGCCGGTAAGAACTTCTTATCGGCTTTTTTGTTTACCACTTATAATTAAGCCCAGGTTGCCTCAAGTGACTACAATCAACAGGACAATAATCCAGATATGAATTCTCCGAAAAGACCCAAATTTTCACGTAGCGCAGATGCTGAATTCGTAAAAACCCTGAAAGGTCGAGTGTCGGATTATTTCAAGGAAAAACACATTTCTAAAAACGGGAATATAGAAATGGTTGTTAAGTCTATTGCTCTATTGCTATTGTATTTGACGCCTCTTACGCTGATAATAACTGGGGTTGTTTCTCATTCCGTGCTATTGTTTTTTATGTGGGTTTTCATGGCTTTTGGAATGGCAGGAATTGGAATGTCAGTTATGCATGACGCCAATCATGGGTCTTACTCCAAGAGTCCAACAGTAAATAAGTACTTAGGCTACTTGATTAATTTCTTGGGAGGTAGCGCTATTGTTTGGAAACTACAGCACAATGTTCTGCACCACTCGTTCACCAACATCGAAGGGCACGATGGAGATATTGATGCAGGTGGAATTCTTCGCCTGTCTCCAAATACTCCTAGAAAAAGGATACATAGGCTGCAAGCTTTTTATGCGTGGATACTCTATGGGTTAACCACCATAAATTGGGCTATTACTAAAGATTACCGTCTAATATTTAGTTATAGAAAGAAAGGACTGGGTGTAAAAAATCGCACAAAGTTTGCGCTTCAAGTCACTCGCATGACAGCAGCCAAGGTGCTGTATTGGCTAGTAGTTCTGGGATTACCGTTGTGGCTCAGTCCAGCCTCTTGGTGGTTAACCTTAATCTTCTTTTTAACCATGCACTTTATTGCTGGTGTGATAACCACTGCAATCTTTCAGGGAGCCCATGTAATGCCAGACGCAGATTACCCTATGCCAAATAATGAAGGAAATGTACAGGATAACTTCTTTGTTCATCAGTTTAGAACCACATGTAACTTTTCTCCAAAGAGCCGTATTTTCTCATGGTTTGTTGGAGGGTTGAATTATCAGATAGAGCATCATCTCTTTCCCAATATTAGCCATGTGCACTACCGTAAAATTTCCAAAATTGTGAAAGAAACTGCCTTGGAGTTCAATATTCCATATCACGTTTATCCAAATTTTGCAGTTGTGTTGTGGGAACACACTAAGCACCTTTGGCGACTAGGAAACCCTCAGTCGTTACCCTTCGTGAAAACCTCTTAATTGTTTCACGCATATTTTTAGGGTTAATCACACACATTTCATTGCGTGTTTTACTGAAATGGACTAACTGTACAAAAATAGTCGTTTATGGCTACATTTAATTATTTAACATAATGTAATTTCGATCAATAATAAATTGTTATTGATTATGAAGCCTGAAGAAGTTTTAGTTTTGAAAGTGCTCCGTTTCGTACTGGTAATGTCCTTTGCAAGCGCATTGTTTTACATGGTTTACTCAGGTTAATTCTCGGCCTTCTTTTTCTTTCCACCTTTTCCTGCAAAGAAATCTACCTGGAATGCTAAAACGGGAATAAATCCCATTTGATAATTGAATTCTAACGTATTATTCTGTTTGTCGTAATACTGGCGCAAGATGTTTTTGTAGTCAACCACATTCCCTAAATCAAGAGAAATAGTCCAAGAGTATTTTGGCTTGTCCTGGCGATACGCCACCCGAATATCTGGTCGAAAGTAATCTCTGTACTTCTGGGTAAAGGCGAGTGAATCAACCGTTACAGCTTCTCTTGCTGCGGTTGATGCTTCTAGGTCGATTGGCGTATATCGGAATCCGCCCATGTAACCAATACGAAAGCCAAACTCCAAAGCACTGTTTTTAAATTGAATTTCATAGCCAGCCATTACAGACATTGTAAAACGGCTATCATATGCGCCAGAATAGGTCTTGCCATTTAGTGGCCGATATGTAGACCAGAACACTGAACCATTGGCTAAGAAGAACCAATGTTTGGCATAATAGCGCTGTATAGATAGGTCAACTCCATAATTCATTCCAGTTCCTTTGTTCACTAGAGAGTCCTTGGCATAGCCAGAGCGCTCATTTAAAATCATATACGTGCTTTCCGGGTTTGCGCTTACTGGAAGCTTGGTTAAGTATTGGAAGTAAGGCTCAATCTTGGCCTTATAGTTCCGAAGAAAACCAATCTCGTAGCTCCATACAAAGTGATGACTTTGTACCATTTCCAAATCCTTATTAGGGAAATAAATGGAACCATCAGAGCGGGCATATTGCGTGAAATAAGAACCGAGCGGTAAATACTGACCGTGTAGGCCATACCCAAAAGAAAACAATTGAGTCTTGCCGATTTTCTTGGTTAAACTCAGTCTTGGTTCAACCGAATAGGTGCTGTTTAAACGTAAGTAAGTGGCGTGCAAGCCGCCCACTAAGGTTACCGCGGCCGTTGGCCGATATTTTACTTGTGCATAAGGTTGAATGGTTGTTGTATTTCCAGAGCCGTTGATTAAAGTAACGGTTTGGTCAAGAGAGTCAATGTATTTGCTTTCCTGAAAGGAGTAGAAATTCTCATCAACATGAATACCTGCTCGTAAGCTGAGTTTGCTATTTAGTTTTCGGTTGTAAAATGAATGCAGTGCAATTCTGGTATTATTGAATTCTGTATTGCGAATAGGGTGGAGGTTGAAGTTGAAATCGAGAGTGTCGTCACCATCAACCACATCATTGTAGGTTCCAGCAAGAACTGTTTTTAAGTAGGATTTATCATCTAGTAATTGTGTCCAAGAAACCCCAAGAACAGCCAAGTTGGTTTTAAAGGTTTTCTTAAATCGATGCGCGTATTCAACCCATTCGGCTGTGTCGGTTTTTGTAATGCCAATTTCATCACTCAAACCTCCAATTCCAAAAATGCTAATGCGTGATTTCTTCGTGTTCGGAAGGTTGAATTTGAAGGATAAATCTTGATACGTGTTGGTGGTATTCTCATCTACAATATGAAGTCCTAACGCACCTAGGATACCAAGAGTGGAGTAGCGGTAATTGAAGAGATAAGAAGAACCGTCATCTTTATTATTCAATGGTCCTTCTGCGCCTGCGTTCAAACCTATTATTCCAGCCCTAACCATGAACTCATGACGTTCGGTATTTCCGTTTCTAAAGCTTACATCAAACACACCAGATATCGCATTGCCATACTCTGCGGGGAAAGCGCCTGTAGAAAAGTCTGTTGCGCCCAAAACGTGTGGAGATAAAGCCGTAATTCCACCTCCAGATGAACCCGGACGAGAAAAATGATTCAAATTTGGAACGTCAATTCCTTCTAGGCGCCATAGGATTCCGGCAGCTGAGTTGCCTCGCACAATTACATCATTGTCGTTGTCTTGTGCTGCAGTAACACCAGGAAAGTTGAGAGCAACCCGGCCAGGGTCATTGATGCTACCTGCAAAACGCTGGGTTTCCTTAATACTGAAAGAACGCGAACTTACCGTCATCATCTCATTCTTGGTTCGATCAGCTTGGGTAGCAACAACTTTAACCTCTTCGGTCATGTGCACATTTTCCTCAAGCTCAATCTGTAAGACGAATTCCTTACCAGAAGTGATAGTAATTAGTCCGCTAGTCCAAGGTTCGTAGCCGATGTATGTACACTTAACTTCCAAACGTCCAACAGCAACATTCTCAATCTTAAACTTTCCATTAACATTAACCGATGCACCAAGGATTTCTGGCGTTTCTACATACACAGTAGCCCCAACCAACGGTTGTTTGGTTTCGGCATCTACTACCGTTCCTTTTATGGTTTGATTTCGCTGCGCGAAGGAAGAAACAGAAAGGAAAATGAAAAACAAAAATATTAGTCGCTGCATGCGGCCAAGGTAGAAAACCAAGATAGAATTGTAATTGAGGTTTACGCCTTAACCAACTCAGCAATAATATCTTCTACCGTAATTCCTTCAGCCTCAGATTTGTAATTACGTACAATACGGTGGCGTAGAATTGGCTCTGCAACCGCACGAACATCTTCAATGTCAGGCGAGAATTTTCCGCTGATAGCTGCATGGCATTTAGCACCTATAATTAGGTACTGTGAGGCACGAGGGCCAGCTCCCCAGTTTACGTATTCGTTAACCTTGGCCGTTGCCATTTCGGTATTTGGGCGAGTACTTGTGGCCAATTTAACCGCGTATTCGTAAACGTTATCTGGTACGGGGATTCTGCGAATCAACTTCTGAAATTGCGTGATTTCTTCAACAGATAAAACAGGGTTTAGTTTTACCTTTTGGTCTGTTGTGGTAAGTTTTACCACGTTAAGTTCTTCGCTGTAAGAAGGATAATCTAACCAAACGTTGAACATAAAACGGTCTAATTGCGCTTCTGGCAACGGATAAGTTCCTTCCTGCTCTATTGGATTCTGAGTTGCCAATACAAAGAATGGGTGTGGCAATTCATGACGCGTTCCGCCAGTTGTAACAGCTTCTTCTTGCATTGCTTCAAGTAAAGCAGCCTGTGTTTTGGGAGGCGTACGATTAATCTCATCTGCCAAAACAATATTGGCAAACAACGGCCCTTTTACAAACTGAAACTGGCGTTGGTCGTTTAGAATTTCTGTTCCAATAATATCAGAAGGCATCAAGTCTGGTGTAAACTGAATACGGTTGTAACTCAGTCCTAATGCATCAGAGATGCTATTTACAAGAAGGGTCTTTGCTAATCCAGGAACACCAACCAAAAGACAGTGTCCGTGGCTGAAGATGGAAATTAGCACGTTTTTAACTACATCCTCCTGCCCAATAATGGCTTTGCCAATCTCGGCTGTAAGCTTTCGATAAGCGTCTTGTAACGCTTTCATTGCTTCTACATCGTTCTTAAAATCTGCCATGCTTATTTTTTATCCCAACGATGCGCAAAAGGACAATCCTTGTAAGCTTCGTCAATTCTTATGTAGGTTTTACCCGCCTTATCATTGATCCAATTCTCAATAACCGTGTTCTTCTTTTCGGCCAAAGCAGCTTGCTGAATTCTTTGGTAATCGTCTTTCATGTTGGCAACATGCGGTTCAGACTGAGACTTTAGAAAGAAAAGATCATACGCCTCTTTACCGTCTGGAGATTGGGTTTTAACTGCTTTAGAAATTTCGCCTGGTTTCATGTTCTCCACCGTGAGGAATAAACGCTGGTCAATTGAACTCAGTTGCTCTGCATCGAATACGGCCGCGCCAGTCATTGGATTGAACACCATCCCACCATTAACATTGCTTTCCTCATCATCGGAGAACTTTTCTGCTGCATCTGCAAATGTTATTTTCTCATTCATGATTAAACCATGAATGCTATCCAAAAACACCTGTGCCTTTTCCAAATCTGCACCGGAAGTTTTAGCTCTCACTAAAATATGACGCACGTTAATTTGTTCCCCCCTTCGCTCTAGCATCTCCACGAAATGAAAACCAAAGCTGGTTTCAAATACTTCTGAAACGGAATCTTCTTTAAGTCTAAATGCAATGGCATCAAACTCCGGAACCATCATGCCTCTTTTGAAGAAGTCTAAATCGCCACCCTTTTTAGACGAACCAGGGTCTTCAGAATAAAGGATAGCAAGAGCACGGAAGCTTTCTCCGTTTTTCACGCGCTGACGCAATTCTTCAGCTTTCTCTCGAGCATCTGCTTTCTGAGCCCTTGTTACTTCTGGTCTACGTCTAATTCTACCGATCTCAATTTCTGAGTTGATGTAGGGCAAACTGTCCTTCGGAATCTTGTTGAAATAAGATCGTGTTTCCGCAGGGGTAACTTTAATGTCGCCTGTAATTTGAGATTGCATTCGCTGCGTAAGTAGCTGCTCTTTAATCAACTCGCGGAATTCATCTTTAATTTCAAGAATTGACTTTTCGTAATATTCTTCAAGTTTTTGTTCGGAACCAAGTTGAGATACAAAGTAGGCCAATCTACGCTCAAGCTCGTCCTCAACTTCGCCATCAGACACGTTCAAACTATCAACCTTTGAACGATGGAGTAAGAGGTTTCCGTAAAGTAGTTCTTCGTACAAAATGCAACGGCTGTCATCGTTTGGCTCGTAACCAGAAGACAACATTTGTAAGTATTGAGTTTCTAGCTCAGACTGCAGCGTAATGCTGCCACCTACAACGGCAATTACGCGGTCTATAGATTGCGATTCTTGCCCAAATGTGAAACCGCTAATGGTAATGGCTATTAAGGCCAGAATGATTCTTTTCATATCAATTATTCAGAATTTCGAATTCGTTTTTCGAAACAGCTTCTTCAAAAATGTCTTTTTCTAGTTTTTGTATTAGTTCCAACTTGCGTTGGTTCAAAAGTATGCTTCTAATATTCTGTTTCTCAAACTCTAAAGGAGAAACGCTGTTTTTGTTTTTTATTTCCTTCACGTCTAGCAGGTAATGCGCTATGGAATCTTGAATGTGTGCAAAATTGTAAAGCGAAAAATAGTTCAGGTTGAGGTATGATGTTTTGGGAATTTGAGATAGTAATTCGTGAAACGGAACCCATTGCTGGTCTGCTAAATGAAATGACTGAGCGTGTTGCACACAATATTCTTCCAACTCTCTTTTACTTTCTTCTTTATCCGACCTACAGAGTTTTTTAACCTTGTTTACATCTTTACTAGCCTTATCTAGCTTAACAAAAACAGCTCTTGCAATGTTGTCCTGTAACTCAAAATTCTGCTTGTTATTGTCGTAGTATTCTTCTAGCTGAGCGGCTGTTATTACTGTGTCCAATAACTGTCTTATGAGTTGCTTTTGGTACTGGTATATAATCAGCGATCTGCGGTATTCTTCCAATTGTTCGTCAACATCTTTTTCCGCCTGAGGAAGGTTTAGTTCAGCCTTATCCAACAGAAGCATTTGCGTTGCCCACGAATTAATAAAGCTTCCGGCATAGGTCAAACTATCCTCTTTAGAAATGTCGGAAGGTATTGCCGAAACAAGGTCTGCTAAGTACAGATTGTGGCTTTTAACACGCGCAATAACCTCTCGATTATTCTGCTTCTTAAAAACATCACACCCCGCTATTAAAAATAGCAGGGCGAGAAAATATACTGCGGTTGTGGTTCGCAATTGACTATTTAATCTTTTTCAAAAGGTCTTCGTTTGCTGAGTATTTGTATTTGCCTCTCAACTCCTTAATCCATTCCATCTCCAAATAATTTTGATAGTCAGCTGTTACTAGGCCTCGTGCTTCTTTCAAAGATTTTGGGGTAGACTCAAGAACTTTTTTAACAAGAACGTATACTTGGTTTCCACCATCCTTAAACGGTCCGTAAAGACCTTCTTCCCATTTTACGTTATCCAAGACTTTCTCATCATCGGCTTCGTATAGGTCATTCTCAATTCTAAGATTTAATTGAGAATTGGCGTTAAAGTCTTTAAGAATGTCTTCTCTGGAAGGTTTTCCTTTCTTTGATTTCTTTGCCAAAACCGATTTTAACGGCTCAACAATTGAGTCTTTTTGACAGTAGTAAATTTCTGCGTCCAGACGTTTTCCCCACATAAATTTATCGCCATTTTCGGTATGAAAAGCTTTCAGTCCAGAAGTGTCTTTAACCGCTTTCGACCATACCATATCATCTGTCAAGTCAAACAATAGAATCCCATCACGGTATTCTTTCAACAGAGCCTTGTACTCTGGGAATTTAGATGGCAGCATGGCTTCTTCGTAATCCAACAAGCTTTCTTCAACATACTTGCTATACATGCCATTCATGATGATTACCAAATCGTCTGGTTTTCTTCTCGTTTGGTGCGTTCCAATATAAGCTGCAAAGTCAGCCTGACTGAAGTCTTTCTTGCCAATACTGAATACGGTTGCAGTCAAATCTTTTGTCGTATCTGCGTTCCACTTACCTTCAAGTAAATCCTTAGTTAGAACCTTAGAAATAGCGTCTAGAGTCTTTCTGTTCTCTTTGAAATTATTCTCTTTTTTAACACGGTTCAATACAGAGATTTTACTCATCTGAGAACGACTGTCTTTGGCAACTTTGGCACTTAATTCTTTTTCAATGTCTTCAAATTTTGGCACTCCAAAACGCTCTAGTCTTTTAATGATGTGCCAGCCGTAATCGGTAAGAACAGGGTTTGATACGTCTCCGTCTTGCTTCAAAGAATAAGCTGCATCCTCAAATGCAGGAACCATTCTTCCTGTTCCGAACTTCGGAAGCTCCCCCCCTTTGTCTGAAGAACCTTTGTCTTCAGAGTATTTCTTTGCAATGTCTTCGAAACTCTGCCCCTTATCCAGCAAATCTTTTACCTCTCTAGCTTTGGTTTCTGCATTTTTCACATCCTCTTCTGAACTTTCTTTTCCAGTTTTAATCATGATATGAGCAGCAAGAATCTCTCCTTGAGCTTCTCTTTTCTCAACCACGTTAATAATGTGGTAACCGAAACGGGTTCTTACCGGCATGCTAATTTCGCCAGGCTTGGTACTGAAAGCAGCAGTTTCAAAAGGATAAACCATTCTTAGAACAGAGAACCAACCTAAATCTCCACCGTTGTCTTTGGCAGATGGGTCTTCGGAGCTTTGTTTAGCAATGGCTGCAAAATCACCTTTTGCCGCTTTTTTGCGTGCCGCCATAATCCGGTTGTAAACTTCAAGCGTGTCTTTAGGTAAAGCGTCTGGTCCAATTTTAAGTAGGATATGACTAGCTCTTATATCTATTAAACTGCGTTGGTAAGCTTCGTCTATCAGTTTTTTGGTTACTTCCTTATCTGTTAGGTACGGCTTTGCCAATTGCTTTTGATAGCCTTTCAATTCTTCGATGAATTTTTTAACGGTGTCCAAGCCCAACGCTTCAGCTTCACGCACTTTTAGCCTGAAGTTGATGTACAATTCAAGATATTCTGCTAAATCCTTTTGGTCAACCACCTCATCACGGTTATTCTTTTTGTAAACCGCTTCAAATTCAGAAAGCATTACATCCTGTCCGTCAACTGTTAAAAGAACGGCATTCTTTTCTTGACCGAAAAGATTAACACTAC
>JBLHEU010000090.1:0-11925 GCA_047614525.1 Bacteroidia bacterium | reverse complement strand
TATAATCAAACCCTTTTTTCTTGGCAACAATTTCCATTGCACCACGCATTTTGGATAAAACTGGTTGCAATAATTCGTTACGTTTTTGTGCTAATTGCTGCTCTGCAGCTTGTGCCGCTTCCTTAAGTTGCTTGTCTCCTTCCATACCTTGCTGTTGAAGCTCAACCGCCTTAGCAGTATCTCCAGCTGCAAGAACAGTATTGAATTGCTTCACTAAACCATCAAGCTGAGCTTTTATATCGTCAACTCTTTTCTGAAGACCCGTTCCATAAATCTGGAGGTCGTCATTTATCTTTTTGTTTTCTGGCATAACTGAAAGAATGGCGTTTACATCAGCATAACCAATGTTTTGAGCCATAGAACTCGTAGTAGTAATAGTTATGGCAATTAATGCCATGAGTAGATTTTTCATATTCTGTTTGTTGGATGTGTCAGCAAATAACGATAATCGTACTAGCCCACGCAATTGCAATGTCTTAAAAAAGTTAAAATTCTGATGTTGTGTGATTAATATGAATGAAATTGAGCTTTTGATTGTGAACTATCCTTACCCGTAAAGGCTAATTCAGACCAAAGCTTGAAATACTTGCCTTAAAAATTTGAGCTGTATTCGACCAAATGGGTTTTCTAGAATTGAAAAATCGATGCTAATATGAACAGCAAAGAAATTGGGGCACATGAAACCATCAGATGAAACTCCTTCTTCTGGATTAAAAGGCCTCAAAGAAAATTGGCGCAGCGACTTAGTGGCTGCAGTGAGCGTTTCGTTGGTGGTGCTTCCTTTGGCATTAGGTATTGCAGTGGCTTCTGGTGTGCCGCCAATGGCTGGCGTACTATCGGCCATAATTGGTGGAGTAGTTACAAGCTTTTTTCGTGGTAGCAATATTGCTATTAATGGTCCTGCTGCTGCTGGTTTAATTGCCGTTGTTCTTGCAGGAGTTTCAGCTTTAGATGATGGCTCTGGTAATGCCTTGAATTATGTTTTTGCTGCTATTGTTGTATCTGGTTTTATTCAAGTCTTACTTGGTCTTTTAAAAATGGGCCGATTAGCCAGTTTGTTCCCAAGCTCAGTTTTTCATGGTATTCTAGCAGCAATTGGTGTCATCATTTTTGCGAAGCAGATGCACGTGGCAATGGGAACGACTTCCGATGCCAATACGACAATGGGTGTTCTGATTGATGTTTTCTGTCAACTTCTTAACGCTAACCCATTTGTGGTAATTATATCGTTGCTTGGTGTCCTTACTCTTGGTGTTTCATTCTAAAATCAGCTATAAGTTGTTTCATTTTCTACCCTCTCCAATGTGGGTTTTGCTCATTTCTATTCCGTTAGTTTATATCTTCAACTTTTTTGATGCTCACACTATTTCTGTTTTAGGTAAAACTTTCGAAGTTGGGCCAGACCTATTACTGAACATTCCTAGTAATCTCCTTGATAGTATAATGTTCCCGAACTTTTCAAAAATTGGTACTGGTGCATTTTAGTTGACGGTTCTTTCTATTACCATGATTGCCTCAGTAGAAATCCTAGCTAGCACGGTGGCTGTTGACAAGATGAATCCGTATAAGAGAACAACGGATCTTAATAAAGACCTTGTAGGTGTTGGAATGGGTACGATTGTATCTGGTGCCTTAGGTGGCTTGCCAATAATTACTGTGATTGTGAGAAGCACCGTTAATGTGCATAATCACGCTAAAACCAGATGGTCAAATTTTTACCATGGTTTATTGTTTATTCTGGTTTTGACACCAGTGTTACAAAAGGTGTCATTGGCAGCGCTTGCAGCAATTCTGGTTCATGCTGGGTTTAAACTAGCCTCACCAAAAGTTTTCAAAAAGGCTTATGACCAAGGCGTTGAACAACTCTTATTCTTGGTGAGCACGCTGATAATTACGTTGTTTTCAAACTTGCCTTACGGTATTGTTGGCGGTACATTAATAACGCTGATGCTTCACATGTTGCTTGCAAAAGTGGGAGTAAGTTCATTTTTTAAGAAGGTGTTCAAATCTGGTTCTAAGGTGTACATCAGAGAAAAATGGGAATTATGATATTAAGCTCAAAGGCATAAGCAACTTTCTGTTTTTACTGGATTTAAACAAATTATTAGCTGAAGTCCCACCAGGTTCAAAAGGAAGCATTGACCTTTCTCAGTCTCGGTTAGTAGACCTTACGGTGATGAAAAACGTGATTGATTTCAAACGAATTCAGAAGAATAACGGGGGTAATTTCAATATTGTTGGACTGTATCATTATGTTTCGTCAAACAGTCACAACAGGGCACTGAAAATTATTGCGCCCACCCTAAAAACAGGATTACTTCTCGTCAGATAAGTTTGCAGAAAATGGCTAATCGATTTGGATGGTCGTTTGATAAAAGTGTTGATTGGGACACCTCGTATTTAAGAAATTTTGAATTCTTCGAAACTCGTCCTATTGAACGAAAGAAAAACTCTTTAAAGGGTGTATTTGAAAATTCTGAAGTAAGCTGGGAAATTGCTGATATTCGATTTGATGAAGGAGCTTTGCTTTCTTCTGAAGTATACCAAACTACCGTACAAATCATTAGACTACCCGTGTCTATTCCTGAGTTTACTTTAGAGAAAGAAGGGTTGTTTGATCGTTTGTTTGAGCGGGTACTTGCGTTTTCTGGTTACAAAGACATCAATTTTAAAAAGCATCCAAAGTTCTCCAAGAATTATTTGTTGTTTGGAGAGAATAAGCCAGCTATTGAGGCGTTTTTCACTGACGGGTTAATCGATTATTTGACGACTCACGACATCAATCATATTGAAAGTAACGGTCAGGCTTTGCTGATTTTTAAGTATCTGAGTCTCGCGCAAACCGATGAAATTCCTATAATGCTGGAATACTCGAACGGCCTTCTTAGGCATATTTCGATGAGTAACCAGACTTTCCAAGAATAACTAGCAGACATCCAAAAACAAATCTCCTCAAGAGTGTAGCCTTATTTCTCTGACCAAGAAAATTGATTACACAACTCGTTTGCAAACATTTGAAGTTGCAGCACTTCCGATTCATTCATTAACCGTTCTCGACTTAAAATAAGTAAACGGTTACCCGTGCTTTCAATACGGTATGGGAGGTTTTTTTCAAAGAATGTGATTAGTCTTGGCGAAAAGAAATTCCTGATTTCGGTCTCATTTTGTCCTTTGAGCCTATATTCACTCGAGAAACTTTTGAAGTCTTGAAAGTCGATATCGTCATATCCTGCTAAGGCAGCCAGCTTATCAAGGATATGCTCTTTTTCAATAGTAAAGAGTGGGATAGGATTTGTGAATTCTATTGTGGCCACCGTAGATTGATGGCTAACTTTTGTTTGGAATTCACCTTCATGGAAATCAACATCTTCAATTACTACTTGGTAGGCTCCAAATACTCCTGAAATCTTGTTGTAAACTTTGTCTACGGTTTTGTAACGTAGTAGATGGAAATCTTCAAATTTGTTTTCAAACCGTATGACCGTTGGGTCAAACAGCCAATTTGAATCTGTAGCAATTTGTTGCAGTTTTTGCTGTCGAGA
This sequence comes from Bacteroidia bacterium, assembly GCA_047614525.1. Classification (GTDB taxonomy): domain Bacteria; phylum Bacteroidota; class Bacteroidia; order UBA10329; family UBA10329; genus UBA10329. The sequence goes on along the minus strand of JBLHEU010000090.1, from coordinate 8,383 downwards.
TGTGAGCGCTTTTGCAATAATTGGTTCTGGTCCGATAGCACCTAGATATCTTGCCGACAGCGGATGGCCGGCAACACTTCGGTGCGTGTCTAGACCAATTATTTCAAAATTACCGCCACGCCTGATGTAATTCTCTTCATACTCTGCCAAGTGTTCCATTACACTATGGTCTATGAATTCGGTGAGAGAAACATCTATGTTCATCGACTCTCCAATAGGCACCAAATCCATGGCGTTTTTCAGTCTTGGGTAGTTAAGGAAATTGCTGTGACCTTTTACGCTTATATGGTAGATGTCTCCATCTTCTTCTTCGTAAGAAACCACATTTGGTCTGAAAAGAATGGTAAATAGCTTGCTAATAGAACGAAGCCTAATAATGTGAATGATAAGTGTTGTTCCGGTTCCTGCCGCAATTCCAATAAGCAAATCAGTGGTGAGAGTCGCAACCAGCGTAACTGCAAAAATCAGCATCTGATCCCATCCAATTCGTGCTACGTTTCTTATCTCAGCTGGATTGAGAAGTTTGTAGCCCGTATGAATAAGAATGCCAGCTAATGCTGCAAGTGGGATAAGTTGTAATTGAGACCCGAGAAGAACAATTAGCAGTAGAATAATCACCGCTTGGAATAAATCTGTAAGCTGGCCTTTGGAGTTATGATTTACTGCAACAGACGTAGCAACAATAGCTGGGATTACGGGTAAACCACCTATTAAACCGCTTAATGCCGTTCCAAGTCCTATAGCACTTAGTTCTTTATTTACGTTGGTCTTTCGTTTTAGTGGGTCAAGTCTGTCAATAGCCTTAGCGCTTAAAACCCCTTCAATACTACTTACTAGAATAATTGCAACCACAATATTCCAGAATGCGCTGGTCTGCCAAAGGCTGAAATCTGGGAATACTATTGCATTGGTAATTTCATTTGGCAGATTGATTAGAAAGCTCTTATCAAAATTGCAAACAACTCCCATAATATTGAATGAGCCGCCTTCTTGAAATCCGAGAATGTGCGAATAGATTTCGGCTGTAATAATTACCCAAACCGCTCCCGGTATGGCCTTTATAATGGGGAACTCAATTCTAGAATGCCCAAACATTATCAGTACCGATATTAGTCCTATCAGTGTTACAGCCGGATTGAGCTCCCCGACAATTTCGGGAAGGGAAACAGCTAAATCGATTATGTCTTTTATGATTAAGTCTGCTCCAAAGAGCACGGGAATTTGCTTGACAATGATGATTATACCAACGGCAGCAAGAAGACTTTTTATAACCGTAGCGGGAATAAGATCACCTATAATCCCAAGCCTCATTAGGCCGAGCACAAATTGTATAACTCCGGCAAAAACCACAGCAGCTAAAAATAATTTGTAGCCTAGAAAAAAGTCATCCGCACCTAGCGTAATAATACCAGCTGCCGTAACACCAATAAGCATTTTGGGAGTGCTATGCACCGCCATGTTGCCACCACTAAACCAAGAGACAAAAAAACCTCCAACTATGCACGGAATTATTGCAGCCAATGGAGGCACTCCAGAAGCTAAGCCAATTCCTAAGCCCAACGGAATAGCAATAAATGCTACCGTTATGGAGGCTCTTAAATCACCTTTCCATGACTGTTTCCAGCCCTTTAATCCGTTTGAGAGTATCCTCATGCAACGGACTCAGATTTTTGGTGAACAATCATTAGACAACACGGTAAATCAGACAGAACATATTCCAGGTCATGGGGGAAAAATCTATCCATTAAACCCAGTTTGGCGTTTGGCGAATTCATTACCAATAAATCGGCTTTGTTTGCCGCTGCGTAATGACCGATAGTATATCCTGGCTTTCCGAAAATACATTTGTGGCCAACAGGCAGTGCACCATCATTTGAAAGATGTTCTTCTAGCTTGGTAATTCGTACTTCTTCTTTGCATTTGAGCTCTTTTCTCTTCTGAGCAGTAGCTTCTAGTTGAGCATCGTCATCTGCAAAATCGCCTGTAGTTCTCGGGTCTATTTCATCAACAATAGTAATATGATTGGCACCTAAAATTTTCCCAAAGTAATTGGCGGTTCTTACCGTTGTTTTAGTTTTTTCTTGATTGTCTCCAGAGACTACAATTTCATTGCATTTAGTTCTGATAACAGACCTGTCTGTTAATAGTAAGATGGAGCAGTTAGCCTTTCGGCAGAGCTTGCGTGCAATTGAACCTGTGTAGAATTTTAGCAGGTTTTCCCGTTTCATCGCACCAGCAATAAGCAGGTCTACATTGTGTGCCTTGCAAGAGTCTAAAATGGCAGAAACGGCATCGCCTTCCCTAAAATCAACCTTTACATTCTCCTTCGCAATTTCCGTTTGCGCTATCAGCACCTCTAACTGCTGAACTTTATCAGCAGTTTTATTTCCAACGTGAATGAGAACCAATTTGGCATTCAGCATTTTAGCTATGCGCGTGCTCTCATGTAAATTGGCTTCAGCGTAAGGAGAAAAGGCGAAAGCTGTTGCTATTGTTTTAAAAGGGAAAGGTGTTGTCATTAAGCAATATTGTTACGCTTACAATATACAACTAGTGGAAGCAGATTTTGTTGAATAATCGCTACCAAGGTTCTAAAAAAAAAAGCAACAAAAAAGGAGGGGATGAGCCCTCCTTTAAAATCTTCGATAAGTAAGATTACTTATGCTTTGGTGACTCAGCTGGTGTGCCAGTTGGTTTGATGTCTATGTTCTTTGGAACACCATCCTTAAAAAAGCCTTCGTATTTGGCGTTGGTCATAAGGTCGCCTATAAGCTCCCAATGGAAATGACCTCTACCGTTCATCAGACCATTTTTCCAAGCGCCTATGTATTTGTCGCCATTTGCATACCTATATGTGCCTCTACCTTCCATTAACCCACCTTTCCAGGCTCCTTTGTATGCATCTCCATTTACGAATTCGTAAACTCCGTAACCATTAGGAATTCCTTTTTTCCAAAGTCCATTATAAAGGTCTCCGTTTTCGAAAAGGTAAGATCCATTTCCATCAAAACAGTTTCCAGTTGTACACTGGGCGTAGGAATAACTGGTTATTCCTACTAGCAGGAGCGATGCAATTGTAAATTTTCTAAGCATTGTAAACGATTTTTTTTTCTAGGACGATACAAGGTTAACGATTTTTGAGTTTCAAAGGTTTCGCCACAATGCTGTTCTTTTTTACTCAGGTATGAAAAGTGACACTTTAGCTGCCATATTTGGGAGTTTAGCTTATTTCAAGTAAGGCACTGGTTTTTTTGGGGTAATGATTTGGTGCTCCGAATCTACTCAGCCCAACAACGGGAAGATGGACTTGAGAGCCTTTTTTTCTGAACATTCCTTTTTGCAAAATGTTTACAATGATTCAGGCGATTGAGGGTTACATTTGCGCCTTCAAATTAGGAACGAATTATACTAAAGTTAGGTGAGAGTTTTCTTCGATTTACGTTTTCAGTCCATTGTGTTTTTCGCAAGTCTGTTTATTAGTACGGTGGCTTACAGCCAGGACAAATACACCATCAGCGGGACTATTAGCGATGGTGCCAATGGAGAAACCATGATTGGTACCAATGTTTTTTTGGAGCCAATAATGAAGGGCACTACAACCAATGATTATGGTTTTTATTCCATTACTGTCCCTGAAGGGGAGTATACTTTAAAGGTGTCTTTCCTGGGTTACGAAACGTTTTCTCAGGATATTGATTTAAACAAAGACACCGAGGTGAATCTAGAGATGAAGGAATCTTCGTACTCCAAGAGTGAAGTTGTTGTTACTGGGGATAAGAAAGACGAAAACACGAAGAGCTCAAAAATGAGTACGGTTGCAATTCCTATTGCACAAGTGAAGGAATTGCCAGCGCTTGCCGGGGAAGTTGACATTATCAAGATAATTCAATTGCTGCCTGGTGTACAATCAGGTTCGGAAGGGAATGCTGGTTTATACGTTAGGGGTGGAGGGCCTGACCAAAACTTGGTTTTGCTAGATGAAGCTGTCGTTTACAATGCATCTCACTTATTCGGGTTTCTGTCCGTTTTTAATGCTGATGCAATAAAAGGGATTGAACTTACCAAAGGTGCTATGCCAGCCAAGTATGGCGGAAGGCTTGCTTCTGTGCTTGATATAAGCATGAAGGAAGGAAACAAAAAGAAGTTTGAAATTGAAGGAGGTTTAGGAATTATCAATTCTAGGTTAACACTGCAAGGGCCTATAGTTAAGGACAAAGGTTCTTTTATAGTGTCCGGCCGGTTTGCTTATATCGGTTTACTTGGTGCTGCTATTGCAAATGCAGCAACAAAGGATGACACTGAAGGGGGCGGTTTCTTTGCTGGGGCATCTTATTACTTCTTTGACCTTAACGGAAAAGTCAACTACATTTTAGGTAAAAAAGATCGAATATTTGCTAGCGCGTATTGGGGACGGGATGTGTTCAGCTTTACAAGTCAAGATGATTTTAGTGCCAATATTGGCTGGGGTAATGCCACTGCCTCGCTTAGATGGAATCACATTTTTCAGCCTAAACTATTTATGAATACTTCTTTCATATTCAGCGATTATCAGTTTGAATTTGGTGCAGGACAGCAAGAATTCAATTTAAAACTTCAGTCTGGTATTCGGGATTACAACCTTAAAGTGGACCTTAACTGGTTGCCAGATATCAGACACAATATTCAATTTGGAGGAAACTACATCTATCATACGTTTACGCCTAGCAGTGTTTCCGCCAGAACCGGTGATACGGAGCTGGATTTAGGTGGCGTAGTTAAATATCACGCGCATGAAGCAGCTATTTATATTCAAGATGATTGGGATATTTCTGATAGGTTTAGATTGAATGTGGGAGTTCGTGGGTCCATGTTCGCACACACAGGTCCGTTCGATAGATACATTCAAAATGAAGTAGGACAAGTGGTAGATACCACTCGGTACAATACATTGGAAAATGTAAAAACGTACGGAATTGCTGAGCCTCGCATATCTGGTAGAGCAATGCTTGGAAAGAAGAATTCAATCAAGGCATCGTATTCAATGAACTACCAATACATTCATTTGGCAAGCTTGGCTTCTATCAGCTTTCCAACGGATTTTTGGGTTCCTAGTACAGATGTGGTTAAGCCGCAGATTGGTCATCAATGGGCACTGGGGTATTTCCACAATTTCTTTGATAATAAACTGGAAATAAGCGTTGAGGGTTATTACAAGTTGATGAACAATTTAGTTGAATACCGAGATGGTTTTAGCCCAGATCAGAACATCAACAACAACCCTGATAACAATTTCGTTTTTGGAAAAGGAGACTCGTACGGAGCTGAATTCTTCATTAGAAAAAACGGAGCAAAATTCACAGGTTGGATTGGCTATACATTGGCCTGGACCAATCGTGTTTTTCCCGATTTAAATAACGGAAATCCATTTCCTGCTCGGTATGATAGAAGGCATGACTTATCTGTAGTTGGTTCCTATCGAATTTCAAAGCGATGGTCAGTCTCGGCAGTGTTTGTTTATGGTTCTGGTAGCGCAATGACGGTTCCTGCATCTAGGTACTTTATTAACGGGAACATCGTTACGGAGTACGGAGATCGAAATTCGTTCAGAATGCCAGATTATCATAGGTTAGATTTAGGGGCAACGCTGTATCCAAACCCGAAAAAGAAGAAACGCTTTAAGTCAACTTGGAACTTCGGGATTTATAACGTGTACAGCAGGCAGAACCCATATTTCGTTTATTTCGCAACGGAGGTTGATGAAACCAACCAAAGCGTACAGATTGAAGCGCGTCAAGTTTCCGTTTTCCCAATTATACCAAGTATAACCTGGAACTTTAAATTCTAATACCATGAAGAGCAAATTATACATACTTGTGCTTCTGTTGGCTATTGGCCTTGGATTTAGCGCATGTGAGAAGGTTTTGGACATTGATTTGCCCGAAGGTGTAAACGGAATTGTGTTTGAAGGATACATCGAGAACGGAACCTTTCCTTATGTTATTATAAGTCGCAGCGAGAATTATTTCGAACCAATCGAAACTGCGGCTTCAGCAATTCTTAATTCCATTGTTGAGGCTGATAGTGTATTCATCGAATTTGATGGTTTGCGTGTTGAATTGCCTAGAATATGTCTTTCCAGTTTAGACACAATTCCCAATTTGAATACCGATAGTGTACTTGATTTATTGGGTTTCGGGAGCTTTCCATCAGGTTTAGATTTGTGCATCAACGCAAATCCTTTTATGATTGGTGAACTCGGTAAAACTTACAAAATGACAGCTTACGTTGAGGGTCAAGAGTATAATTCTATCACCAGCATTGGCCAACCAGTCCAGCTAGACAGTTTATGGTATAAGGATGATTTGCCAGAAGATAGCCTTGGTTCTATTTGGGTTAGATTGGCAGACCCTGCAGGAATTGGACAATTCTACTACATGTGGTCGGAAAATCTAACTCAGGGTAGGTCAATGGCTCCCATTGATGGAAGTCCAAGCTTTGGAGACCGACTCTTTGATGGAGAAAAAATAGATTTCAATATTTATCAAGGTTCCAACCTAGCAAGTGATAATGGCGCTGAAGTAGAATACTGGTGGTTTAGAGAAGGGGACACGGTTTTGGTCAAACTCGGAATAATAGATCAAGGAGTGTATAATTTCTGGGAATCTGTAGATGCGGCTTCCAATCTAAATCCTTTCAGTAGTCCAACTCCGGTGTACTCAAATTTTGATAATGGAGGTAGAGGCGTATGGGCAGGTTATGCGACTACGGTTGATACCATAATTTGTGTGAAATAGTGTAATGAATTGATTCTTCCTGCGACTAACAGGATAAATGTTTAAATAAGATTAAAATGGCTGAAGAATTAGAAAGAAGAAGGTGTGTAATTATTGGTTCTGGACCTGCTGGATATACAGCGGCTATTTATGCTGCCAGAGCAGATATGGAGCCATTGGTTTACACAGGAATGCAGCCTGGTGGCCAATTGACAATTACAACAGAGGTTGATAACTACCCGGGTTACCCTGATGGGGTTGATGGACCTCAAATGATGGAAGATTTACGCAAGCAAGCAGAGCGTTTTGGCACACAAGTGCGCTACGAAATGGTTACAGCCGTTGATTTTACTGGACCAGTTCATAAAGTAATGATTAACGATAAAGTGATTTTGGCTGATTCGGTTATTATCTCAACTGGAGCTTCAGCCAAATGGTTGGGCCTACCAGCCGAAGAAAGACTAAACGGTTTCGGAGTATCTGCATGTGCGGTTTGCGATGGCTTTTTCTATAAAGGACAAGAAGTTGTAATCGTTGGGGCTGGCGATACTGCCGCTGAAGAAGCATCGTACCTAGCAAAACTCTGTACTAAAGTGACCATGCTTATTAGAAAAGATGAAATGCGTGCTTCAAAAGCTATGCAGCATCGTGTGGCAAACACAAAAAACATAGAGATGCTCTTCAACCATGAAACCGTTGATATCCTTGGTGAAAAAGGAGTAGAAGGAGCAAAGGTTCTGAATAATAAAACCAATGAGGAATATGTAATTCCATGCACCGGGTTCTTTGTAGCAATTGGTCATAAGCCGAATACTGACATCTTTAAAGATTGGTTGGATATGGACGAAACGGGATACTTAATTGTAAAGCCTGGCACGTCTAAAACCAAGATTCCTGGAGTATTTGCTTCTGGAGATGCAGCTGATAAAGTGTATCGTCAGGCAGTAACAGCAGCAGGTACGGGTTGTATGGCTGCTCTTGACGCTGAACGTTATTTAACTGAGCAAGGGATACATTAATAACATCTTGATAACTGATATTGAAGGCGCTCTTAATCGGAGCGCCTTTTTTGTTTCTTGGTCAAAGACCTACTAGGTTTCTAAAACCTAGTAGGTCTTGCTAAGAAGGAAGATGTAAATAGTATGAAGTTCAAATCAGAGGTAGAGATTACAAAGCCGTTGGATGACTTGGTTGTCTTGATTCAAGACCCCGAAGTAACCCTAAAATGGTTGGACGGTTTACGGTCGGTTAAACACGTTTCTGGCGAGGAAAGACAAGCTGGGGCTGTAAGTAAAGTTGTGTTCGATTCTCCTGCAGGTAGAATGTTTATTACCGAGACTGTAATTTGTAATGAACTTCCTGATGAGTACATCATGCGCTATGAAGGAAAGGGCTATACCAGCTATTCTAACTACAGTTTTGAGAAGCTTACAGACCAATCGACCAAGTTTATTATGCAGCAGGAGGTTGAATTGAAAGGTGCTCTCAAATTGGCTAGCGGCTTGTTAAAAGGCACTATGAGCAAGCAACTCAATAAAAGCGCTGAGAGCTTTAAGCGGTACGCTGAGAACCAATAAGCAAACACTCTGTAACGGTGGCATTGCAAACAAAGAAGTGTGTTACATACCTTT
>JBLHEU010000089.1:0-11943 GCA_047614525.1 Bacteroidia bacterium | reverse complement strand
TTCCATGTGTTGTCGGTTAAGGCGCGAAATTAGCGATTTTTGAGGTGCAATTTTTGAGCAAGTGAAAGAGAAAATCAAGGTTTCAGCAGTATCATACGTTAACTCATACCCGTTCATTTATGGGCTTCGTAATCATGACGTGTTAAACGAGATTGATCTTCAATTAGACACGCCTTCAGAGTGTGCAGCAAAATTGCTTAATGGTGATGTTGATCTCGGACTAGTTCCGGTTGCAATTATTCCTCAACTGCAAGAATCTCACGTTATAACCAATTGTTGTATTGGTTCCGATGGCCCCGTGGAAACGGTTTGTCTTTTTAGTGAGGTTTCGTTAAATGAGATTGATACTGTGATTCTAGATTACCAATCCAGAACATCTGTAAAGCTGGTTCAGCTTTTGGCAGAAAAGCATTGGAATATTGCTCCTAGATGGGTGGATGGCTCTCAAGACTTCATTTCTAAAATTGGCGGTACTACTGCTGGGGTTGTAATTGGAGACAGAGTTTTTGGTCTTGAAAAAAAGTTCTCTGTTGTTAAAGACCTTTCTGAAGAATGGAAAACGTTGACGGGCTTGCCGTTTGTCTTTGCTTGCTGGGTGAGTAATAAACCGTTAAGTCCTCAATTCGTAACAGCGTTTGAAGAAGCCCTAAATAAGGGCCTTGCTAATAAGACAAATTCTATTGTTGCGTTGCACGGGTCAGCAGATGAGTCGTTGGTGCGGTATGTGGAAGAGTCAATCAGCTATCAATTGGACGATAAAAAGAGTCAAGCAATGAAACTTTTTCATGATTGGTTAAGTAAGTCAGCTTGAGGTGTTCATATTCAATTGTTACTGCACTTAGTTGAAGTATCTCAAATGATTAATTTAGACCCAAACAGCATTAATAGATGAGATATCCCGTTTTAGTTTTCGCTCTTGCAGTATTCATTTTTTTCTCACCCAATTTGGCCGAAGCCCAAATGATTAAAGGGCCAGACAAGATTAAGATGCTACAGGCTAAGTCAAGCGTTGCTGAAGAAGATTACAACGGTGCGTTGCGCATTTATCGCGGAGAGTATACCGAGCACGGAAAAGATGCAATGCTGAATTACCGAATGGCCGAGTGCTATTTGGCCTTGACGCAAGGAGAGGATGCGCTATCCTACTTTCAGAAAGCAAAGGAGAACAACCCCGGAATTGATAAAGATTTAGAGTATAAAACAGCTGCTGCTTACAGAATGATGGCTGATCAGTATAACGCCATTAAGCATTTAGATATGTATTTGGCCAATGATAAGCTGTCCAAATTTGATAAGGATAAAGCAGAAACGTTGAAGGGAAAGTGTGTGGCCACCAAAGAATTAATGACAAACCCTGTAGATGTAAAAATATCATCAGCAGGCGATGGCGTAAATACTGTAGACCATAGCGAAACGCTTCCTTCAATTACTGCTGATGGAAGAATAATGGTGTTCACTTCAAGAAGACCAGATACAAAAGGCGGAAAGCGTTGGGCTGGTGATGACGATTGGTACCAAGATATCTACATCACTTATTGGAATGATAGCATTGATGGTTGGGAACAGGCAGTACAAATACCTGGCTCCATTAATACAGACGGGCATGATGCATGTTTGAGTATTTCTCCTGATGGCCGCCAACTCTTCACATTCAAAAACTCCAATGCTGGAGATATTTTCGTTTCTAAAACACGGATGAATAAGGGAGCCAGCGAGGCTATTGCAGATGGGTCGTCAGATGCTGCTAGACTCATGAGCCTTAATAGATGGTCTAAAGCATACTCTCTGGGCAAGAATGTAAATAGTAGCTATTATGATAGTGATGCTTGTGTGTCTAACGATGGCGAGACAATCTTCTTTGTGTCTGAACGAGAAAAGGATAAAGCAAAGGGTAATGGTGATATCTGGACATCAACAAGTAACTCAACCACCAGTTGGAATAAAGCTGAAAACCTTAAAACGTTGAATACCGCGGAAAAGGAGAAAAGCCCCTTTATTCATGCTGATGGCAAGACCATTTTCTTTAGCAGTAAAGGCCATAAGGGAATGGGCGGTTACGATATTTTCAAATCTGTGAAACAAGAAGACGGAACATGGAGTGAGCCCGAAAACCTAGGTTATCCAATCAACACACCAGGCGATGAGTTTGACTTTATCCTAACTGCTGATGGGAAAACTGCTTATTACAGCACCAAAAGTTCTGCAAATGGAAAGTACGACATCATGAAAATTGATTTAAGCAACTACCAACTTGTTGCTCCAGTAAAGGCAGCCGAGTAAACTACTTAGCTGGTTGGTCGTAAATGGTTTCATCAGAAACCTTGGTCAACGCAACAGACTTAAGAATTCCATCTAGGTATCTTTCAAACGACTTCAGGTTTTCTGGCGGGTTTCTGCGGTTAACAACCTTTTTAGAAACGCCATCCAACCTTACTTCCGTAAAACACGAAGGAAAATCAGAAATTGGAGTAGGATAGAGGCTATCTAGTTTGAAGAATTCATACTCTTTCGCCATGTCCTTAATTTCTTGGGTTTTCTCCGCAGAGATTAACCCAGAGTAAGTTCCAACCTTGTCAACGAATCGTTTCCCCACATATTCCACTTCTCCATTATCTAAGAATACAGCCTTATACATTGGGCATCGACCGTAGCATGCAGTACGCTGAATACTAGCAAGTAACTGCGGCTCGGTAGCCATTAATGTTTCGCTAGTTGAGGAATTGCTTGCAGTTGCTACGGTGCTTTTTTCAGTGCTCTTACAACCAACAAAATTGGCTCCGCAAATAATGATGTTTAGGGCGAGAAGTAGATTTTTCATGTCGTTAATTTGAATGGCGTAAGCCAAAAATCTTACCACACATTTATTTCTTCTTCTTTTTGGCTGGCTGCTGATATCCTCGCTGCTTGGCCATGTCTTCTAACCGCTTTTGGAAACCAGATTGTTTCTTAGGCTTCTTTTTATTCTCCTGAAGTTTCTTGTGAATTGCTTCATCATCGACAAGGAATTTGAAGGCGTAATTCTGTCCGAACGTTACCATGTTGGCTAAGAAATAGTAATAACTAAGACCAGATGCGTAGCTGTTAAACCAACCCAACATCATTACTGGCATCAGGTACATCATCCATTTCATTTGCTCCATTTGTGGCGAACCGGCCTGCATGCTCATATTAAAACGAGTGTAGAGAATGGTAGAAATAGTCATAAGCAGCGTGAACAAACTCACGTGATCTCCATAGAATGGAATGTCAAAAGGAAGGTCAAGAATGCTATCATAGCTACTCAAGTCATCTGCCCAAAGAAAGGGTTCCTGCCTTAGCTCAATAGACGCTGGGAAGAAGCGGAATAATGCAATCAGAATTGGCATCTGAAACAACATTGGCAAACATCCTCCCATAGGATTAACCCCTGCTTTGCTGTACAACGCCATGGTGGCTTGTTGCTTGGCCATTGGGTCATCCTTACCCTCAAATTTCTCGTTTATCTCTTCAATTTCAGGTTTAAGAACCCGCATTTTAGCGGTACTCATATATGCCTTATAAGTGAAAGGCATTAAAACCGTTTTGATTAGAAGCGTGAGGATTAGGATAATAATTCCATAGCCTAATCCTGTGTCTTTCAGTAAGTCGAATAGTGGAATTACGGCCAGCTTGTTTACATATCCGAAAATTCCCCAACCAAGTGGAATCATCTCTTCTAAACCGAGTTCATACTCCTTTAATGAGTTGTAATGGTTAGGGCCGAAATAGAATTGCAAAGCAATTTGCTCTGACTCTTGACCGGTGTAAGGAATGGTAAGCTTGGCATCGCAGGTTTTCACAACATCTACGTTCTCCTCTACACGAGAAGTTTCAATGCTGGTTGCTGGTTCAAAAACATCTTTGGAAATTAAAACAGAACTAAAGAATTGTTGCTTGAAGGCTACCCATTGCAGGTCAGCCTGAACTTCTTCCTTATCGTCAGATGTTTCAGAAATGTAGTCTACATCCTCATCGCTAAAGCGATAATAAATGGTAGAGTTCATCCGTTCATTATCCAAGCTTTTTTCTTGGCTTGGCAGATCGTTTCTCCAATGTAAATCAAGCGATCTTGTATTGCGTTCAATCACATTATCTAGCCCAACCATGTTGATGTCAAAATCAACCATGTAAGAATTACCGGTAAGCGTATAAACGTATTCTAGGTATTGATTTGGGCCAGCAGGAAGACGCATAGAAAGCGTTTTGCTGTTTTCTCCAGAAATGCTAAATCCCGCAGCAGATGGCTGGAAATAAAGGTCTTGTGTTACGATGCGATTGTTCTTAGAGAAAAACTCTAGAGAAAAGCGGTTTTCATCTCCATCAAAAAGCATCAACGGAAGAGAATCGTGTGTTTGATAAGCCTTAAGTTGAACCGATAAAGGATGTCCACCTTTTTTGCTCAGTGTAATAGCAAGTACTTCGTTCTCAATTACAACCGTTCCGCCTTCACCAACAGCAGCGTTACCAAAATCACCAAATTGGCTTTTCAGTTTTACTTGAGCAAGTGAATCTTCTACTGGATTTGCAGTAACAGGCTGCGAAGGAGTGTCATTGAATTGAGCAACAGCTTCGTCAATTGCAGGCTCATTTAATCGCTGAGCCTCAGTTTCTGCTGTAGCAATTGAATCTTGGAGACGATGAACCTCTGCTTTTTCTTCGGCAGAAGGCCCCATGTACGCCTGAAAACCTATGAATATGACGAGGATGAGTGTTAGCCCGATGGCCGAATTCTTGTCCATACCGTTTTTTTAATTGGGCGACAAAGATAGAAAGCTTGTTCGCTTAGAATAACCGATGTTTTTAAGCCTTTAAAGCAGCTCCGACAAACTTTGCAAATAGTGGATGTGGCTCGGCTACCGTACTTCTGTATTCCGGATGAAATTGAACCCCTACAAACCATGGGTGGTCTTTCAATTCAACGATCTCAACCAAGTTAGAATCTGGGTTTATTCCAGAAGCAATCATGCCGGCTTTCTGATACTTCTCTAGATAAGAATTGTTGAATTCGAAACGATGGCGATGACGCTCCTTAATGTTGGTGGAACCATAAACCGAAAAAGCTTTGGTGCCTTTTGCAACCTTGCATGGGTAAGCACCCAGCCTCATGGTACCGCCTTTCTTGGTCACTTTTTTCTGTGATTCCATAATAGCAATAACAGGCTCCTTTGTTTTTGGGTTGATTTCGGTGCTATTTGCGCCTTTCAATCCCATTACGTTTCTACCAAACTCAACAACTGCGCATTGCATTCCTAAACAAATCCCTAGAAACGGAACGTTGTTTTCTCTGGCGTATTTAACTGCTAATACTTTTCCTTCAATTCCCCTGTCACCAAAACCAGGGGCGACCAGAATGCCTTTTAATCCTTTTAGTTTTTCATCAACATTTCCGTCTTCCAAATCTTCACTATGAATCCAAGCCACGTCAACTTTACACTCATTTTCTACACCAGCATGTATTAAGGCTTCTGCAATGGATTTATAAGCATCTTTCAGCTCAACATATTTCCCTACTAATCCAATTTTAACCTCAGCTGTAGGGTTTTTTAGAATGCCTAAGAAATGCTTCCAATTATCTAAATCTGGGTCTTTCTTAGATGAGAGTTTGAGCTTACTTAGAACAACGGAGTCCAATTTCTCTTTAAGCATTAAGAGAGGGACTTCATAAATGGTTGAGGCATCGAGAGATTCGATAACAGCGTTTTGCGTTACGTTACAAAACAGAGCGATTTTTCTTCGTTGTTCTTGGGGTATTTTTCGATCAGCACGGCAAACCAAAATATCTGGTTGAAGCCCGCTTTCGAGCAACGTTTTAACTGAGTGCTGTGTAGGTTTGGTTTTTAACTCTCCCGATGTAGCCAGGTAGGGTAGAAGAGTAAGATGAATTACCAAATGATTGCCAACACCTCTTTCCCAATTAAACTGACGAACAGCCTCTATGTAAGGTAAGGATTCAATATCGCCAACGGTCCCTCCAATTTCAGTAATTACAATATCGTAATCGCCAGTGTCGCCAAGCAGTTGTATTCTGCGCTTAATTTCATCCGTAATGTGTGGAATTACTTGAACAGTTTTTCCCAGAAAATCGCCTTGTCGCTCCTTATTTATTACGGTTTGATAGATACGACCTGTAGTAACGTTATTGTCTTGTGAAGTGGGAACATTCAAGAAACGTTCGTAATGACCAAGGTCGAGGTCCGTTTCTGCACCATCATCCGTTACATAACATTCTCCATGTTCGTACGGGTTAAGCGTTCCAGGATCAACGTTAATGTAAGGGTCAAGCTTTTGGATAGTTACCCGAAAACCGCGGGCTTGTAATAAAGTGGCCAAAGAAGCCGAAATGATTCCTTTTCCTAATGAGGAGGTAACCCCTCCAGTGACGAAAATATATTTGGTACCCGGCATCTTTTAACGTGATTCTGTAGGTTGATGAACGGGAAACAAAAGTACGGATATAAGCCATATCAACCGTTTAAAAATTAGTTGATTTTCAATCGTTTCCAACATTCTGTATGGTCGTTTGGTTGTTTATTTTTGAGTTATCAATGAATCACCTACAACTCTTCCAACAAATTCAGAAAAAGCGCAGTTTTCTCTGCATTGGACTGGATACCGACCTTGCCAAAATCCCAGCGCACCTATTGAGCTATCAAGATCCCGTTTTTGAGTTTAACAAACGGATAATTGAAGCCACAAAAGACCTTTGCGTAGCATATAAACCCAACATGGCTTTTTATGAAAGTCAAGGTTTTGAAGGTTGGGTTTCTCTTGAAAAAACCGTTCAGGAAATCCCTGATGATATTTTGAAGTTGGCAGATGCCAAACGAGGAGATATTGGAAACACCTCACGGATGTACGCCAAAGGTTTCTTCGATCAAATGAATTTTGATGCGATAACGCTCTCACCTTATATGGGTTCGGATAGTGTCCTTCCTTACTTCCAATTCAGCAATAAATGGGTGGTGTTGCTTGCACTAACTTCTAATGATAGTGCTGCAGATTTTCAATACTTGAAAACAGAAAACGGTCAGTTGTTTGAGGAGGTTTTGCGTAAATCAAAAGAATGGGGAAGCATTGATAATACCATGTTTGTTGTTGGCGCTACCAAAGCAAGTCTGATGAAAAAGGTTCGGAAAATTGTGCCTGAACATTTTCTTCTTGTACCCGGAATAGGGGCTCAAGGTGGAAGTTTAGCAGAAGTGGCCAAAAACGGCATGAACGATAAATGTGGTCTGCTCGTAAACTCATCTCGTGGAATTATCTATGCAGGTAATGGAGAGGATTTTGCAGATGCCGCTCGTGCTGCTGCGTTAGAACTAAAAAAAGAGATGTCTGATTTATTAGACGCTGCCGGGTTGTAAAAAACAACCACCTTTAGGTTATGCCTCACTTGAGAGAAGACCTGCTACAACACATTTGGCAACACCGCTTATTTGATTCTCAGAATCTTAAAACCACTGAAGGTTTTAAGGTGGAGGTTATCCGCCCCGGAGAATTAAACTCAAATGCTGGTCCAGACTTTCTAAATTCTCGATTGAAAATTGGAGAAACGGAATGGGCAGGTAATGTCGAAATCCATGTTCGGGCATCGGATTGGTTGCGCCACAAGCACCAGCATGATTCTAATTACGAGAACATCATTTTACATGTGGTTTTTGAAAATGATTTGGAGGAATCGCTAGGCACTTTTCCGACTCTTGAACTCAAGAATTTAATTTCAAATCAAGTGCTTACGCGATACGATTTATTTGTTAATGCATCTGATGAGGTTCCGTGCGGAAAGCAGTTTATGGAAGTCCCAGCCTTGATTAGAAATGGTTGGATGGATACATTGGTTGTATCAAGACTTCAGCGTAAGTCCGAATGGATTGACCAGAACATTGATGAAAATGCTGGTGATTTAGAACAGGCTTTTCAGGTTGTACTTTTTAGAGCATTTGGAATGAAGGTTAATTCAGAACCCTTTGAACTACTTGCCAAAAACACACTTTGGAAAGTTCTGGCCAAGCACCAGAATAACCTACTTCAATTAGAGGCAATCCTATTTGGTAATGCTGGGTTTTTAGAAAATCCTGAATACGAATATCAGGCAAAGCTTTCCAAGGAATACGAATTTCTTCGGCATAAATATGGGTTGGAACCGATGGATAGGAACTTGTGGAAGTTCTCTCGAATGCACCCCAAGAACTTTCCATCTCTCAGAATAGGGCAATTAGCGGCATTGTTTTTCGAAACTGGAGCTTTTTTTAAATGGTTTGGTGGGAAAGATGTGCCAGACTTACTTTCAGCTTTAATGATTGAGCCATCTCAATATTGGCAAACACACTACCGATTTGGGAAAGAATTCCCAACCGTGGGAAACCGACTTGGCATGTCAATGGCTCAGAACATACTAATCAACGTGTTGGCTCCGTTTCTCTTTATTCTTTCAGAACGAGAGACTAAAATGGAACTCAAAGAGCAGGCAATGGCTCTCTTAGAACAACTAAAACCAGAATCAAACAAGAAGACAAGACCTTTTGCTAAATTTGGATTTAG
The DNA here is from genome assembly GCA_047614525.1 of Bacteroidia bacterium. GTDB lineage: Bacteria > Bacteroidota > Bacteroidia > UBA10329 > UBA10329 > UBA10329. The sequence continues at coordinate 3,387 of JBLHEU010000089.1, read as the reverse complement.
GCCCAATAACGCAATGGAATCTCAAGCTCTAATTGAACTTAAAACCAACTTCTGCGACCACAAAAAATGCATAAATTGCAGAATAGGCGCCAATATTTTGAAAAGAGAATCGTGAAGTCCGAAGGAAAAGATAAGTACGTTTCGTTGTTTGAATTCCAATTGTTTGGAGTGTGCTCTTGGCTGGGCGAAAAGCTTGGAATAAAAGCCACAAGCATTCGCATGTATTTCATCTATTTATCATTTTTCACCTTCGGTTCGTCAATAATTGTTTATCTCATCAGCTCGTTCATTTTAGAGCACAAGCATTATTTCAAACCAACAACCCAAGCAAAACGAAAAAGTGTTTGGGACCTATAATGTTTCTTTGAGGCCGTGATAAACCGAATTCGGGTCATTTATTTTCCGTTTGTTATCATCACTTTGTTGTTGATGATTGGCGTTGTAGGTTACATGTTTTTCGAAAATTTCGATTTTTGGGAAGCTGTGTATATGACAGTCATTACTGTAACAACGGTTGGTTTTAATGAAGTAAAACCACTTTCTTTCGAGGGAAGAATATTCACAATCTTCCTCATACTGGGCAGTTTTGGTACATTCGCATACACCATTACCGAGGTCACCAAATACGTGGTCGATGGGGAATTCAGAAGGTTATTATTACACATTCGCGTGGATAGGTCCATCAATAAGCTAAAGAATCATACAATCGTTTGCGGCTATGGTCGTAACGGCCGTCAAGCATATCAAACCTTGATTGAAAATGGCGTTAGTTGTGTTGTGGTGGAAAAGGATAAAGAAATCATTGCCGAGTTAACAGAAAACAGCAAGGTTCTTTACGTTGAGGGAGATGCTACACATGATGACGTACTCATACGAGCAGGAATTAAGGACGCAGGAGCGTTGATTTCTGCACTGCCGTATGATGCGGATAATTTATTTGTAGTGCTTACCGCGAGGGTGAATAATTCCAAATTGAAGATTATAAGTCGAGCTTCTGAAGATAATTCTGACACGAAACTGAGACATGCAGGCGTAGACAACGTTATTATGCCTGATAAGGTGGGTGGCGCGCATATGGCGCAGTTGGTGTTAAAACCAGATGTGGTTGAGTTTATTGATATGCTCACAGGGCAGTCAAGCGTGGAAGCCCACATTGAAGAAATTCAATGTAGTACGCTTCCAACAACCTATATAGGGAAAACCATCAAGGAATTAAATGTTCGGAAGAATTGGGGAGCCAATATTGTAGGTTTCAAAACGTCACTTGGTGAATACGTATTCAATCCATCTCCTGATACTCAGATACAATTGGAGTCAAAGCTATTTGTGTTAGGCACATCTAAGCAGGTTACCGATATGAAAAACGATATAAGCGCATAATTTGAAGAAAATTCTCGTTACAGGCTCCAACGGTTTGTTGGGACAGAAAATAGTTTACAAGCTTAAAGACAGAAGCGATGTTGAATTGATTGCAACTGCGAGAGGTGAAAATCGATTGCTTAGTCAAAAGGGCTACCAATATTTCTCTTTAGATATTGGAAATAAGGCAAACGTTGATGTCGTTATTGATGCCGTAAAACCAGATTACATCATCCATACTGCGGCAATGACCCAGGTTGATGATTGCGAATTGGACCATGCTGCTTGTGATCGCGCAAATGTTGATGCCGTACAGTATATAGTAGATGCCGCTGAGCGCAACAATTGCCATTTGGTGCATATCTCAACCGACTTTATTTTTAATGGAAAAGAAGGTCCTTATGATGAAGAAGGCGTTGCAGACCCATTAAGCTATTACGGAAACGCAAAATGGAAAGGAGAACAAATCGTTCAAATCAGCAAACTGAAATGGGCCATTTTACGAACTGTTTTGGTGTATGGAATCGTAGATAACATGAGCCGTTCAAACATTGTGCTTTGGGCAAAAGGAGCTTTAGAAAAAGGTGCCCCTATTAATGTTGTTGAAGATCAGTTTCGTTCGCCAACATTGGCAGAAGATTTGGCTGATGGTTGTATTCTGGCTGTAGAAAAAAACGCTTTAGGTGTTTATAATATATCGGGCAAAGACCAATTCAGCATAATTGATTTGGTAAAGGCAGTAGCCGATTATTATGGCTTAGATAAAAGCCTCATCAACCCCGTTTCATCAGAAACCCTAAACCAAGCAGCTAAAAGGCCACCAGTAACAGGTTTCATCCTAGATAAAGCCAAACGTGACTTAGGTTATAACCCACATAGTTTCCAAGAAGGCATTGCTTTAATGGAAAAACAGCTAGCCGAGATGCAGAAGCCTTGACTTGCCTATCCCGCCAATTTTTAGACTTTTGTTCTCCATCGCATTCAAATCAACTTAATTAAGCATACATGAAGAAGCTCATTTCGCTTTTCGTATCCGCATTACTTCCAATTTTAACCTTTGCTCAAGACGGTGGATTGGACCAAAAAATCGATTATTATTTCGGTCAGGCTACTGGGTGGTTTGTTGGATTGATATTCTACCAAATTCCGTTTACAGAAGACATTAAAGTGTTTTGGGTACTCTTCCCACTTATACTAGGAGCACTCTACTTTACCATCATTTTCAAGTTTCCCGGATTTCGATTGTTTCATATTGCCATCAACACAGTTAGAGGTAAGTATGAGCATGTAGAAGCGGTTGATTCTGGGGTAAATACAGTTGACGGAGATAACCCAGATACAATTCGAATTGAAGGTGCAGAAGGAGAAGTAAACCACTTTCAAGCCCTTACAGCCGCACTTTCTGCAACGGTTGGTTTAGGAAACATTGCGGGTGTAGCAGTGGCCATTGCCATTGGTGGACCAGGTGCAACATTCTGGATGATTTTAGCAGGATTACTCGGTATGTCATCCAAGTTTGTAGAGTGTACGCTTGGTGTTCGATTTAGAGAAGTAGATGAAAACGGACGTGTTTACGGAGGGCCTATGTACTATCTGTCTAAAGGTCTTTCTGCCAAGAACATGGCCGGTCTTGGAAAAGTGCTCGCAATCATATTCGCTATTATGTGTGTCGGTGGTTCGTTCGGTGGAGGTAACATGTTTCAGTCCAATCAAGCAGCAGAAATTTTCCTTTCATCAGCAGGAATAGAATCTGCTTATGGCGGTACAGTTTTCGGACTTATCCTAGCGGTTTTAGTTGGAATCGTAATTCTGGGTGGTATTCAAAGAATTGCATCTGTTACAGAGAAGATTGTACCATTTATGGCCGTCATTTATGTTGGCGCAGCCCTCATCATAATCTTCATGAATGCACAACACGTACCAGCAGCATTTGCGGCCATTTTCGATGGAGCATTTACAGGAGTAGGAATTGCAGGTGGTGCACTCGGAGTACTTATTCAAGGTTTCCGCAGAGCGGCATTCTCAAAT
>JBLHEU010000088.1:0-12103 GCA_047614525.1 Bacteroidia bacterium | reverse complement strand
CAAACGCTCAGCAATGCTGTTTACGTATTGGTCTGGAAGTAGGATTTCCAAATCCGTATCAATTTGACAATCCCGCACGAATTCTCGTTTTGGAGCGTCTTTAAATAAATCCTTAAACTCAGTTTCTTTGAGTTCATTTACCGCCTCATCCAATATTTTGTGGTACATCTCAATACCAATATCACTTATAAATCCACTCTGCTCTGCACCCAACAGATTTCCTGCTCCGCGAATGTCTAAATCTCGCATTGCGATATTAAATCCACTTCCAAGATCTGAGAATTCTTCAATGGCTTTCAATCGCTTTTTTGCTTCAGGCGTAAGCATGGTAACCGGTGGCGCCAACAGGTAACAGAAGGCCTTCCTGTTAGAGCGCCCTACTCTACCACGCATTTGGTGTAAGTCGCTTAAGCCAAAGTGGTTAGCGTTATTAATAATGATGGTATTGGCATTAGAAATATCCAAGCCACTTTCAATAATGGTTGTAGCAACGAGCACATCATACTCGCCTTCCATAAAACGCATCATAACGTCTTCTAGCTTGGCTCCTTCCATTTGTCCGTGCCCAATGCAAACGCGTACATCTGGACAAAGCCTGCTAATCATTCCAGCAACTTCTTTAATGTTCTCTACCCTATTATTGACAAAGAAAACCTGACCTCCTCTACCAACTTCGTACATGATAGAGTCTCTAATTAACTCATCATTTATCGTGTGTAGTTCGGTAATTACCGGATGACGATTTGGTGGTGGCGTATTGATTACCGAAAGGTCTCTAGCCCCCATTAACGAAAATTGGAGTGTTCTTGGAATTGGCGTAGCTGTGAGTGTGAGTGTATCAACATTCACTTTAAATTTCTTCAACTTATCCTTAACCGAGACACCAAATTTTTGTTCCTCATCAATAATCAACAAACCAAGGTCTTTGAACCCTACGTCTTTCCCAACAATTCTGTGTGTTCCTATCAGAATATCTACTTTTCCTTCGGCCACCCGAGATAACGTATCGTTCTGTTCCTTCCTTGTTTTAAAACGGTTGATGTAATCTACTGTGCAAGGAAATTCCTTTAAACGTTCCCTAAAGGTCCTTGCATGTTGCAAGGCAAGAATAGTGGTTGGCACCAAAATGGCAACTTGCTTTCCATCTGCAACAGCCTTAAAAGCAGCTCGTATTGCAATCTCTGTTTTTCCAAAACCAACATCCCCACAAATAAGACGATCCATCGGGTATTCCTTTTCCATGTCCTCCTTTAAGGCAATGGTGGCTTTCTCCTGGTCGGGAGTATCCTCATAAATAAAAGAGGCTTCCAACTCCGTTTGTAGATACGTATCTGGCGCAAAAGCAAAACCCTTTTTGGCTCTACGCTCAGCATAAAGTTTAATCAGGTCTTTGGCAATGTCCTTAACCTGTCGCTTGGTTTTGGCTTTTAGGGCTTTCCATACTGGCGAGCCAATCTTATTAATCTTAGGCTGCTCTCCGTCTTTACCTGAAAACTTGGTGATTCTGTGAAGAGAATGAATACTCACATAGAGAATGTCATTATCTCGATAAACCAACCGAATGGTCTCTTGTAGCTTTCCGTTTACATCGATTTTTTCGAGGCCCGCAAACTTCCCAACTCCATGATCAATATGGGTTACAAAATCTCCAGGATTTAAACCAGAAAGCTCTTTAAGTGTTAATGCTTCCTTGCCTCGTTTATACCCTTGTCGAAGCCTAAACCTGTGGTATCGTTCAAAGATTTGATGATCGGTAAAACAAGCTAATTTGAGTTCGTGACTAACAAATCCCTCGTGAATTGAAAGCACCATTGAATCGAACAATGGCTTTTGCACCCGTGTACCCGCTGGCATAACCAAGTCATCAAAAATTGTTTCTAATCGATCTATCTGGCCAGGATTATCAACCAGCAAAACATTCTTGTAGCCTTGTGTTTTATTGTCGATAAGAATCTGCTGTAGCAGTGTGAAATCCTTGTTCACCACAGGCTGAGGCGCCATATCAAATTTAACCTCTATTGGGTCTTTGTGATAGGAACGCTGACCGAATTCAATTACCCTATAACCTTCAAAAGCAGATAGAATCTCATCAGAACTAAGATACTTTGCTTCCGGTTTGCTGAGGCCAATTACATTTTCAAGCTGGGCAAAAATATTTCCCGCTTCGCGAAGTTCAGTATCAACTTTTAGTTTAAGCTCTTCAATATCGTGTGCCCAAACAGTTGTTTTAGCTGGAAGGAAATCGAAGAAAGGAACCTTATCAATAAGCAGAACTTCGTCTTGTACATTAGGAACAATAGTAGCCTTGCGTAAAGACTTTACAGAAAGTTGTTCTGCTGGGTCGAAAGCACGAATGCTATCCACTTCATCTCCAAAAAGTTCAATTCTATATGGTAGTTCTTGTGCGAATGAAAACACATCTACAATCCCTCCGCGAATAGCAAACTGACCGGGCTCATAAACTTGATCAACACGTTCGAAATGATATTCGTGTAACATTTCGTTGATGAAATCGAGGTCGATTTCTTCGCCAATAGTAATCCCAAAGGTGCTTTTTCGAAGCACTTTTTTCGAAATTACTTTCTCGCAAAGCGCCTTAGAATACGTTACAATTATTTGCTGACTTGTGCTTGACTGTAGCGCGTTTAGCACCTCACCGCGTTGAATTACATTACTATTATCTGTCTCTTCTAACTCGTAAGGTTTACGATAAGACATGGGGTAGAAAAGCACTTTTTTCTTACCGGTAAGTAACTCCAAGTCGCTTAAGAAATACGCTGCTTCCTCCTTATCTGAAAGCACAAAAACGTGATGATCAGCGGTTTTTTTAATAACCTCGGCAGCGACAAAGGCATAGCCAGAACCGGCCACCCCTCGCAATCGGAGTTTTGCCGCATCTGTTTTGAGAGCAGCGGTTAACTCGCTTACGGTTTGAGACGAGTCAAAAAGCCCAACAAGCTCATCTTTCGTCATGGTATAACTATGTTTTTAAGTGTTAGGAGAATATTCGACCATTAAATCCATAGCTCTTTTCACCATGTTTTCTGAACCAATAAAAAGCGGTGTTCGCTGATGTAGAGAAGTTGGTTGAATCTCAACGATTCTTCCAAAACCATCGGTTGCCAAACCACCTGCTTGCTCCATCAAAAAAGCAAAAGGGTTTGCTTCGTACAGCAACCTCAGCTTACCATTAGGCGAAGCCGTTGTAGTTGGGTAAATATAAATCCCTCCTTTAATCAGGTTTCTATGGAAATCGGCTACAGCAGAGCCAATATACCTTGAAGTGTAAGGTCGATTAGTTTCCGGGTCTTCCACTTGGCAATATTTCAGATACTGCTTAACTCCGTCAGGAAAATGAACATAATTCCCTTCGTTTATACTGTAAATATTCCCGTCTTTCGGAATCATCATATCTGGATGAGAAAGAAAAAATGCTCCGATAGATGGGTCTAACGTAAAACCATTTACGCCATTACCCGTTGTGTAAACAAGCATGGTACTAGAACCATAAATCACATAACCGGCAGCTACTTGCTCTGTTCCTTTTTGCATGAAATCATCAAACGTAGCAGGCCCAGATTCAGACGTTCTTCGGTAGATAGAAAAAATGGTTCCAATAGAAACATTCACATCAATATTGGAGGAACCATCCAGTGGGTCTATAGCCACAACATATTGGCCGTCTTTGGCGTAGCCAGTACTAAATTCAATTACTCCTTCCTTTTCTTCAGACGCTAATCCGCAGACTTCACCTCGGTCTTTAAGGGCTCTAATGAATTCATCATCCGCATAAACATCTAATTTCTTCTGCTGCTCACCTTGTACATTTTCACTCCCTACATCGCCTAATATTTCTTCCATAAGGCCAGCTTTATTCACCTCTCGGTTAACAACTCGGGCGGCCAATCCTATAGCACTTAGCAGTCGAGAAAGCTCTCCTTTAGCATACTTGAAATCGTCTTGTCTTTCAACAATAAACTCTCCTAATGATTTTACTTTCTGCATGTTTTTCGGGTATCTGAAAAATGAAAGACCTGCATTTAGCAGGTCTTCAATGTCTTTAATGTGATTGTCTTAGAGCTTCATTATATAAGCCAGTTTAAAAAAGCGTCTGTCTGGCGCAATTGCACCGCCTGCTTCTACATCAATGTAAAAACCAGGTACTGGCGCGGTGCCGGGGTTTTCTACCGAACTGGCAACGGAAATAACAAACTTATCAGTAAGGTCAGGAGTTCCAGTTGCACCATCGCATAACGCCCAACCAAGTGGAATGGAAGCAATAGTACCTGACCACATAATAATACCACCCGCTGGCATACCTGTATTTGCGTTGCTAGTGTTGGTTCCAATTTTCACCCAATCACCGTAAGGTGCGGCTGCTGGTGTAGGAACATCGTATTTGTAGTACCAAAAGTTTCCTGAGTCTGGTTCATATATCAACAATCCATTTGCAAGTGTATCGTTGTAATCACCTTGCATCTGTAAACGCTGAATTTGAGTGACAGCGGGCACCAGAACTCCTTTAGATCGGGCGCCAGTAAAAACATTAAAAGGGTTAGCTATATCTAGTATTGCAGATGGTTGCGGGGTTATAGTTCCAACTCCAACATTGTCAGTTTGAGCCATTACAGAATTGACTCCTAACACGGCAATTATTACTGTTAAGGCTCCAATGATTTTTAATTTTTTAAGCATTCTCTTTAGGGTTGGTTTAAGCTTTGTCAAATCGATTTTTACCCTCTTTGAACAGCCTTCAAAGATAGCTTTCTTTTTTAAACATTTTGTGCTCAAATAAGGCTTTTTGATGCGTTGCAATTTCTACATTTGAGACATGACATTAATCTCTAGAACTCTGATTAGAAAAGGGACGGTTGAAGATGCTGATTCTGTTCTTATGTTGGTTCGTGAACTAGCCGCTTATGAAAAGGCTCCAAACGAAGTAACCTTAACTTTAGAAGAGTTAAAAGAAGATGGTTTTGGACGCAATTCTATTTACAGCTTAATTGTGGCCGAGCTGGAAGGAGAAATTGTTGGAATTGCGCTTCACTACGAGAAGTATTCGACTTGGAAAGGACGCAGCCTATTTCTTGAAGACATTATTGTTACAGAAAGCAAACGAGGTTTGGGAATTGGACATCTTTTATTTCAGGAAGTAATTGAGGTGGCAAAAGAGAAAGATTCGGCCAGAATGGAATGGCAAGTGTTAGACTGGAACGAGCCTGCCATCAACTTTTACAAAAAATATAATGCAGAACTTGATGGAGAATGGCTCAACGGGAAATTTACAAGGGAACAAATACAATCGTATAAAAAAAGATGAGGGTTTACAAGTTTGGTGGAGCATCTGTAAAAGATGCAGAAAGTGTTAAAAACGTTCATCACATTATTGAGTCAACCAACCGGGGTGAACTAATTGTTGTTGTTTCTGCAATGGGTAAAACCACCAATAAAATGGAGCTGCTTTTAGACGACCATTTTGATGGCAAATCAACATCAGAGTTACTTGATGTCATTAGAGCTGAACATCAGCAAATTGCCAATGACTTGTTTGGGGAAAACGCTAAGTCGGTTGTGGATGACATAAACAACACCCTAGTTGAAATTGAATGGGCTTTGGATGATCCTGATGGGTTGGATAAGCCGTTTCAATATGATCAAATAGTATCAATTGGAGAAATGCTTTCATCCAAGGTTGTGAGCGCATTTCTTAATTCGGAAGGAGTAAAAAACACTTGGGTTGATGCGCGAGATTTAATCAGGACCGACAACACTTATCAGGACGCGAAAGTTAACTGGAAAGAAACACGCAAGCTGACTACCGCTTCAATTGGGCGTGCCTTGCAGAAGGCTCCCGTAATTGTAACTCAAGGATTTATTGGCGGAACCAGCGAGAATTTTACCACCACATTAGGCAGAGAAGGTTCCGATTTTACTGCAGCCATTTTGGCTCATTGCGTTAAGGCTGAGGATGTAACAATTTGGAAAGATGTTCCTGGCGTATTAAACGCAGACCCGAAGTTTTTTGAAGATACCGCACTCATTCCAGAAATCTCCTATTTCGATGCCATGGAATTGGCGTATTTCGGAACAAGTGTATTACACCCTAAGACGATTAAGCCGCTTCAAAACGCCAACATTCCTCTTTACGTAAAATCTTTCATTTCTCCTTCTGGACAAGGAACCCTAGTTGAAGATATCACCGCAAAAAAGCTTGTTCCATCATTCATCAAAAAGCACAATCAAGCACTCGTTTCAATTTCACCAAAAGATCATTCTTTTGTTGCCGAAAACCATTTCGTGGAAATTTTCACTGTCTTAAATGAATTAGGAGTTAAGTCTAACGTGATGCAGAATTCTGCCATTAGCTTTTCTTTCTGTACCGATATGAACGCAGACAAAATTTCGGAACTAACAAATCGCCTCGGGACGGATTTCGAAATCAAATACAATAAGGGTTGTGAGTTGATTACCGTTAGACATTTTGATGAGCAAACCATCGATAAATTAGTGGCAGACCGAGTAATCCTACTCGAGCAAAGAACACGCACATCAGCGCAATTAGTTGTACAGAACTAGTTAGTACACCTTAGAAAAAGCCAACTGAATTTTCTCGCCTAAAACGTGTGCAATCTTGGCGCTACTTTCGTTGGTCCATCCCGCTACGTGAGGTGTGAGAATAACCTTTGGCGACTCAATTAAATATTTGAAAGCCGCTGGAATTTGGTCGCTTTCAATTTGTTCGAAATTGAACTTCTCAAACTCAAAAACATCTAAACAAGCTCCTAAAACTTTACCACTTTCGAGGGCTCTAACTAAGGCTTCTGTATCAACCACTTTTCCTCTTGATGTGTTAATCAGAAAAACAGGCTTTTTAAGTTTGTCGAAAAACTCATCATTAATAAAATGCTGAGTTTCATCGGTTAATGGTACGTGTAGCGAAATAACCTCAGCTTCCTGGTATATGCTTTCCAAATTGGTCTCTATCACCAAACTATCTGCAAAGTTTTTCTTGAACTTATCGTAAGCATAAGTGAGAACACCGAAACCAGCAAGGCGTTTTGCAAAAGCTTGACCTGTGTTTCCGTATCCAATAAGTCCTATTGTTCTACCCAGAAGTTCAATCCCTCTATTTGGCTCTCGCAACCATGTTCCTTGACGGACTTCTCTGTCTGAAGTGTGGATATGATTAAACAATCCAAGTAACATTCCCGTGGCGTGTTCTGCAACTGCGTCTCTGTTTCCTTCAGGAGCATTAATGCATTGAACACCCAACATTTTGGCATGTTCAACGTCAATATTTTCCATTCCTGAACCAGCGCGTGCTACAAAACGTAAGTTCTTGGCAGCATCAAGAAACTCTTTATCAACCATGATTCTACTTCGAATCACTACACCATCAAAATCACAAATTTGACTTAGTATCTCGGAACGATCTAATTCCGACCCATCTGTACAATCAAAGTCCATCCGTGTAAGATGTGACCTCAAATGATCATGAACAGTGTCAATAAATAGTATGCGCATAGGTAAGCGAAATTAGTACAATGGCTACATATCAAAAAGCGAATCCGTACATCATTCGACCAATCATGAAATAGAACAATAGGCCAATGATATCATTACTCGTTGTGATGAATGGACCTGTAGCTAAAGCAGGGTCAATTTTCATTTTATTGAGCGTTAATGGCATGAATGTGCCAAAGGCTGCTGCAAAAAGTATTACTGCTAAAAGAGAGACACCAATTGTAAGACTGAGTGCTAACGATTCAACAAAAACATAGCTGTAAACAAGCAATACGGTTGTGCAGGCGAGTCCGTTAAGCAAGCCAACAGCCAACTCCCTAGTAATTCGCTTAATCATCCCATCCTTACTCAAGGTATTGTTTGCCAAACCCTGTACAATTAATGCTGATGATTGAATGCCAACATTACCACCCATTGCCACAACAAGCGGAATGAAAAAGGCCATCTCTGGATTGATTTTGAGTTCATCCTCATAATTACCAATAACCATTGCTCCAGCAATTCCACCAAACATTGCTACCAACAGCCATGGCAAACGGGCGCGGCTCATAACCCAAATACTATCGGTGGTTTCAATGTTCTCAGAAATACCAGACATCATTTGGTAATCCTTAGAGGTCTCTTCCCTGACAACATCCATGATATCATCCACCGTAATCCGACCAATAAGACGTTTTTTCTCATCAATTACCGGAACAACAATAAGGTCGTATTTCTCAGAAACCTGAACCACGTCTTCTGCAGACATATCCGCAGTAACAGCAATGGCATTCTCCTTATATATGTCTTTAATAAGCGTGCGTTCCGTGTTTAGAAGCATCTTTTTTATCGATACAATTCCTAGAAGCGTATCGTCATCATCCACCACATAAACGGTAAAGACTTTATCTACTTCTTCGGCTTGCTTTCGCATTTCCCCAACGCAGCGTAAAAGATTCCAATTCAGGTTTACCTTGATCAACTCTTTGGCCATAAGACCACCTGCCGAATTCTCATCATACGCCAAGAGCTCTGTAATGTCTTGCGTATGCTCGTCATCCTCAACCTTTTCAAGTACATCCTCTTGACGTCCTTCCGGTAATTCACCAATGATGTCTGCCGCGTCATCCGTATCAAGCTGATCAACCAATTCGGCAATCTCATCATCCGAAATAGAGGCTAAGAATTTCTCTCTAACATCCTCATCCAACTCCATGAGAACCTCAGAACTAAGCTCATCATCCAGTAATCTGAAAATGAATCGTGCCTCTTGAAGGCTTACATCATCAAGAATTTCGGCAATATCAGCGGGGTATAGCTCTCCTACTTTGGCAGAAACTGTGTCTCTGTCAAGCCTTGCTATATCCTCTTTGAGGGTTTCGAGAAATTCGTTCGTTAGTTCGAATTGCATTACTCAATGTCATCGAGATTGGTTAACCTTTGCTTCGCCATTAGTTGGCTAAACACTTTGTAATCTGAACATAGTCTTCAACCGACAACCTTTCGGCTCTAAGCGTTAGAAGATACTCGTTTGGAGCGGTGGCAAAAGTAAGAGATTTGAGTGCATTCCTCAACGTCTTACGTCTCTGGTTGAAAGCGGTCTTCACCACCATCTTGAATTTCTTCTCATCGCAATCCAGCGCTTTAACATCGTTTCTCATTATTCTGATAACAGCAGAGTTCACTTTTGGCGGTGGATTAAAAACCTCTGGCGGAACGGTAAACAGATATTCCACGGTGTAAAATGCCTGAACTAATACGCTTAGAATTCCGTAGGTTTTTGAACCCGGAGGAGCCGCAATTCTTTCAGCGACTTCTTTCTGAAGCATTCCAACCATCTCCGGAACTTTGTCTTTATTCTCAAGAACCTTGAAGTAAATCTGAGTTGATATGTTGTAAGGGAAGTTGCCAATTATGCACAGCGGACCTTCGGTAATCTCAGTAAAATCGAGTTTAAGAAAATCTCCTTCTATAAGATTGTCCGTTAGCTGAATAAAGTTCTGTTTGAGGAACGCAACAGACTCCCTGTCCATTTCAACCGCATGCAGGTTGAAGTCTTTACCCATCAGGTATTGGGTTAAAACGCCTGTTCCAGGCCCAACTTCTATTACATCTTCGTAACCTCCGTGGCCCGTTAAAGCCTCCACAATATCAAATGCGATTTTTTGGTCTTTGAGAAAATGCTGACCGAGATGCTTTTTTGCTTTAACCATCAGTCAACCATTTCCAAAACGGTACGAAAGGCGGCAAACTTTCCATCAAACTTTTCCTTTGCCTCGGCTTGTAAGCGTTGCGCATGCGCACCTTGATAAATCTGTAAATCGGCCATGTTTTTACACATGTACTGAACGGAATAAGACACTCCATCTGATTCATCAGCCAATAATACTCTGGCGAAACGGTTTTCGAGAAAAAAGCCTGTTGCCATAACATCGGGAATGTGAACGGTTTTCATCCATTGAACCCATTCATCATGCACATCATGATTTATGCTTACCGTTACGTTGTAGATTATCATGCTGTAAAGAAAGGGGGAATTTGGAAGCTTTTCAATTCAGCAAATCACCTCGCAAAGAACGGTAGCGTTTTCGTGCTTCTACCGTGTAGAGGCTTCCAGGATAATTGAGAAGTAATTCTTGATAATATTCCATCGCTTTGGACGAATCAAGCGAATATTCATTAATCTGAGCCATCTTGTAAACGGCATCATCCGCCAACAAATCATCAGGGTATTCCTTCCAAACTTTGTGATAATACTCTACGGCATTCACCGCTTCTTTAGCTCGCTCAGCCATTTCCCCTCGCTTAAAAAGAATATCATCCATCAAACTGTGTCCAGGATGAAATTCCTCAATGCTATCAAGCGCCAATTTCACACTATCCAATTTATTCTGATACAACAGGAGATCAGCTCTCGCGAAAATGCCAAGTGCCGAATATGTTGAATCCATAAAGGAGTTATCGCCAATGAGCATTGCTAGGTACAAAGCATCGTTTGCAATGAAATCGCTAGTGGCGGCTTTAAGCACATTAAGCTGAGCTTGAGCCCAATCAAACTGACCCGTGTAATAAGCCAGTTTTGCGTTTTTGAGTTTTGCTGTTCTCCCAATATCATCGGTCTTAAACATCTTTTCGGCTTGAGAATAAAGCAAAGTAGTCTCCCAGATTTCTCCCGTAAAAAGAAGCGCATCAGCCAATTGAATCTTTGCCAAAGCCAAGTCCTTTTTCTGGATACCTGGTAACTCCAAAACCTCGTATAAAAGGTCAACCCCTTTCTGTGTATCGTGAATGTAAAACGTATAAAGTTCTGCCAGGTTCATCATCATCTGAGCCACGTTTCCGTTCCTACCAAACTCATCAAGCGTAGTTAAGAATGTCTTTTCTAAGTCGAGTAATTCTTCACCGGTGTACTCGCCCCCAGCAACCGCCTTTTCGTAAAGCGTGTTCACTAAATCCTTCTTACAACTCAAATAATAGTAGTTCCCTTTACCTTTTTTAATCACAAACTGATAAGCTTCAATTGCTAAATCATACGCTTCATTTGCTTTACAGATATGCCCAAACTGAACGAGTCGTGCGCCATCTTCGCGGTTCCTTCTATCTAATGCTTTAGCCTGCGTAAATGCCTTTTTGAATTCCTTTTGCTGTTCGAAGTGCCAGATAAGTAACTCAGGATAAATGTCTTTTGAAGCGCTACGTTGAATTCGCCCAACCAGTGCTTCCTCAAAGTATTCCGTCTTTTCACCAGACTGGTCTGCGGCAAATACATCCAGCAAATCAGTTTTCACGTTAACAATCTGAGACTCATCTTCATTCAGAGCATTAAGATATTCTTCCAACGCCTGATCAAAGTTTCCACGCTGATTGTGGACTTTGGCTAGCTCAAATCGGTAATTGTAGATTCCGTTAAGAAGCTTTCTGCCTTTCTCGTATGTACGAATTACATATTCTAATTCTCCTTTGTCTGTAAATGAATTAGCAAGGGCTTGAATCTGACGCTGAAAAGGCGGTAACTCAGTAATAGCTTTACCATAGGTCTGGAGCGCTTTTTTTTTATCGCCAGCGGCTTTCTGTACATAACCCAAATGCACATACAAAACAGGATTTCCCTCTTTTTTGATTCGCTTAGAAACCGTCTTTTCTGCCTCAGAGAAATTCTCCAGTTTAAGCAAACAGTCTATGTAATACTGATAGAAAAACTCATCGTTGTAGCGCTTGTAAAGCTTCTTGTAATAGACCTCAGCTTTATCGTATTCACCATTTTTGAAATACTGAGCGGCCAACTGCTCGTCCGTATCCGTTTGCGCCAAAAGCGTTAATGGAAAAAGGAAAACAAGTAATAATATGCTCAGTCTTTGAATCATCTTTCAGTCTTTGCTGGCAAAGCAATCAGTAAACGGTCAATATCGTCTTTTAGTTCAGAGTAGGTTTCAAAGCAACCATTTAGTTCTGCAACCACTCGTTCAACACCTTCATCAAGGCTCTCCACATACTGAAATTCGGATTCTATGCAACGATTTACGCTGTCCTTATCAGCAATCTTTTCTACCAAATCTGTCCTCAAATTATAAAGCTGATTACGCGTTTCAACAACCTCTGC
>JBLHEU010000087.1:0-12156 GCA_047614525.1 Bacteroidia bacterium | reverse complement strand
TCAAACACGCTGAAACCACCGCGCTAATATCTAGTGTGCCTGCTTGTCTAAGCCCTTTTCCAAGATTAAGCCAACGCAGAGGTGAGCGTTTTCCACCCATAAAACCAGAGCTTCCAATCAATAACAGAAAACGTCTTACTTCTTGCTGAAATACAACGATTAAAGCTAGTACACCAACACCAATAAACTGACCAAGGATGGAGCCTAACACCTGCATGTTTAATGCACGAACAATGGCCCAAAGCAGGTACAAAAGAATTATTCCAACAAAGATGTTGACGGCAACTGTGCCCCGTACCAATTTGTATAATTGATAGAGCAGGAGCGAGACAATTAGAATGTCTAAGGCATCAAGCCATCGAAATGTAAGGAAGCCTAAAAGAATGTCCAGCAGCATCGAAATACCCTCTTCTTATTTGAACGGTAGAAGCCCAAATTTACTTTAAATCGAGAGGTTAACCCTATTACTCTTTTGGGCTTGCCATAAACGCGGCAAATTTCTTTGGAGTATCAGTATTAACGAGATCAACTCCAATAGCCTTAAAAGTTTGCCAAGCATTTGGATTATCGGGAGAAGCCCACAGGCGCAGTTTCTTGCCTTCAGCATGAACTTTGGAGACCAGTTTTCGCAGTTTTACCTGTTCTTCATCAGAGATTTTTCCTTTGCCATTCCATTTCAAATGATTCTTGTAATGGTCGCTTACAACAGGCATTATTTGGTTAGAATAGCTCATGCCAACATCGCCAGGTCTACCATCTAAAAAAGCCAGTTTTGGTTCCGATTTTAGAATTGCTTGTGTTGGTTTTGAGCCAGAAAGGAAAACAGTAACGGCACCGGGTTTTAGGATTCCGCCTTCCATTACAGTTAACATCGATTTGTATTTCGATAGCAACACGAAAAGGCTGTCATACATCTCAACGCTTCCGTCTTTAAAGTCAATCATCAGGTAAAACGGGCCATCATAGTCAGGGTAAACCTTGCCATTATTTTTTTCGATACGTTCGAAAAGTGGTTTGAGATAAAGGTTTTCTAGAGAACGCTTCTTGTTTCTACAAAGTGGACGAACATGCGCCACATACAAAGCACCTTTCATAAAATGCACATCTGCTTCCACTGAAATGAACTGAGCATCTAGGGCTTCAAAAAGCGCAGGTTTGTTCAGGTAATCGTTGTGTGCGTGCCCAGGAACGGTTTGACCAAGAACCTGATTGCAAAGAATAATGCAGAACCCAATCTGCGATAAAATGGTTTTCATGATAGCTGGCGTCACCCTGAATTTATTTCAGGATCTAAGTTAGATGCTGAAACAAGTTTAGCACGACTTGATTGCTGTTAAAGAGTAAACCATAGGTAATTTATTCCCATGTTTCTTAATAATGAATCTTTGTTCATCGAGCTTTTTCATTCCTGAAAAACAGTTGTATGGCGAGTAATCGTATTCCTTAAAATCTTCAACTTGCAATCCATTCTTCTTCAACGCTTGGAACACTTCACCCAATCCGTGATTCCAAGAAATTTCTGTCTTTTCAATTGGAGCTTCGGTGTCAGCGTAAGTGCCGCTTGTCGTTTCTACAATCGCTGCATCATTAAAGTAGCAGTAGCTCACTCTTTCAAAGTCATCGTCAAACATCCAAACAATAGGATGAAATTCTGCGAAAATCAGTTTGCCATTTGGTTTGAGGTAATGGGCAATAGTTTCAGCCCATTTATTTAAATCGGGTAACCATCCAATTGTTCCGTAAGAAGTAAAAACCATATCGAACTTCTGGTCAATCTTACCGATGAGTTCCAGTATGTCGCTAACCACGAATTGAGCATCTAAACCTAATTCTTGATTGAGTTGCTGAGCGGTTTTAATTGCTTCGTCAGATAAATCAACGCCAACCACTTTAGCACCTATTCGTGCTAAAGAGAGTGAGTCTTGTCCGAAATGACATTGTAAGTGAAGAATCGATTTGCCAGACACATCGCCAAGTAAAGCCAGTTCAATTTCATTCAGACTGGTTTTGCCAGATTTCCAACTTTCTACATCGTAGAAGTCAGAAGCTAAATGTGCTGAAACCCGCTTGTTCCAAGCATCTCGGTTTGTGGATTGGTAGTTTTTCATTTGATTAATTCAACAGCTTCTTTCACATCATGAACCCTCAGAATATCTGCTCCGTTTTCAAGCAATTTTCGGTTTACTTCTATGGTTCCTTTGAGGGTTTGCTCGGCAGCTTCTCCATATTTCAATCGAATCATGCTTTTGCGTGAAACACCAACTAGAATTGGTTTACCGAGAATGGCGAAGTCTGAAAGTTGGTCAATCATTTCGTAGTTCTGTTCCAAGGTTTTTCCAAATCCAAAACCAGGGTCAACGATTACATCTTTTACGCCTTTTTCAATCAATTGAGGAACGCGATGCGCGAAGAAATCTAGTACAGACGCCATGCATGGCGTCTCTTCGATATTCTTTTGCATGGTTTGAGGAGTGCCTTTCATGTGCATGCAGATGTACGGTGCATTGAACTTCGCGGCAACTTCTGGCAAGTTGGAATCCAGATTTCCGCCAGAAATATCATTGATTATATGCGCACCAGCTTCTAGAGCCTTTTTGGCAACGTCAGAACGGAACGTATCAACAGAAATCAAGGCTTCAGGGAAATGGTTGAAAATCGTTTCTAGAGAAGGAATCAATCGATTTAATTCCTCTTCTTCAGAAATATCTTCAGCTCCTGGCCGACTGGAATAAGCGCCCAAATCAAGAATGTCAGCCCCATCATTCAGCATATACTCTGCGTGTTGCAAAGCGGCATCTACCGAATTGTATTTACCGCCATCAAAAAAGCTGTCTGGCGTGAGGTTCAGGATGCCCATCACCAACGGTCGGTCAATCATCACCAATCTTCCTCGGCAATTGAGGGTTTTATTCTTTGCTAAAAGCATACTTTTGGCGTTCATCTTGGAGCCGAAGTTAATGGTTCAAACCGATGGAAGACACCAACAAACAATATGATAAAGCGATGGCCGAGTGCCGCGCCATCTTTGTAGGAAAGATGCAGGATTACGGTGCTTCGTGGCGCATTTTCCGTCCATCATCCATCACAGACCAACTCTTTATAAAGGCAAACAGAATTCGCAGTTTGGAGGAGAAGGGAATTAGCAAAGTGGGAGAAGGTATCTATCCAGAATACAATGGCTTGGTGAACTATTCCATCATGGAAATTATTCAGTTGGAAAACGGCCATGCCGATGAGCCTGATTTGAATCTTGATCGTGCAACTGATTGGTATGATAAGTACGCGGCAGAAGCAAAGTCACTCATGGAGCGCAAGAATCACGATTACGGAGAGGCTTGGCGAGACATGCGTGTTAAGTCGCTAACGGATCTAATTCTTGTTAAAATTCTTCGCATCAAAGAGATGGAAGACAACCAAGGACAGAGCGAACTTTCTGAAGGAATTGATGCGAATCTGTACGACATGATCAATTACTCGATTTTCGCGTTGATTAAGCTGAGCGAGTCAAAAACAACTTTTTGACGTTGTCAGTTTCGTTCGAAGTTTAAATTTGTTTTTTAAATCTACCTAAAATGAAACTGATAACGGATATAGCACGGTATTTCGTTGGAGTGCTTTTTATCTTCTCGGGTATCGTAAAAGCGAATGATCCGCTAGGATTCAGCTACAAACTGGAAGAGTATTTTGAAGAGTTTGCCAAGCTTGGCGAATACGTTGGTTTTCTAGAACAGCTCTTCCATTTTTGCCACGAATACGCGCTGCCGCAAGCTATTTTTATTGTAATTCTAGAGGTTATTCTAGGCGTGGCCATTCTGGTTCGGTTTAAGACTAGATTGACCGCCACTCTCTTACTCATACTAATAGCCTTCTTTACCGCATTAACATTTGCTTCGGCTTACTTCGGGATTGTGAAAACCTGCGGATGTTTTGGTGATGCCATTCCGCTTACAGCTTGGGAAAGCTTTTACAAGGATGTTATTCTGTCGGTTTTTATACTCATTGTTTTTGTTCGTCAGAAACAAATAAGCATAGCGGAAACAGGCATGAACGATTTCATTCTTGCAGGAGTCGGGTCACTAGTTATGCTACAATTGTCTTACGATTTGGAATGGTTCTTCCCGTTTTGGTTCATCGGAGGTACCTTCATAACCTTCTTCCTTATTCGTTTGGTAGAGCACAGAAAAGCACCATTCTTCGTTACAATTTTGGCAACTGTTGCCATGAGTTTCTTCACTTTCTACACCTTCAGCTATTTGCCGATAAAGGATTTTCGTGCCTACGCTCCAGGAAAAAGCATTGCTGAGCAAATGGAAGGTGTACCAGATAAGTTGAAGTATTTCTACATACTTAAAGACAAGGAAACCGGAAATGAAAAGGAGTTCGAGAAATTCCCGGAGAATTACCAGGATAAGTACGAATATGTTGACTCTAGAACCGAAGTAATTGAGAAAGGAATAGAACCCAAAATCATGGATTTCTCTGTGATGACTGCCGAAGGCGAAGACTTGACTGAAGACTTCTTGCAAAGCGAGAACTTCACATTCCTTCTTGTGGCTTACGATTTGAATATATCCGTACTACAACCGCAGCAACGCATTAATGATTTAGCTTCTGCTTTAATGGAAAAAGGCTATCGATTTACCGGTTTAACGGCCTCATTACCAGATCAAGCTCAGCAGTTTGTAATTGCAAACGGTTCTCCGTTCAATTATCTGTATTGTGATCAGATTGTACTCAAAACCATTATTCGTTCTAATCCTGGTCTTATGCTTATTAAGGATGGAAACGTTTACGGAAAGTGGCACTACAACGATATTCCTGAACTTCAAGTTTTGGAATTGGAATACCTTAATCAGGACTAATTGATCGGGTATATCACACGTAAACTGCTGTACAGTATTTCGGTACTTTTTGGCATTGTAACCGTTGTGTTTCTGCTTTTCACAGCCCTACCGGGCGATCCAGCTAGATTGATGCTGGGCCAACGTGCCGACCAGTCTGAGGTAGAAATGATTCGCAAAGATTTGGGGCTCGATTTGCCGCTTTTTACGCAGTATTTGGTTTACTTGAATGACCTTTCTCCGCTATCTTTTTACAACCATACAAATGAGAATAGCCCATACTTCTTTGAACTGTCAGAACATGAAAGTTCACTCGTTCTTTCGCAGGGTGAAAACTCAAATATTGTGCTTAAAGCACCCTATTTAAGGCGCTCGTATCAATCTCAACAAACGGTTGTAGCAATTGTAGGCGAGGCATTGCCTGGAACTGCTGTCTTGGCCGTAACAGCTATTCTAATTGCCACTATTCTTGGTGTTTTGTTCGGGATATTCGGGGCGCTTTATAAAGGTCAATGGCCAGATAAATTGCTAATGGTTTTCTCAATCTTCGGAATGAGTTTGCCCTCGTTTGTAGCGGCCATTCTCATTATGTGGGTATTCGCTTATTTACTTGGTGATATCACCGGTTTAGAAGTAACCGGAAGCCTTTACGAGATAGATGAGTTTGAAGGGAAACGATTGGTTCTGAAAAACCTACTTCTCCCAGCAATTACGCTGGGAGTTCGTCCATTGGCTGTATTCATGCAACTGACACGGAACTCAATGCTCGAAGTGCTCTCAATGGATTACGTAAGAACAGCAACTGCCAAAGGGTTGTCGTTTAGAACAGTTGTGATGAAACACGCTTTGCGAAATGCCCTCAATCCGGTAATCACCGCTATTTCAGGTTGGTTGGCATCATTATTAGCTGGAGCCGTATTTGTAGAAATCGTTTTTGGCTGGAAAGGGCTTGGTTTGATTATGCTGAATGCGCTTAATACCTACGACCTTCCCGTTGTGATGGGATGCATCATTTTGGTGGCCGTCATATTCGTTGTAATCAACATGTTGGTTGATGTGCTCTATGGTATATTTGACCCCCGAGTAAGTTTGACGTGATTGAAATGATTTAGCCACAGATTCACGGATTTTCACAGATTATTCTGATCTTATTTATCCGTGGTAATTTGAGCGTCAGTAGCAATAAAATGTTTTGAATGAGAAAGAAAATTGTAGCAGGAAACTGGAAAATGAACATGACCAGAGAGACAGGGTTGTCTCTCGTTTCTGAAATTCAAAAAGGACTTCAGAGAGAAACTAAGACCGATGTAAAAGTGATTGTGGCACCGCCATATCCTTTTCTTGGTGTAATCGATTCATCTGATGAAGTGAAGGTTTCTGCTCAGAATTGTCATCAAGAGGAATCTGGTGCTTACACTGGAGAAGTTTCCACTTCAATGTTGAAGTCGTTTGGTTGTGATTACTGTATTGTAGGGCATTCTGAAAGACGACAGTATTTCGGGGATGCCGACCGATGCATCAACCATAAAATTGAATTGCTACTCAAGGATGGAGTTAAGTCTATTTACTGTTGTGGTGAATCGCTTGAAGAACGAGAAGAAAATCGTCATTTTGATGTGGTTGAAAATCAAATACAGTCTGCTTTGCAAGGATTTACTAAAGAAGAGTTACTCAATTTGGTAGTTGCTTACGAACCTGTGTGGGCAATCGGAACAGGTAAAACAGCAAGTCCAGAAGAAGCACAAGAAATGCATGCTTTTATCCGTCAGAAATTGGCCCAAGTAATGGGAGATGATGCTGAGGAGATATCTATCCTTTATGGCGGAAGTGTGAAGCCAAACAATGCCAAAGAGTTGTTTTCTCAAAAAGACATTGATGGCGGATTAATAGGCGGAGCATCGCTCTCTGCAACCGACTTTTTAGCAATTATAGACTCTTTTTAATATGGCCCACGCGGTGCTTGCAATTACAATCCGTCCAATTGAACCAGGACGTGAAATTCTTATTTCCGATTTGTCTGATATAGGCTTTGAAGGATTCCTAGAAACAGACGATGGGGTAGAGGCTTACATCGAAGAATCTGAACTCGACATGAAAAAAGTTGAGTTGGTTTTTGATCAGCTACGCGAAACGGATTTTGAGATTTCATGCACAAGTTCTGTTGCTGAAGAAAAGAACTGGAACGAAGAATGGGAGAAAAATTTCGACTCAGTAGAGATTAAAGATTTATGCCGAATTCGAGCGCCATTCCATAAACATAAGGATGGTTTCAAAGAAGAAGTCATCATCATGCCAAAGATGAGTTTTGGAACAGGGCATCACGCAACTACTTCGATGATGGTAGAAAACCTGATGACAACCAAAACCAATGGACCGCTTTTAGATATGGGTTCTGGGACAGCTGTGCTTGCAATTCTTGCACGAAAGCTTGGAGTTGAGGACGTAACGGCTATAGACATTGATGATTGGGCATTTGAGAACGCACCAGACAATTGCGAGCTTAATGGAATCAACGATATTGAGATTCTTCAAGGAGACGCAAGACTTCTTGGAACCAAGAAATTTAACACAGTTTTGGCCAATATCAACCGTAATGTATTGTTGGTAGATATTCCTAAATATGCAGATGTCCTCAATAAAAATGGACAGCTTTTTGTGAGTGGATTTTATGTTGAAGACTTAGACCGAATAAAGGAAGTGGCAACGCGTTCTGGTTTTAACTTTAACGGAAATCTCACAAAAGACAATTGGGTCTCGGCTCGGTTCATTAAGGCATAAAATGAAGCAATTTTTCTTTCTCTTGATAGCATTCACATTCGGGTTTGCTCAGATTACAAGCGCGCAACAATTAAAGTCGTTCACGCACGATAACGTCACATATATCGAGGAGCTTCAAGGCTTCTTTGCCATGGGGGACCCCAAAGCGGCCAAGAAGCTTATTGAGGATACGTTCGAACCTGTTTGGAACAGTGGTCACTATAGTCCACAGCAGAAAGAACGTGTCTATATCATGTCTGATTTGATGCTGAAAAAGCGAAAGAAGGCGGTGGATTTTGAGAACTACCTTTTTACGTTGATGACCTTTGCACGGAGTATGAAACCAGCTTCGGATTTCGATGCTTTCCATGATGGAATGGAGCAAACCATAACTAAGCTTTCTCGGAAGGGATTTACGTCTTATTTGGAAGTATGTAAAGGGCTTTTTACTGATTATATATTGTACGAGTCACGGGCTGTAAAATGGGTTGCTAAGTTTGATGCTTACAAGATTGAATACGATTCTTTACCCAAAATCGTGTTCGGAAAGCTAGACTTAAAGGCCTACTCAAAACGAGATAGTTCTGTGATTTACGGAACAGAGGGTGTGTATTATCCAACTATAACCAAATGGGTTGGAAAAGGAGGCACAATAAATTGGGGACGGGCTGGGTTTGATCCCACCGAAACCTACGCTGAGGTTGGAAATTACGAGGTAGATGCCACTAAGTCTACTTACTCAATTGACTCGGTTACATTTCGTCATCCAGATTATTTAGACCGACCACACCTAGGTGTTCTTACCGAAAAGATTTTGGCCGATGTGAAAGAAGAAAAGGCTTCGTACCCGCGATTTGATTCCTATGACAAGCGAATTCTGATTGAGGACATGTATAAGGATATAGATTATTCTGGTGGATTCTCGCAGCACGGAATCAAATTTATCGGTTCAGGAACAGCCGATCAGAACGCGAAACTCATTTTCAAAAAAATGAATCAGATTACCAAGGAGAACGAGAATTTCATGGAAGTGAGATCTAAGTCTTTCGTAATAAGGCCAGAAAAAATCGTGTCCAGAAAGGCCGAAGTAGCCATGTATTATGAAGAGGATTCAATTTATCATCCAGGATTAAAGCTCAATTATAATGTTGAGGCGCATGCGGTTACTTTGAGTAAGGAGCGTGAGGGGTCAGGAAGAAGTCCGTTTTTTGATAGCTTTCATAAAGTTGATATGCACGTAGATGAAATATCATGGAAAATGACCGAAGACTGGATGGAGTTGCAAAACACCACCGGAGGTGCGGAAAGTAGCGCCCTGTTCGAGTCTGAGACCTATTATGACCAGTTCCGTTACGATAGATTACAGGGAACTTCGGATACGCACCCGTTGTGGAAGATTAGGAATTACGCCAGAGAATTAGGAATGGATGATCTGACCGTGGCGCAGGTTGCGCGGTTGTTTAAGTCTGATGTAAGCGATACAAAAGTCTTCTTAATTAACCTGTCTAATTCTGGGTTTATGACCTACAATTACGATAAGGAAATGGTTAATCTCTTGCCGCGTTTGCAGCACTATGTGTTATCGCGAAGCAAGAAAAAGGATTACGATGTTCTCCAGTTTGAGTCTACCATTGAAGGTATGCCAAACGCCAAACTCAATTTGCTGAATTGGGACATGGACATGAATGGAGTAGGGCGAGTTTTTCTATCTGACTCCCAGAATGTTGTAGTATTCCCATATGAGCAGCAAATGACCTTGAAAAAGAACCGAGATTTTGTCTTTGATGGAAAAGTGATAGGCGGAAGATTGGATTTCTTTGGGCACGATTTCTACTTCAGTTTTGATGATTTCAAGATTCAGCTGAATAAAATTGACTCACTTAGGTTGAAGGTGCCAGATGGCGAACCAAATGCAAGAGGTAGGCAAAAGCTAAGAGCGGTTAAAACTGTACTTCGAGACTTAACGGGAGAGCTATTAGTGGATAGAGCTGATAATAAATCGGGCTTGGTGGATCACCCCAGGTATCCTGTGTTTAATAGTACCGATGATTCGTTTGTGTATTACGATAAGCGATCAATACAGGATGGAGCTTACGATAAAGAAGAGTTTTACATGCACCTCAAGCCTTTCAGTATAGATAGTTTGGAAAATTTCACCAAGGAAGGGCTGGAGTTTGAAGGGAATTTTGTCTCCGCAGGAATATTCCCAGATTTTGAAGAAACGCTTCGGCTGCAGCCCGATTTTTCCCTCGGGTTTGTGCGAGAAACGCCAGCCGAAGGGTTAGAAATGTATGGGGGAAAAGGGAATTACAAAGCCACAATTAAGCTTAGCCATGATGGTTTGCGGGGAGATGGTAATCTAGAATACTTGACCTCAGTTTCTAAGTCTGATGATTTTATTTTTTACCCCGATTCGGTTAATGGAAAGGCTCAAGATTTTAAGATAACCAAGCAGAAAACCCCTGTACCATATCCGCCTGTTACCGGTGTAGATGTTAAGGTGCATTGGGAGCCCAAGCAGGATCATTTCTATTCATATAAGATTGATAATGCCTTTGATATTTATGAAGGAGAGATTGCACATCATGGTGGTTTAGACCTATCGCCAAGCGGCTTAGACGGTTTTGGAAATCTCGATTTTGCAGACAGTTATATGCGGTCTAATCGCTTCAACTTTAAGTATCGTGATTTTCATGCAGATACAACCGATTTTAAACTTAAAGGCGCGTCAGAAACATCCTTAGCATTTAAGACCAAAAACGTGAGAATGGATATTGATTTGGACAACCGAATCGGTGACTTTAAATCTAATACTGGCGGTGATTTTGTTGATTTTCCTGTAAATCAGTACATCTGCTACATAGACGAGTTTAAGTGGAATATTGACCAAAAGAACATTAATGTTGTTTCAGATGGAGAAGGTTCTAGATATGTATCAACCCATCCAAAACAAGATTCTCTAGAGTGGAAATCGCCACTTACAAGTTTCGACCTAGACAACTTTATTATTACGGCTAAAAAAGTTGATCACATTGATGTGGCTGATGCAATCATTTATCCTGATAGTGGTAACGTAACTATTAGGGCTAGCGCTGCGATGGACCCGCTCGAAGACTCTAAAATTGTGGCTAACCGAATCACCAAGTTTCATACGTTCTATGAGTCTGCAATTAATGTACTTGGTAAGTGGAACTACAATGCTCGTGGTAAATATGATTACACGGATGTTACAGGTGAAAAGCAGTTGATAGAATTTGCAAGAATTGGGGTTGATTCTGCTGAGCAAACATTTGGTGAAGGTGTAATTGCGGAAGATCGGGCATTCACATTAAGTCCAAATTTCGATTACAAGGGTAAAGTGAAACTGTTTGCTAGTCAGGAGTTTCTAAAGTATGATGGTAGTACTAGAATTAAGCACGATTGTCCAGGAATAACAAGGGATTGGCTGGCTTTTGATGCAGATATTGACCCGAACGAAATTTATATTCCCATCCCAGCCGAACCAAAAGATGCGACAGGTAAACCCATGTCATCTGGGGTTGTAATTAGTAAAGATTCAACAGTGGTGTACCCAACCTTCCTTTCTAAAAAGATTAAGGCAAACGATATAGATATTGTTGCGGCTTCTGGCTATTTGCACTTCGATAATGAAAGTCAGGAGTACAGAATATCAAACAAGGAGAAACTGCAAGGAGCGGTTGTTGGCGGCAACTATGTGAGTTTGAGCAATGAGTGTATTGCCCGTGGCCAAGGTCTTTTGAATATGGGAATGGATTTCGGACAAGTTGAGCTTACACCACTCGGTACGGTTGAGCACAACATGAACAATGACTCTACCAAGTTCAAACTTTTTCTAGGAGTCGATTTCTTTTTTAATGATGAATGTCTGAGAATAATGTCTTCAAGATTAATTGAGCATTTCCCACCGTTAGATGCGGTTTTCTATGGCACAGAATATGAGAAGGCCCTTATTGAAATGGTAGGTAAGGAAAGAACCACCAAACTAATTCAAGAACTAAACCTCTACGGGAGCTTCAAGAAACAACCCAAGGAGATGCTTAAAACGATGTTCTTGTCAGATGTAGAATTGACATGGAATGCAGAAACTGGTTCTTATAGATATAAAGGGTTCTTAGGTATTACCTCGGTAGACAAGTATCAGGTAAATAAAATGGTATTTGGTTTGGTTGAGTTTAAAAAGAAGCGCAATGGAGACGAATTATCCATCTATTTTGAGCCTAGCGATGATAGTTGGTTTTTCTTCAACTATAAGCGAGGAATGCTAGGAGCAATTTCGTCTCATGACGATTTCAACGCACAAATTAGAGACACCAAAGACGACAAGCGAACCAAGAAAGCAGAGAAGGGAAAACCGAAGATTACTTACGTGCTTTCTACGGCTATTCAAAGGAGAAATTTTGTTCGGTCATTTGAATAAAAGCTCCTTATATTTGCCGCTCGAAATTGGGCCCTGTAGCTTAACTGGATAGAGTACTGCACTACGGATGCGGAGGTTCGGGGTTCGAATCCCTGCAGGGTCACACGAAACCATCTCAAA
>JBLHEU010000086.1:0-12163 GCA_047614525.1 Bacteroidia bacterium | reverse complement strand
CATATTCTCTATTGTTATCATCCTGTCTTCGGGGTGCAAGAAAGACCCAGATTTGGTACCAGATAACCAAGCCTCCTACTACTCTGAGGTTTCTGACCTCCCCTTATAGAGAACTACATACAGCGCGTTTACATAGACCAAATAGGTAGAGAGCCGTTTGATGCAGAGATGAAACTGACGACAACCTAAAGAGTTACATCATGGCCACTCTCCCAATCCTTAAGAGTGAGGCAGATGAGCAAGCGAAATAAACGATTGCACAACACCATACCTCAAAGTAGACCCCGAAATAGTACGCAGGCTTTATGCTTGATATAATTCTTGTCGTTCATCGAAATTCTGCAACCAATAAAGCAACGGTTGCCTAATTTAACCTGCATGATCCGGTTTATGAATCATACAAAAACAAGAAAGAAACTAACGCCCCTCTTTGTGGTACTTTCGGGCATGGCGTTGCTTTACTCTTGTGAAAAATGCGGTCATTGCACAGCAACGTATAACGGAGAAGCATATAACTACGGCTCGGTATGCGGTACAGAGGAATACGAAAAGGCTAAGTCGCTCTGTGACGAAAATCAGCAAAAAAATATTGCCACCAACCAAACCTATAGATGGGTAAAGGAATAAGAACTACAAGTAACAGCAACTTACAATAAAGCGAGCGTATACAAATGAGGTGGTGGCCTCAAACAAATTGAATTAAAAAAGGGAGTTGCCAATGGCAACTCCCTTTTTGTTTGGCGTTCTTTTTATAGCGGTCGTTCAATCACCGACCTCTTGTTGTGTTAATTCACTCGTCAACGGTTTTGGGGGTTGTTCTATGGTCATAACTTGGTGCTTTGAATGAACAACAAGCTTACGGCAACCAAACCTCTTAGAAAAATAAAACGCGAATTATTACTCCGGTTGAGTTGCGTTTTGATTGAATCGATAACCCACACCCTTTATTGTCTTAATGGCCTGCTCACCAATCTTGTTACGTAACCTTAACACATGAACGTCAATTGTGCGGTCTCCTACCTGAAAATCGTTCTTCCAGAGCTTTGAATAAATATGCTCTCTTGTAAGCACTCTTCCATTGCCTGCCATGAGTAAATGAAGTAAATCGAACTCCTTTTTGGCCAACTCAATGGTGGTCTCTCCTTTTAACACTACCCGCCTATCTACATCAATAACTATATCTCCAGCTTTCACTGCCTTTGCGCCATCGGCTAAACCAACGTTCTGTTTGAGAAGCGCCTTTATTCTGGCCAGAAGCAACCTTGGTTTGATTGGCTTTGCGATGTAGTCATCTCCACCCGCTTCTAAACCCGCAATCTGTGAGTAATCTTCCGTTCTAGCCGTTAGAAAGGCGATGCGCGTTTCCTTCAACTCTGGCTTTTTTCGCAGCTCTTCACAAACCTCAATACCATCCATTTCTGGCATCATTACATCCAGCAAAATTAAATTGGGTAATTCCTTTTCGGCCAACCTAATTCCTTGCGCACCACCAGGCGCAGTAATAACTCGAAAACCTTCTTTTTCTAGGCAATAACCAACGATGTCTAGAATGTCTGGTTCGTCATCAATTAATAGTACCAAAAAGTCTTCAGGACGCATGCCCACAATAACCCACAGAACGGCCAAAGGCACGTTAGGTTAACGTTAAGTGTTCTTTAATCTTTTCTTTCAAAACAGCCCCTATACTCTTCAGAACATAATATTTCCTTAATCACTAGATAAAGCCAAGCTAAAAATGAGGTGGTTGATTTGTGACAAACAAAAACTAAACAAAATCACTCAGTAAAAATGAAAAAAAGCTCAATCAATCTTATTGCAATTATTGGTCTTGCTACCAGTGTTGCTGTACTTACCGCGTGTAATACCAACGAAGGATGCACAGATCCTACAGCAAGCAACTACGATGCTGATGCTGACAAAAGCGATGGGTCTTGCACTTATGATGATGCAGTTAAAACTGGAGAACTTACCTCCAACGAAACGTGGGATGCAAGTAGAATTTATTTCCTTCAAGGAAGAGTTGTTGTAACTGCTGGTGTCACTTTGACTATTGAGGCTGGCGCAATCATTAAAGGAAAGCAAGGAACTGAAACAAACGCTTCTGCGCTTGTCGTTGCTAAAGGAGGTAGAATTATTGCTAGCGGTACTGCTTCAAACCCTATCATTTTCACTTCAGAATTGGATGATATTCAAATTGGTGAAAAAGTAGGTTCTAACCTAACCAAAACCGATAACGAAAAGTGGGGCGGTCTTGTAATCTTGGGAGATGCTCCATCTTCTACTGAGAATGGTGATACTGAAGGAAACATCGAAGGGATTCCAGCCAATCTCGGCTACGGAATTTACGGAGGGTCAAATTCGGCAGATGATTCTGGCGTTTTGAACTACGTTTCTATTCGTCATGGTGGCATTACAATTGGAGAAGGAAATGAGTTGAACGGTCTTACTCTTGGTGGAGTTGGCTCCGGAACAACTATCACCAATATCGAAATATATGCTACGCTTGATGATGGTATTGAGTGCTTCGGTGGAACAGTTAATATTTCAGATGCCTTGGTTTTCTATCAAGGAGACGATGGTCTTGATCTTGACCAGAATTATGCTGGAACAATCAATGGTTTCGCTGTAATTCACGGAGACGGAATTGGAACTGATGAAGGTGTTGAGATTGATGGGCCAGAAGGGTCAACTAATGTTGACGGTCAATTCCATATCATGAACGGAATCTGTAGATCTGACGGTACTTCTGATGGTTCTGCTGGAGATTTCAAATCTGGTGCTCAAGGGAAAGTTCAAAACGTAACTTTTGATTATTCTTCTGTAGGTGGAAAAGAAGTAAAATTCAGAACGAAGTTTGAAGCTGGATGTGTTCATAAAGCTGATGCTTACAAGAACCTTACTGCTCCAAGTGGTGCTCAGATGCTAGAGTTCATGAATGTAGATGTTACTGATGGTGTAAAGGTTTATGATGGTGACGAAGATTTGCCAGGAACTCCTACTGCATGTCCTACAGAGTTAGGTGCAGCACAAGTAACCGTATCAGGAGCAATCACTTCAGGTTCAGGGTCTACTTACGATTACGCTTCTAAGTTTTCTTGGGGAGCAGCTGGTACAAGAGGAGAGCTCTGATTTCTAACCTTATAAAATTATTAAGAACGCCTTGCGATTATAAATCGCAAGGCATTCTTGTTTTTTCCTTTCACTCAATTTCAAAACTCAGATTCAACCAATGAAACAGTTCGGTTTTGCGCTTCTTCTAGCGCTATTAACAGTAACAGTTTTCGCACAAGACAACGGCTTTATTAGAGGTAATATCGGTGATGGCCAGTTTGGCGGCCCGCTTATCGGAGCCAACGTTACTATTCCTGCACAATCGGGTCTTGGAGCAACCACAGACTTTGATGGAAACTATTCCATATCCATCGCCCCAGGGGTTTATGAGGTGAAGATTTCTTACATCTCCTTCGCTGATCAAATAATGAAGGACGTGGAAGTAAAAGCTGGAGAAGTAACCAAAATTGACGCGGTGCTAGAAATGTCTACTCAGGCAGTAGCTATGGTAGAAGTAGTTGCTACCGTTCGGAAGAACTCAGAAGCAGGAGTATTGATGGATATGAAGAATGCCACTGTAGTAAGTGATGGACTTTCGGCTCAATCATTCCGTAAGGTTGGAGATTCAGACCTATCGGGTGCCATTAGCCGTGTTACCGGAGTTACAGTACAAGACGGCAAGTATGTTTACGTCCGTGGTTTAGGTGATAGATATACCAAGTCTGTTCTGAATGGCATGACACTACCAGGTCTTGACCCAGACGTAAACGCTATTCAAATTGACATCTTTCCAACTGCGGTTTTAGAGAATGTGAGTGTTACCAAAACCTTCTCTCCAGACCTTGATGGAGATTTTACTGGAGGACTCGTGAACATAGTGACCAAAAAATTCCCTGAGGAAAAAACAACTCAAATTGGTTTGAGCGTCACCTACCTTCCTGGTCAGCATTTTAACAGCGATTATATTTCCTACACAAAAGGCAAAACAGATTGGATTGGTTTTGATGATGGAACCAGAAGTCTTTCCATTAACGGGGAAGCTAATGTGCCTGATGAAGTGCTGAACAATCCAGAACTTGAAAGGATAACTAGAAGTTTTAATTCTGAACTAGCCACTAAAAAACAGCTTGCGTTCATGAACTCATCGTTAAGTATAAATCATGGTAATCAGATCAATAAAGAAGACGGACCAACATATGGCTACAACTTTGTTTTTCGGTATGCTAACGAGCGTAATTTTTACGAAGACTTTCAGTCAAATGATTACTTAAAAGCCCAATCGCTTGGTGGTATTGAAATGGACCGCCAACGTACGCGAATTGGTGATGTTGGTAAGGAAAATATTATGTGGAATGCCTTGCTTACCGGTAGCATGAAACTCAAGAAAAGTAGTTACACTGCTACGTTACTCTATAACCAAAGTAGTGAGTCAACTGCCGCGCAAAGAATCAATCAAGATGTTGAGCAAAACCAAGCAACACTTAAGGAGGATATTCTTACGTACAGTCAAAGAAGCCTAGGTAACTTTCAGCTAACTGGTAAATACAGATTTGGTATTGTCGAATTAGAATGGGGTAATTCTCTTTCTTTCTCTCGCGTTTACGACCCTGATTTTAGAGAGACCAGAATTTCTATTACTGATGGAGACACAACCTTATCAACAGGTAATGGTGCGGGAATTGACAGGTTTTGGAGAAATCTTACTGAGATAAATGAGTCTATAAAATTTGATGCAAAAATCAAGGTTCATGAGAACATCTCAGTAAAAACAGGAATTACCAATACGTATAAAAGCAGAGCATTTTCAATTTATTCATTCAAGCATCGACCTAATGATTTGAGTAATATTAGCATTGACCCTGACTGGTTTTTGATAGATGAAAACATCTGGTCAGCAGATCCATCTAACCCGAATTATGGAGATGGAACCTACACCATCGGTAATTTCCAACCAGCAAATCAATACGAAGCCAGCCAAAACATTGTAGCTGGTTATATAATGGCGGAACAGCAAATCAAGAAAAAACTGAACTTGATTTACGGTGTACGTCTAGAACATACGTTGATGTTTTATGATGGCGTAAACCAAAACAACACAGTTAGATACCTAAATGAGAATACGCTAAATGCAATTAGTATACTTCCAGCATTGAATGTGGTTTACAAGCTGACGCCTAAGATGAACTTGAGATCTGCTTACAGCAGAACTATTGCAAGACCGTCTTTCAAAGAAAAGTCTGAGGCGGAGATTTATGACCCAATTACCAAAAGAACATTCTCAGGAAACCTAGACTTAGAATTGACCAACATTGATAACGCAGACTTGCGCTACGAATTCTTCATGGGCGGAAAAGACATGCTTTCCGTTTCGGGCTTTTACAAGCGTTTTGATGGACATATCGAATTAGTTTCGTTTGAAACAGCTCCAGACAATTTAAAGCCACGTAACTCCGGAATTGCGCAGGTATTTGGTGGCGAATTTGAAATCAGAAAAGGGCTTCGTCAGCATACTTCTTCTAAGTTTTTGCAAGGATTCTTCTTTGCCGCTAACGTTACTGTTGTGCACTCAATGGTAGATATGACCAGCGTCTTGATAGATAATCAAGGAGGAACAGAGTATGACCTCCGGGAGGATAATGCTAGAGATGGTGAAGCTACTAGCAAGTTCAGAACAATGTCAGGGCAATCTCCATATGCAGTTAACGGGAGGATTTCATACGAGTTGGGAGACAATAGAGGCAACATATCGTTGGCATACAATGTGCAAGGCGATCAACTCAGCATTATTGGTTCTGGCCGAGTACCCGATGTTTACACCTTAGCGTTCCACAGCTTGAATTTTAATGCTTACGTGAATGTTGGTGAGAAAAGAAAATCAAGAATTACCGTGCGACTACAAAACCTGTTAGATGAAGATAGAACACTTGTTTACCGTTCTCATGAAGCTGAAGATCAAATCTTTACTTCCTTCAAGCCGGGTGTAAGCATTCGATTGGCCTATCAGTACACTTTCTAAATACTTGATGAATAAAAAAGGCCTGATACGAAAATCGTATCAGGCCTTTTGTTGAATTCCTTTTAGTATTACTCCTCTGTTGAAGCAAACTCAACCTGTTTAACCCATTTGTTAGCAACAACTACATCTCCGTTGGAATAGTGCATTTCGGTGTAAGTACTGGCAAACTCGTCCCACACTCTAAACTCACCATGACGTTTCCCTTCTTGGTAGTTTAACTCAGCGGTTTTAGTTCCTTCTTCAGAAAATGTCTCCCACTTTCCTTCAGGAATTTCATTCTTAAAAAAGCCCGTCTCCTTTACCATTCCGCTTTCATAGTAATGAGTTACAGCTACTAAATCTCCCTGTTGAGTATATTGACTTTTTACTGATCCGTCCTCATAGTTTGAGGTTTGTGCAAAGCCTAAAGAACTTACTAAAACCACCGCTATCAACATCATAAAATTTTTCATGTTCTCATCGTTTTATTAATTCAACGTTAAGCGCTATCCTCTTTTGATAACATTAACTTAACATTGAAATTAACGCAAATATCTCCTTGTTGTTTCGCATCGAGGCATGTCAAGCACAAAACTTAACATTGGGAGTGATTAACCTCATGTTAAATCCTCAGACAAACACTCGACATTGTAACTACTCTCAATGCTTTGGTAGTTGTTTTAATAGTAGTCTTGCCGTTAACAATTAGGTTAGTCGATTAGATATATATTGTTCCAGTAAACGGCTTAAACTGTTTATCTTAGTTAACCTGAATGAAAAGGTCAATTCTGTACTTAGTCTCCGTAGCGCTATTTCTTAGTGCATGCAAAAAAGACCCAGATTTGGTGCCTGATAACCAAGCGCCCTACTACTCTGAGGTCTCAGACTTACTGATAGAGAACTACATACAGCGCGTTTATATAGACCAAATAGGTAGAGAGCCATTTGATGCAGAGATGAATTCGGAGCGATTGACGCTTAAAGCTGCAGACTTGAGTTTTGAATCTCGCGAAGCAATGATTGTGAAGCTTCAATCAAACACCAATTTTATTGAAGGAGACATTTCCTACAAACACGCGTATTACAATCGGTTGTACGAACAAGGCAAAGCACGTTTTATGGAGGCTGCATCTAATGCGGAAATTCAGGAAGTGATGGGGCCAATTGCAGGCGGTATTCTTAATGACTCGTTAAACGGTAATTGGGAGGGCGTAGCTGAGCGATATTTTTTACTGGACAAGCTTTATGCTGTTGTAGATTCTGAGGAAAAATACATGAATGGCGAAGTTGAGATTAGCGATGTCTGTGCAGCCATGGTAAACAATGCGGTATATGACGAGATAAACATGAACACCTTCAATTTTGTGAATGCGAGTTTTGACAACATGTTCTTTCGTTTCCCAACAGAACAGGAATTCTTTTCTGGCTACAACATGGTTGAGTTTAACCAGCCAGAGAGTTTGTTAGGTTCTTCTGGTCAGAATAAAGATGAGTATGTACGAATCTTAGCAGATTCAAGGGAGTTTTACGAAGGGCTGATTGTTTGGTCTTACCAGTTATTACTAGCAAGGGAACCAACTACATCTGAAACAAATACCTTAATGATTGACCTTTTTGTTGACCACGATTTACAAAAAGTACAACGTTCAATAATGATAACAGACGAGTATGCACATTTCTAATATGAAATATTTGGCAATAGCTCTATTGGCTTGCTCTTTCATCCTTTCGGGATGTTCAAAGGACAAGCTTTACGAAGTGAATGAAGAAATCATTCTACCTGCAAACGCCAACAAAACAAAGCTGAAATCCGACCAACAATACATTGCAATTCTTTATGCAAACCTTTTTCAAACCGCTCTCTCTAGTGATGACCTTTTTGAAGCTAGCGAATGCGTGCAATCAATTGGAGATAAAGATTTGGTTCATGAAGTTCTTATCAGCAACTACATGAATGATACGGGCGTTATTCTGCCTACAAATGAAGAAATGCGGGCCGATGTTGATGTATTCCTCACCGAAACATACAATCGATTTTTAGTCAGAAACCCAACAGAAGCTGAACGGCAGTATTTCAAGAATTATATCAACACACATCCTAATGTAAGGCCAGAATTGGTCTACTTTTCCTTTGCATTGTCTAACGAATACCAATACTACTAGGCCATGAAAAGAAGAGGTTTTATAAAGAAAGCGGCCGCAGCCACAGCAGGAGCATTTGCAGCGCCATACATTCTTCCTTCGGGAAGATTATTTGCCGCAACGGGTGCTCAATTAGCAGAGCATGTAGTTATGGTGATGTTTGCAGGTGGTGTTCGTCAGCAAGAAAGTATTGAGCAAACTTATCTAGCACAAAGCCAAGGCATTCCTTTTGAGGGAAACATTATGTACAACATGCTTGATGGAACTCCGCCAACAGACAAGATTGTTTATGGTACCGATGGCGCTTTGGCTGGCGATACGCCAATTCCTCAAATTTTAAGTAGCACTCTTCAGCAGCAAGGAACGCTTTTTCAAGAAGTAAAAAGTAGCCACGCTGGGCATTTTGGCGGAATGAATGCCTTAATTCAGGGCAATACGCTTTACTCGCAGGGCTTGCGACAAAAGCCTATCAACCCAACCATTTTCGAATACACCAGAAGACATCTTGGTACTCCAGCATCCAAAACTTGGTTTATCGGTAGTGGAATAGGAAATTCTACTCCACTTATGAATTATAGTCATCATTCAGATTATGGGGCCGATTATGGGGCCAACTTTTTAGCTCCAAACATCACTTTTGGATCACAAGGTCAGGAGCATCTCTCAAACGCCAAAATATATCATCCGGAAGAGGAATTAGACCCTATTTATCAGATGAAATATTTCCTCGACAACAATTTTGAAAATGTTGGTGGAACAATAGAATCTATTTACAATACCGAAGACGAAAAGCAGAATATTAAACTTTTTATGCGCGAGATGTACAATCTTGGCGGCAATATTGCTCGGCCTCCGGTAGCAGATAATGGCGATTTAGACACCATCGCATACGCCATTGAAGTGATGAAATGGTTTAAACCAACCCTAACCGTTTTAAACGTTGGTGGGGTTGATGTTTGCCACAATAATTACTCTAAATATCTGAGCGCCTTACACCGCGCTGATCATGCGGTTGGCCATATCTGGGATCAAATCAATCAGATTCCAGGAATGGCAAATAACACCGTAATGATAGTTACGCCAGAATGTGGCAGAAACCTCAATTCGAACCCAATTAAAGATGAAAATGACTGGCGAGGGTTTGATCATTCTGATGCCAACACACAACGCGTTTTCACACAAATGGTTGGTCCAGGTGTACCAAGTAATACACTGATTGGAGGAGTTGGAAATCAGATTGGCGAAACCGCTGACAATTGCTCAACAATTGCTGAGATTTTAGGTTTTAAGGATGATGTGGTTGGAAACGGTCTTGTTTCATCTACTTCGCAATCATTATTCGATAGGATTTGAGAAAATTATTTCCATACCTCGTCATTGTAATATTTGCTGTGGCTGGTTGCACGCCAGATGTAGAAAACCCGTTTGACGACCCAGACAATTTTCCACCAGAAGACACCACTGGAATTGAGAACATTGACCCAGCCAGTTTTGTCGGTTTACATCAAAACATCTTCAAACCAACATGCGCTAATTCAGGTTGTCATGATGGAACGTTTGAACCCGATTTTAGAACGATAGAAAGCTCCTACAATACGCTGGTTTATCACAATATTGTCAAGAATAACCCTGCTGGCACCTATCAATATCGCGTTAAGCCCGAAAGCCTTTCAGAATCAATTATGTGGTTGCGGTTGAATGAAGACATTGATGGTATTTCTGGTATTATGCCACTAGATGCATTCTATGATCCAGAGTCTGAATGGACAGCTAACAAGGCCGAGCATTTAGGTAACATTAGCACGTGGATTATGAACGGTGCACTTGACATGTTTGGCAATGCACCCGGAGGTAATGATCAACAGCCGGGCATTGCTGGAATTTATGCAGAAGCGGATGGCAACCCAATTGATCTAAACAACCGAATTAACGTGCCAACGGGAAGCCAAAACGTGAGCGTTTGGTTTGCTATTAGCGACCTAGAAACACCCGTTTCAAACTTAGAATACAACAAGGTTAAGATGAGCGGTAAAATTGAGTTTGACGATACTGCAGCAACTTGGTACGACCTGCAATTACTAGGCACACCAGAAACGCACCAAAGTTTTTTAAACGAACCTGCAAACTTTCAGCATAAGTTCGATTTTGATGCGACAACGTTTCCTGGTGATACCACATTTTACATGAGGGTTTACATCAAGGACCCTCTCCAACCCGACACAACAAATATTCCGCAAGACGGCAGTCAGTTCTACATTAAAAGGAAATTCTCTTGGCACTTCGTAGACTGATATATCTATTGCCTCTAGTGGCACTCGTTGCGGTTTCCTGTAATGAGGACCCGAGCGACATTCCTGAAATCAGCAACTTAACTGTTCTGCCAATGGTTGTTCAGGAGTTTACCGATTCAGTTACTATAAGCTTCGATTATTCGGATTTCAACGGAGACCTCGGCCACCTAGACCCGAACGTAACGTCTTTATCGGTGAAAGACAGTCGATTACAAAATGCCGATTTGTATCACGTCATTCCGCTTTCTCCCGAAGGTTCAAATGTGCCCATTCAGGGAAAGTTAACCGTTCAACTGAACAACCTTTTCATACTCGGAAACGATACGTTAGAGGAACTTCAATTTGAAGTAATGATGCAAGATCAGAAAGGAAATTGGAGTAATCTGCTAGAAAGCGATACCATCAGCGTTTATCGTCCTTGAAAGCAGAAAGCATGTGTTCAGCCACGGATTCACGAATTTTCTCAGACTTCACGAAAGCTTGTTCTTCGAGGACTGCCGCTTTTTCACTTTGCATTTTGCTCCCTTTTTCCTCACTCGCCCAACCAACCTACAACCTTGTTGGAAATATTGAAGTTGATGATTGCGAAGGCTTTTTTCAAGACAGCGATGCTGGCCTAAACGGTGAGGATTACAGTCATGGTGAGGATTACATCTTTACCATTTGTGTTCCCAACGCCATAAGTATTGACATGACTTTCTTCAATTTTGGCACTGAAGGATGTTGTGACATAATGACCTTTTATGATGGGCCAAATGTTAGCTCTCCTCAAATAGGCCCAGCTTATTCAGGTTTGGATTTACCTCCAACCATAACCGCTACTTCGGGGTGTTTAACTATTCATTGGGAATCAGATGTTTTCGGTGTCTCTTCAGAAGGTTGGTACGCCTACTGGGAAGTTGAGGTTGAAGAACCTGAGCCGCCAATCATCACTTTCGACCCTGTAGCTCCCACTTGTAGTACCGAGGTAATTGTAATGGAATTCGACACGCCAATTCCGTGCGATTCTGTTTACACTGGCGCATTCACATTAACAGGCGGACACTCAATCAGCAACATTACTCCGCTAAACTGTGTAGGTGGAGAAGGAACCAACTTTGAGCTTACAATGTCTCCCGGTTTAGATGAAAGCATGGTTTACGACCTCGATTTCATCTATCATTATTCTGATGATTGCGATAATGAATTCATACTTGAAGTAGAAGGAAGTTTTGAAGTAAATGACTGCCCAATAGAAGTTGAAGTTTTAGAAGAAAGCTTAATTGTTTGCGAAGACGACTGTGTCGAAATTTGGGCTGAAGCGTCAGGTGGAGACCCCAATACATACAACTACGCTTGGAACAACGGACTACCAAATTCACCTGGCCCTCATCTGGTTTGCCCAGTTACATCCACAACTTATACAGTCACCGTAAGTGATGCAGGTCCAGCAACTCCAGCTTCTGACCAAACAACCATTACGGTAATCGCTCCTCCAATTGTTGACCCAATTCCGGATGTTTGTCAGAATACCGGTTCTATTGCATTAACCGCAAACCCAGCAGGAGGAACATGGAGCGGAACGCATGTTCCAGACCCAGACCCGATTTTCAGACCAGACT
Source organism: Bacteroidia bacterium (assembly GCA_047614525.1). Taxonomy (GTDB): domain Bacteria; phylum Bacteroidota; class Bacteroidia; order UBA10329; family UBA10329; genus UBA10329. Next base: position 83 of record JBLHEU010000086.1, on the reverse strand, counting down.
CTGGTGTAGGGACTCCATGGACGACTTACACGGACTTGAATGGTTGCTCAGATTCTGTGCAGTCGGAAGTCTACCAAATTTCG
>JBLHEU010000085.1:0-12172 GCA_047614525.1 Bacteroidia bacterium | reverse complement strand
TTTTTGCTCGGTCTGCATTTGAGTTTGCTTTTAGAATTCCACGGGTAAAAATGGAAGCTATTTACAAGCATTATGCACCTGAGCTAATGAATCGATTCTTCGATACGTTGACTGTTCAGAAAGGGCTTCCGAAGATTCTAATAGATTTTTCATCTGCTGGGTTACAAGTGGTTTTTGGGCTAATTCTACTCTCATTTTACCACCCATTTTTCATCATTTTTAGTCTAATCCCTATTCTGCTGGTGATTGCCATTTTTCGCCTAACGGGAAAACCAGGATTGGTTACTAGCCTCAGAGAATCTAAGTACAAATACAAAGTAGCACATTGGCTAGAAGAATTAGCCAGAATAGGCACCACCTTTAAGCTTGCTGGTAAAACCGAGTTGCCGTTAACTAGGCTTAATGGCGAGGTTGAGAAATACCTTGATGCACGAGAAGAACACTTCAAAATTCTGGTTCAGCAGTATTCTTTAATGGTTGGTTTTAAGGCACTTATTGCCGCAGGGCTACTTGCCATAGGTGGCATTTTGGTAATGCAACAATTGATGAATATTGGTCAGTTTGTGGCGGCCGAGATTATCATTCTATTGATTATGGCATCGGTAGAAAAACTGGTGATGAGTATGGAAACCATCTATGATGTAATCACCGCATTAGAAAAGATTGGCCAGGTTACCGATCTTGAAATTGATCGTGCCGAAGGAATTGAAACCATCTGTGAAAACGATAATCGCGGAATGACGGTTGATTTGAAAGACGTTTATTTCACTTATCCCGATGGAGACAAGGAAATTCTCTGTGGAATAACCGAAGGATTTAAGGCTGGAGAAAGCGTAATTATTAGCGGTGAAAATGGTTCTGGTAAAAGCACTCTATTACAAATAATCGCAGGGCTTTATGATGTAACTAAGGGTAAACTCATTTACAACGGACTGCCAATTGGCAACCTTCAATTAGCCGCTTTAAGATCTATAATTGGAGACTGCCTTACTCAAGAACAACTGTTTGATGGAACCGTGATTGACAATATTACAATGGGGAGAGAAGGAGCAACGTTTGAGAATGTGAAATGGGCAGTTAAGAACCTGTTGTTAGAAGATGTTATCAGCGGTCTTCCTTACGGATATGATACCGTACTTGATCCGCAGGGAAAGAAGCTTCCAAAGAGTACTGTTCAAAAATTGCTTTTGGCAAGAAGCATTGCCGATAAGCCAAAACTCTTGCTTTTGGAAGATGCGTTAGAGCATATGGACGAAAAAGAACGTCATGCCATAATTGACTTTTTACTAGGAGAAGAGAATGATTGGACCCTTGTTGCGGTGTCTTCGAGCAGGTATTTCAAGGTTAAAGCAGACAGGGCAATAGAAATGAAAAAAGGACACTTTCCCAATTCTTCAAAATCAGATAAATAGAACGGTATCATGCTGAATATTTCCAACATATCCGTCAATAAATACATAGATAGAACCAAGTATTCATCGCTTCATAAAGCGGAGTTACGTACGTCAAGCAATGTGCTTAGAAAGACGCTCACCGCATTCTTTTCATTCGCTTTGGTTATCATGTTTGTGCCTTGGACCCAGAACATTCGCGCCAGAGGAAGTGTAACTACACTTAAGCCTGACCAAAGGCCGCAAACAATTCATTCTGTAATTGGTGGTAGAATAGAAACATGGTTTGTTCAAGAGGGAGATTTTGTGGCCAAAGGCGACACAATTCTGTTTATTTCTGAAGTTAAGGACGATTATTTCGACCCGAATCTTTTGACTAGAACCGAAGAGCAATTGAAGTCAAAAGAAATGTCGGTTGGCTCTTACATGGAGAAGGTGAAAGCGCTCGATAACCAAGTTGATGCCCTGGTTCAAACCGCAGGTTTGAAATTGAAACAGACCAAGAATAAATACAAGCAAGCTGAGCTGAAGATTGTGGCAGATAGCATGGATTATCAGGCCTACAGAACCAACTTCGAAATTGGCAAATCGCAGTTTAATCGTTTTCAAGGTTTGTATGACAAAGGGTTGAAATCCTTAACCGATCTAGAGAATAAACGCAACTCTATGCGTAAGGCAGAAGCCGAAATGATTGCTGGAGAAAATAAAATGCTCACCAGCCGAAATGAGCTCATAAATGCAGAGGTTGAGTTGATTTCTATTCAGGCGCAATACAGAGATGACATCGCCAAAGCAGAATCTGAGAAATACACGGCAATGAGTAACATGTATGATGCTGAGGCAGTGGTAACCAAACTGCAGAATCAGTACATGAATTACTCGGTTAGAACGGGAATGTATTATATCACCGCTCCGCAAGATGGCTATATCACAAAGGCTATTCAATCTGGTATTGGAGAGACGATAAAAGAGGGAACTCCGATTGTCAGTATTATGCCCGCAGATTACGACCTCGCGGTAGCCATGTATATCCGCCCAATTGATTTGCCGCTACTTGAAAAAGGTGCGCCTGTTAGAATTCAGTTTGATGGTTGGCCAGCAATTGTGTTCTCGGGATGGCCAAATACCAGCTACGGAACGTATGGAGGCCGAGTTTTCGCCATAGATAATTTCATTAGCGATAATGGCATGTACCGCGTGTTGGTTATGCCAGACTCTGAAGGTCATACTTGGCCAGATGCGCTGAGGGTTGGTGCAGGTTCTAACTCTATGCTATTGCTTAAAGATGTGCCGATTTGGTACGAAATGTGGCGTCAGATTAATGGCTTTCCTCCAGATTATTATAAGCCCATAGGCCAGTCAGAATCTAATAAGAAAGAGAAATGAGAGCGGTTTACTTGTTCTTAGTACTGTTGTTTACTTGGCAAGTTTCATCAGGACAAGAAGCAGAGAAAACACTCACGTTTGAGGATTTCTACGCCATCGTAAAACAGCACCACCCTATGGCTGTGCAATCAGAATTGATTGTGAAAAAAGGAGATGCCACGGTGCAAATGGCGCGTGGTGGTTTCGACCCAAAAATTGGAACAGACATAAGCCAGAAATACTTTAAAGGCGACCAATACTACAGCTTGATTGATGCTGGTTTAAAAGTGCCGACTTGGTTTGGGGTTGAAGTAAATGGTGGATATGAACAAAACGGAGGTTCTTTCCTAAATCCAGAAAACAGGATGAGTGGCGGAGGTTTGGTCTACGCAGGAATATCCGTTCCTGTTGGGCGAGGAATGTTTATGGACGAGCGAAGAGCTGAACTTAGAAAGGCACAGATATATCAGAAAAGTACAGTTGTAGAACAACGAATTATGATGAACGAATTGCTTTATGAAGCCGGAAAGTCCTACTGGGATTGGTTTAAGCACTATGAAGTATTGTTTGTTTACGAAGAAGCGCTTCAGCTGGCAGAATTCAGGTTTAATGCGGTAAAGCAGGAGGTTGAATATGGAGACAAACCAGCTATTGATACGCTGGAGGCTGGTATTCAGCTTCAGAACCGTTTGTTGGGATTACAGCAAGCGCAGTTAGATTTTCAAAATGCTACCATAAAACTTGGAATTTTCCTTTGGGAAAATGGACAATTACCATTGGAATTGGAGGAGACAACTATACCTGTTGATAAGAGGACGGTTCAACTCATTACAACCCAAGGAATTTTACTCGATAGGATCGATAGTTTGGTGGCGTTTCATCCGTATTTACAGCAATACCGATATAAGATAGACGAGCTTCAAATTGACCGTAGAATGAAAATTGAAAACCTAAAGCCACAGCTTGATTTAAGGTACAATGCCCTTAACCAAGTTGTAGGCAATAATCCTTTTGCGGACTTGTCTATCAACAACTATGATTGGGGATTGAGTTTTAGTATGCCTATTCCGCTCAGGAAGGAACGTGGGGAACTCAAATTGGCCAAACTAAAAATTCAGAGGGCTGAGTTGGATGTAGTTGACAAGCAAGCACAAATTGGATTCAAGATTCAAGCCGCCATAAACGAGTGGAATACAACGAGAGAGCAAACAGCTCTTTACCAACAAACAGTTGCAGATTATAGCGGCTTGCTGTCTGGCGAAAGAGAAAAATTCTCCGCAGGAGAAAGCTCTTTGTTTATGGTTAACTCCCGAGAATGGGGTTACATAAAAGCTCAAATAAAGTACTTGGAGTTGCTTGCCAAGAACCGCAAAGCAGTTCTTGGAGCAGAATATTCTTTAGGTACGCTTTCCGATCAATAAACCGCTTCTTAGAAAGTAAATTCCGCTGGTAATTAATTGATTTCAATTATTTGCCCAGGCGCTCTACAGCCCATTTTATCTCTTGGCAAATACGTACGGTTTATGGTGGCCGCTAATAATTAAATAATAGTAATGAACCTTTTAGTGATAGTAGTGTTTTTCATTTATGATAGCATTACTATCACTTATAATGTTTAATTAATATTTTAAGCGTCATGAAAAGGATACAAAGCGTAACAGGATTGTTAATGATTACCATCTTCCTAAGCAGCTGTATAATTATTAGGCCAGGTGAAGTGGGTGTAAGAAGAACAATGGGTAAACTCAGCAATAAGGTCTTAGACCAAGGGGTACACGGACTAAACCCTTTTGCCACAACGGTTATACGTACACCCATTAGGACAGTAAACCTGGAAATGGCATTGAATCTTCCAAGTAAGGAAGGGCTTAACATCAAAGCTGGGATTTCCATTCTTTATCATATCGATAAAAACTTGGTTCCACAATTAATTGAGAACGTTGGGACTGGTTACGAAACCATTATTCAAAGTGTATTCAGGTCCTCATCAGCAGACATCTGCGCAAAGTTTATGGCCAAGGACATGCACTCCGGAATGCGCGCAGAAATTGAGTCAGAAATAGCCGAAGCGATGTCCAAGATTCTCAATCCGCAAGGTGTTTTAATTGAGGCCGTACTTCTTAAAACAATTCAGCTGCCTCCCGGGCTATACAGCTCTATTGAAAGTAAGCTTGAAGCTGAGCAACAGGCAATGCGAATGCAGTTTGTAATTGACCTAGAGCGTAAGGAGGCAGAACGTAAGGTGATTGAAGCACAAGGAAACAGAGATGCTCAAAAAATTCTTTCAGAAGGTTTGACGAGCGAAATTCTTGAACTGAGACGAATAGAGGCAATAGTGAAGCTTGCAGAATCTGAGAACAGTAAGATTGTTTTTACTGGTGGAGATAATGCTCCGATGATACTTGACCCGTCTAAATAGAATTGAGATGCTCATTCTAAACGACATATTAAGAAGCCCCTCGCATGGCAAAGATGGGGCTAGAAAGCGAAAGCCGCCAGTGTTCCTTACGGGGTTATTCCTCGCTTTTCTGCTTCTATTCAATGCCTTTTATGCTAAAGCACAAGATGCGCAGTTTACCCACAGAACTGAAGCATTACAGTTTATCCAGAATGGGGATAACCTCATGTCATTTGCCAATTGGCAAGACGCTCTTTTCGCTTATGATAATGCTATAGCTCTAGACCCAACTTTCGCGACAGCTTACATGAAAAAGGCTAACCTGTTGGCTAAAATTGGCCGCAGGCAAGAGGCCGTAAAGTTGTACGATAAAGCCATTCAACTCAACCCATATTCAGAATACGTTTACGATAGCCGAGCAAAATTGAAGATGCTTGCCATGGATTATAAAGGGGCACTAACAGACCTAGATAAAGCCATGTCAATTAATCCGGATGAGCGGATTAGGGATCATAAGGTTGATGACTTAATTGCCATGAAAGCTTATGAACAAGCGCTATCAGAAATAGACACGTTGATTGATGCAGATTATAAGGTGGCGTATGAACTGGAACGCAAAGCGTTGGTTCAAATGATTATGGATTCAATTGAGGAATGTGAGGAAACCATTAATCAATTATTGGTTCTTAAGCCAAACTCAGCTTTAGCACATGATATACTTGGCCTTATAAGGCTGAATGAAAACCAATACCCTAAGGCCCTAGAGCATTTTACGAAGGCAATTGAGCTGGATGAAAACTTCGCGATAGCATACTACAACAGAGGTGTAGCTTTTAGGTATCTCAATAATAACGAAGCCGCCATGAATGATTTTAACCGCGCAATTGAGATTAGACAAAACCTCGCACAGTTTTATTTCACGAGAGCGTTAGTTTCTAAGGCGGAAGGAGAAATGGATAATGCCTTGGAGGACTACGACAAGGCACTATTGCTCAATGATAACTTTGAGGCCGCGTTCTATAATCGGGCATACACACTTAAAATTTTAGGGGAATACACTAGCGCTTTGGTGGACATTGACGAGTTTCTATTTACCGATCCTGATAGTCCAATGGCTTGGAACTTGAAAGGAAACGCGCATACGTTACAGAGCGATTATTTGAAGGCCATTGACAGTTATACGCAAGCAATAATTTCTAATCCAGATTATGCTGAGGCTTGCTACAATCGAGGATTAGTTAATTTAATGAGTAACCGAAGCCCTGCTGGATGCGAGGACCTTGAACTTGCCGAAAGGCTGGGCTACAACAGAGCAGCACTTAAACTACAAGCCTTCTGCGGGTTTTAAGCAATAAACACCATGAGAAAACTCATCACTATAACACTGGTTATTACGTCTTTGATGGCGTCTGCTCAGGTAGACACAACCAAAACGCTGTACACCTCCTTGAAACAGGCTATTGTTACGCCACTGTCTGTCTACAGATTGGAGATAACCGACCCAACCGAAATAGCAGAGTTGAGTCAACTGCCATTGCTAAAGAACCTTGAGTATTTGAGCCTTAAAGGAGACGGACTCACAACGGTTCCAGCTCAGCTAATTGAACTCAAGAATCTTAAGGTTCTTGATTTGAGTGATAATGACATAACCATCCTTCCGAAGGAATTTTCTAACCTAAACGAGCTAGAAGAGTTGTATTTGAACGATGATTTGAAACTAGATTTTAATCAGGCTATTGAAGTTCTTAGCAAGATTAAAGGGCTTAGGGTCCTGACACTTAGAAACGATTCTATTTTGACTTTGCCAGAGAGTATTGCTAACCTTAAATCTTTGGAAATCTTAGATATTGGAGGTAATAGTTTCACTGTTTTGCCAAAGTCAATTGTACAGTTAGAGAACTTACAAGAATTATACTTGGATCATGATAATGGGCTTGATTTTAGAAATGCGTTTATAATACTTGGTGGCTTGCCAAGGCTTAGAGTATTACACTTGGAAGGCAACGAATTAGTCTCTCTGCCAGAAACGATAAATCAGATTAAAACCTTGGAGAAGCTATACCTCAACCAAAACGAGTTGTCTATAGTTAACCTAAGGCGTAATCAGCTAAAGCAATTAATGCTTGTGGACTTGCAGGAAAACGAAGTGCCACTTGGAACCTTAGAGCATCTAGAAAGGACTGGAGTTCGTATTCGGTTTTAATCAAAATGTGAATGCTTGGAACTCGGTATAAACGAAACATGATAGGGTATGATACTTCTAAGGGTGGTAAGCAAAAGCAAGAAAAAACTAGAAAGGATAGCCGAAATATTATTATCGGAAAACCTTGCTATGGATATCAACTTGCAAGAGGATTTGTGCAGATTGGGAATGGGGGCGGGGAAATTGATTTCTACGCCAATTTATAGGTTGACTGCTAAAACTAAGGCGCTATTTTTTGAGCGAATAGAGAAGAGGTTAAACCAAGAATTTCCTGATAATATGCCTGAAGTTTATGCACTGCCAATTATGCAAATGGATTGGAAGCAAGCCAAATTGCTCAAAGGAACGCTAGACTAGAGCTTTCCGCATTTTTCGAGAATTCATAGAACCTAATCCTAAACATCAAAAACAATTACATTTGCCGGGCTTTGGGGGATTAGCTCAGCTGGCTAGAGCGCTACACTGGCAGTGTAGAGGTCACCGGTTCGACTCCGGTATTCTCCACCCAACCGGATACTTCCAATTTTTGAGGAAGTATCCGGTTTTTATTTTCGCTGAAACCCTTGTCAACACTGAGACACAGAGCGACAGCTTGGTTGATTTTAGTGGTTCGACATTTGTTTCCGTCAAATTCCAGCATTTCAGGAAATATCGAACCGAGAATCTTGATTTTACGTTTTGCATCAGCTTCGGTGTAGAATTCACCAAGCTTGTAAATCACGTCTAGCGCATTATTCAAGAGGGCGGCCTTCTCAGTATTATCGACTTGAAGTTCATCTAATTCTTTTTGAGCTGATTCTTGAAGTGATGTGAACCGTGACTTCATGTTATTGAAGTCCTCATAAGACATTAGCCCATCGGCCAGGCTGTCCTGAAGTCGTTCAATACGAGAGGATTGCTGTTCTATTTCGGAGTTAAGCTTGTCGATTTTCAGTTTCTTTCCTTTTTGGTCTCCATTAAGAAGTCGTTTGACCAGTTCCTTGTAAATCATTTTACTAGGCTGAGAAAACTTCAGTTCGTTCAGAACATCAACCACAGCTTCATTAGCTGATTCAGCTTTATACCTTTCGTTTCCGCAATGATTGCAGTGGTAATAAGCATGGCGGATGCCATTTCTTCCACGTGATCTGCTTCCAGTAAGTTTACCATCACAATTTGAGCATTTCAGGATACCTCTAAGAGGAAGTAATTCGTTCTGAATCTTAGGCTCAATCCGGGTATTAGGACGATTGCCTTTCAAAACCTGTTGTACCTGGAAGAATAACTTCTCTGAAACGATTCCTGAATGTTCACCTTCTATTACTTGATAAGGCTCTTCTTGCAAAGCAGGGACTTCAATCTTACCCATGTACATTGGATTTCTGAGCATTTCAGAGAACCTGCTTTTCTGTATGGGAACACCTGATTCGTTTAGTTCTTTTCTTGCTTCTGGTTGAGATTTACCGTTTGCAATGCGTTTGAAAGAGACCTTAATTGGCTCTGCATATTGATTAGGAACTATGATGGGACGGCTGTTCTCGTCTCTGGTGTTTCTGTATCCGAAGGGAGCCATTCTACACCAGCGTCCTGCTTTCAAAGCCGCGCGGATTCCGCCACGGATTTTTATGGATCTACGGTCGTTATCCACCTCGGGCATGACCAGATACATGGCAAGCATCATCTTGTTCTCTGGTACGGAAAAATCTATGGGTTGTTCTATGGATTGCGCTTCGATACCGAGCTTCTTTAGTCGGTCAATCATGTGATACGCGTCCATGGAATTTCGGGAAAACCTATCCCATGAAGTAAAAAGGAAAAGGTCTATCGAGCCCTTGTTCTTTTTGAGGTATTCCAAGAACTCCTTAAAAGCGGGGCGGTCAAAGTTCTTAGCCGAATGATCTTCAGTGAACGAGTAAATGATTTCTATATCGTTTCGCTGACAGTAGTTTTCCAAAGCTTCGGATTGGACACCAAGGCTGTAGCCTTTGGCCTGTTCATCGCTGGACACGCGAGACATCAATGCTGCTCTCTTGCTCATATTCTTTTTGTTCTAGATCGTTAACTACTGTGGTTGCCAGAAATGAGAGAAACTCTAACATTTCATTCAGTTCCTCCTCCGTGTATTCTTGATTTTCAGGGTCTACTAATTTTCTACATTCTTTTAGCGTTAGCATGTTTGATTACGATGCATCGCACTCCGTTTTTCCGGTAGTTTGATACGTGTATCAATAGGTCTGATTTGTTCAGTACCGTCATTTTAATTTTACTTTTCTTGTGTTCTCACAGTGAACTATTTTCCCATGTTGGGTCTTAACCGTAATATCCTGGTAGCCTTTGGTTAGCATCAATTCCAAAAGCCGCATTTGAGTTGAAGCAGTTTGGTTTTTCTTAATCTCCATGAGGTCCATTTCATGCTTATTGTCAAACCGAATAACAACAGACACCAATTCATCTTCTCGTAAGGCTGAAAGAATATTGGCCTCCTGGTCAGAGATAACTTGTAGCTTAATATTTAGTACCTCAATAGGAGCAACAGAAAGTACCTCTGCGAGAATTTCCGTGAGGCTGATACTCACGTAGGATGAGGACATTAATAAAGACAAGTCATCCTTATCGTAAAGCCCCTCATTTAGCATAAGTGGATTAAAAAGTATGCCAGCACCCGAATGATGAATCAGAAACGAAAGCGGGGTTTTCAATAGGAGACAAAACACAACCAAGCCTTCAAGATTACCACCTTCCAATATTCCAGGGGGCAAAGAGGAGACTACCTTTTTTCTTTGAATTGGGTCTTTTAGAAAGGCCTTTATTTCTTCCCGTTTGGGTTCTCCAACCATCGTAACCAAAGATTCGAAGACAAACGGAGCTTCCCACATATCATCTGCCGATACTTGAGGAGGCAGTAAAGCTTCATCTCTAAAGGCTTTTATAGTCTCCAACGGAAAGTTGTACTGACGCATTTTGTCAATCATCTTAATCCACACAATCTCGGTGAGAGAAAAACGGTGCATCTTATTCGCCTCTGGCTTGATAAGCAACAACCCTTTTCTATTCCAATCAGCGATAATCTTGGGGTGAATATCCAAGTCAATCACTTTAAAAGGCTTTGATTCAAAATGCTCCATCACCTCGGGAAAGCCGATTTTAAGTTCGACTACCTGATGTAATACAGACTTGAAGGTCATAAAATTGATATCGTTACTCACTTGCGAACATTTAATGTTATAACCCAAAGGTAATATAATATATATTTGTAGTGCGAAACCGCTAACTATGCTTTTAAGCTGGCAATCACATATCGGAAAGTACTTACACAAGTGTGACGAGTGCAGCATTGAATTCAATGGCCCCAAGAACAAGCTCTATTGTGGAATGAAGTGCAAGGCCAAACGAAACAATGGTGTTGCAACAGTAAACAGGGAATGGAAAGAGGGCATTACGGGCTCATACTTGAGAAACGTTGAGATTATTCAGTCTGAGCTTGAGGGAACTGAAGGGGAAATAATAACGGTTTCAATCGAGAAAATGAAAACTCATGGATTTGACCATGAAGCTCCTAGCACTCGTATGATAATGGACAAAGAACTGTGGTACAGACTTGGAAATGTTGCTTTCAGGCCAGATGAAGGGTCGCAAGAATTTGAACTTTACAAAATCCCCGAAAATGAATAATCCGACAATAGTAATGGAGAGCGCTTTTGCAACCACTCAGTTTGCAGCAAAACTGGCGGAGACAGGTGCCATGAGACTTCCGGTTATCAGAACAAATAACGATGACCTTCTAAGAACAATAGTTCTGATTATGTTAGCGTTGGCCATACTTGGAGCTATAGGCTATGAAGTCTATCAGCACTTCGAGAGTCAAAAAGAAGAGCAGTTGGGCACTCATCCAGCATGATCCTTCGTTAACTCTCTTAGTGTGTTGATTGGCCGAGGCTTGGTTAAAAGCTATCAGCCCTTTACATCTAAATCAAACCACTGTAAATGAAGTTTGAAACATATATTCTAAACAGGTCAGAACTAATGGCTCAACTCAGCCAGATGAATCTACCAGCCCACCAAATCGAAGAACTCCTTTCCTTCGCTGATGACAAGATGGAAGACTACGAACGTAGAAGTCAGCAGGCCATAGAAGACACTTTACGTTCTTGCAAAACTGGATCAGAAATCCAAAATCCGACCGGAGGAGCCATCTATGAAGCCAACGGCTGGGTGTCATTTGATGATTAATCGTTCTTAATGAAATTCGGGATTAATTCGAATTAATGCGGATAAATTCACATAAAAGCGGATTCAGACGAATATAAAACTGACTGAATCCGAATTAATGCGAAAAATATTGATTTCGAGTATGAAAATACATTGCTATATGCGGTAAATTTGGTTCTGCCGCATTAATCTTTGTGGTTTCTTAAATCTACAACCTTACCAGTATTTAAGGAGCTAACGACTTGAAAGTTTCAAAATGGGTAGATCTGGAAGTTGTCATTTGACCCTTCCTGATGATGTTTATCACCTCGATTCCTGCTAAGGTTCTTTGTGCAGATTCGAACTCTTTGAACCCCGTACTTATGCAGATCCTTCGTTTGATATTCCTGTGGTCTTGTTTCACTATATTGTTCAAATACTTGCAGCTTCTGCGTCTAATCCGGCTGAAACTCCTCGCGTTTACAGTTCGGATAGCTTCAGAATTCGCTCCGCTTTTATCGATGTTGATTACTCTTGGTCTTCCGTTATTTCCGATTACCTTATTGAGAAACTTTTGGGCAGAACCTTTCATCCTCCCCTTGGCAAGTAAGAAATCCACAGTGTTTCTGTACTTGTCCACTGCTCGAT
>JBLHEU010000084.1:0-12197 GCA_047614525.1 Bacteroidia bacterium | reverse complement strand
TTATGGGCATTATGAATAGCTCTGGACTAGTTCAGCTTTTCTCTGGTTTTTTCGTCAGCATTTCCAACGAAACAACTTTCCCAATTTTCACTTTCATAAGTGCTGGAATTGTAAACATCTTTGTTCCAAGCGGTGGTGGACAGTGGGGTGTTCAAGGACCAATTATTTTACAAGCAGCCTCAGAATTGGGAGTGAGCATTCCGAAAAGTATTATGGCGCTTGCTTACGGAGACCAGTTAACCAACATGCTTCAACCATTTTGGGCATTACCATTACTAGGAATAACTGGGTTAAAAGCCAAGGAGATTCTCCCGTACACGGTTGCACTAATGGGGGTTGGAATTGTCTTGTTCGTTTCTGTTTTGCTGATTTTTTAGAATGAAATCCCAAAAACTTGTCAATTTTCTAAAAACCCTCGGACCGGGAATTCTATTTGCTAGCACAGCAATTGGTGTTTCCCATTTGGTTCAAAGCACACGGGCTGGAGCCAACTTCGGGTTCGCCTTGGTCGGTTTTATAATTGCCGCTAACCTATTCAAATACCCGTTTTTCGAGTATGGGAGTAGATATGCAAACGCTACTGGCGAAAGCATTATTGATGGCTACAAGCGAATTGGAACATGGATGCTCTGGCTCTATTTGCTCATCACAATCGTCAGCATGCTTTTCGTCTCTGCGGCAGTTGGAGCGGTAACGTCTGGGTTTTTACAGAATCTGTTCGGAATTACCTCTTGGGGAGTTTATGCAACTGTTGCTCTTTTCGTGGTTTGTTGTGGTGTTTTAATGAGTGGCAGATACAGCCTTCTAGATTCACTAATGAAGGTGATTGGAAGCGTACTTCTTATCTCAACCATTTTTGCTTTCGTTCTCGCACTTTTTAAAGGTCCAAACCCTCAGCTTCCAGACTTTATTCCGCCCAACATTTGGGATGAAGGAAGCATGCTTTTCATTATCGCATTAATGGGTTGGATGCCGACTGCCGTAGACCTCAGTGCTTGGAATAGCCTTTGGACGTTAGAGCGCATCAAGCAAACAGGTTATAAGCCAACCATGAAAGAGACGTTAACCGATTTCAATCTTGGATATATTATCTCTGCTGTTCTGTCTATTTGCTTCGTTACCCTTGGTGCATTTATGCTCTACGGAACGGGAACTGAATTACCCAACAGTAGTGGCGCTTTCGCTCATTCCATCGTGCAACTTTACACCAATTACATAGGAGATTGGAGCTACTTAATCATTGCAACGGCCGCATTCAGTATCATGTTCGGAACCTGTATTGCTGTTTTTGATGGCTTCGCCCGAAGTTTCGAACGAACAATTGAATTGCTTTTTCTTCCCGAAGAGAAGGGTTTAACTTCAAAAAAGGCATATGCTCTTTCTTTGGCCGTTATTGGAACTGGAGCTTTCCTAATCATTTTCTTTCTTGGTAAACACATTAAAACACTAGTTGATTTAGCTACGACTATCAGCTTCCTAATTGCACCATTAATAGCCGTTGTCAACTTCAGACTAGTGACTGGCAAGCACGTTAAAAAAGAACACCAGCCACCTGCCTGGCTCAAAGCCCTTAGTTGGACCGGGATATTCTTCCTAACTGGATTTGCACTTTATTTCATTTATGTAAAATTCATTTGATTCTTCAAGTATTTTGTCCTTAGTTTTGCCATCAATCAGGGGTGTCCGAAAATCGGGCTGAGATTATACCCTACAACTTGATCCAGTTAATACTGGCGGAAGGAGATGAAAAAACCACTACTTATTGTAGCGCTGTGCTTGTGCGCTGTACAAATACAAGCTCAAACTATTTCAGGAAACGTTTATTCTTCATCGGATAGCACTGCTATTCCTGGTGTTAATGTCACCGTTTTGGGAACCTATAGCGGTACATTTACCGATTCTGAGGGGAAATTTGACATCCGATACGGAAAGTCTGATTCGGTAAAACTTGACCTCACTTTTATTGGTTTCATCGACCGAGAAATTTCGGTAGTTGCTGGTCAGAAGATGCTTCATCAAATTTATCTTACTCCCACTTCGTATGAGAAAGATGCGGTGGTTGTGAGTTCAACACGAGCTAACAGAAACACCGCAACTGCTTATACCGATGTTGATTTGGAAACAATCGAAAGAAGAAATTTCGGTCAGGACATTCCAATTCTATTAGAATTGGAACCTAGTGTTATTTCCACTTCTGATGCTGGTGCTGGTGTTGGCTACACTGGAATCCGAATTCGTGGTTCAGACGCAACGCGGATTAACGTTACGCTGAATGGCATTCCTATTAACGATTCTGAATCGCATGGTGTATATTGGGTGAATATGCCTGATTTGGCTTCCAGTTTAGACAACGTTCAAGTTCAGCGTGGAGTTGGAACAAGCAGTAATGGAGCGGCTGCATTTGGTGGAAGCATAAACTTGCAAACTAACAGGTTTCGCAAGAAATGGTACGTAGAAACCACCAACGGTTATGGGTCATTCAATACGTGGCGACATACAGTTTCGGCAGGCTCTGGACTGATTGCAAACAAGTTTACCGTGGATGCGCGCTTCAGCAGAATTTCCTCTGATGGTTATGTCGATAGAGCAACATCAAGCCTTTGGTCTTGGTACGCATCGGCCGCCTATCATGGCAAGAAAACCATGATTCGTTTTAATGTTTTAGGAGGTAGAGAACGAACGTATCAGTCATGGTATGGAACTCCCGAAGACTCACTGGAAACGAACCGAACTTTTAACTTTTATGATTACGAAAATGAAGTTGATAATTATGGACAGGATCATTATCAATTGATAATTGCGCATGAGTTTGACCGCAATTGGAACATTAACGTTAATGGACATTACACACGCGGTAAAGGATACTTTGAGCAATTCCGAGGTCAAGATGACTTGGCTGATTACGGCTTAGAAAATGTAATTATGGGTAATGACACAATCACAACTTCAGACTTGGTTCGAAGACGCTGGCTAGACAATCATTTCTATGGTGCAACGTTTGCCATGAATTACACCGGAAAGAAGGTGCAAGCTACTCTGGGTGGTGGTTGGAATCACTATATCGGAGACCATTTTGGCGAGGTAATTCAAACTCAGTTTACCGAATACGAAGAACTAGGAGAACAATATTATTTCGATAATGCACGGAAGACAGATATCAGCGTATATCTAAGAGCCAATTATCAGGTGCATTCTAAAGTCAACCTATTTGCAGACCTACAACTGCGGTCTTTAGGGTACAGTTTCGAAGGACCTGAGGCTGATATTTTTGGAAGAGTGAGTATCACAGAACAGCAACTCAATTGGCTCTTCTTCAATCCTAAAGCAGGAATAAATTATGAGCTGAATAGCAGCAACAGAATCTACTCCTCTATTGCCGTTGGTAACCGAGAACCAGCACGGGTTGATATTGTAGATGCAACGCAAGTTTCGCGTCCGCAATCTGAAAGAATGTACGACTGGGAGCTTGGCTACGAACGAAAAGACCGCATCTACTCGTTTGGGGTTAATGCTTACTGGATGATATACCAGAATCAGTTGGTATTGAATGGACGTATAAATGATGTGGGAGCATACATCCGCGAAAACGTAGACCAGAGTTACAGATTAGGAATTGAGGTGATGACGAGCGTTAATATTCTCAAGAACCTTAGCCTGAATGCAAACTTCACTTGGAGCAGAAACCGTATTCTGAATTTTACAGAATACGTAGATGACTACGATAATGGCGGACAGCAGGTTATTGAGCACGGTGAGACAGAAATCTCGTTTTCTCCAAACTACATTGCAAATGCAGTTTTAACATATCGCCCTATCAAGAACCTTGACATTGCTTTCATCACGCAGTATGTGGGAGACCAATTTTTAGACAACACCTCTAATCGTGATAGAATGCTTAATGATTACGTGACCAATAATTTCCGTATTCACTACAACATCAAATGGAAATTCTTCAAAGAAATTGGCGTTGGTGTTCAGCTGAACAATATTTTCAATCAGTTTTATGAGTCAAACGGTTATACCTTCTCTTATATAGCTGGAGGAGAAACTACCACAGCCAACTTCTACTATCCTCAGGCTGGTTTCAACTTTTTAACCATGCTTACACTGAAGTTCTAACGCTCTTTTCGTGAAACATTTCTTAACCAACAGTGTTGGATTTTCTGAATCTATTCAGATTAAAAAATGAACGCACAATTACTTTCAAGCCTAGCGCTTTGTCTATTTATGAATGTTGCTTATGGCCAGATACCAGAAGGCGGATTTGACAACCTAACTTCATCAGGAGGTTGCTCGCAACCTACAGGATGGAATACGGTTAATGGAACCACAGGAGCGCTTGGTTTATGTACTGCAGAATCAGAAACGAACAATCCCTACAGTGGATTTGCTGCACTTAAAATCACGTCAGAGTTTTTCTTTTTCGCTGCTCAGGTAATACCAGGGATTGTGAGCAATGGAAACATCGACATCCAAAGTCAGGGAGTTACTGGTGGTATTCCATTTACCGAAAGACCAACTGCATTTAAAGGTTGGTATCGAGCCGAGCCCGAAAATAACGACACCTATTCCATGATTGCTGTTCTAATCAACGAAAACAACGGAGACACAGTAGGAGCTGCCATTTTTGAAGACAATACAACGGTGTCAAATTGGACTGAATTCAACGTTCCGGTGGACTATTTTACTCAAGACATCCCAACTTTACTACAGATAAACTTGTTTGCAAGCGACCCACAAAACCCTCAAAATGGCAGTACCGTTTACTTCGATGAATTGGATTATGAAAGTCTAACAGTTGGCATTCAAGAAAATGATTCTGCAAACATTAACGTCTATCCCAACCCTGCTGTTGACGATGTGTTTTTTAACATTGGTGCTTATGAAACAGCTCGGGTTAACATCTATAATGTTTTAGGGACTAGCGTTTTAGAACAAGTCGTTACTCAAACACAAAACAGTGTTTCACTGCTTCAATTAACACATGGAGCCTATATCTGGCAACTGACTACTAGAAAAGGAGAAGCTATAAAAGCAGGTAAGCTGATATTGACCAAATAATCCATTTATACAATTCCTGAATGATGGGTAACTTGCTTCTATGCAGGTTACCCATTCAGAAATCGGTCTGGACTGAATTGCAAAATATTCGCATTTGGAGAAACCGTTTCCGGTATGGATATAGTTAAACGTTTAGGCGACCAGAAAGTGATTCGCGCAGCGGGTACTGCAAACGGCAAAAATTCGATTGCGTAATCATTCCTTTCCACCAAGTAATTGGCAGCGATGGAAGCTTAACAGGTTATGCTGAAGGATTGAAAAGGAAATAGTGGTTACTGGGAAGTTCGCAGACTTCACTTCTTTCAACGCAAGAATAAGAAGTGATAATTGCTTAGATCATCTTCTTTTTGAGGTAGTAAGTACTCAATCTCATGCCTGAATCAAACGATTCTGTAGCTGACTGAATTGTATATCCGTTAGAGAGGAAATTGGTTAGCGTTTGCTTAGCTAGTAAATCACCATCTCCAGCTTCTGCATCAGAAACTCGAACCTCCTGAATTCTGCAAGAACCTTTAGAAACCACAACAACTGGTTTGATATCAAACAGCTCGTTTATTGGTTTAATCACTCGAACAATAGCGAGGCTATCATTCTTGCAGTCTTGAGCTGGCCCGCCTGTCCATGAACTTAGAACGGCCCATGAAGAAACCGAAACGAAAACAAGTAAAGTTTTAAATAGGGATTTCTTCATAGTGGTTGATTTGCGATTGAAAATAGAAATTGGAAAAGCCATTTGCAAACAGCTGTTAATTGCCACAATTGCAATGTTGGTCCATATGAACCTTAGTATTTGGCAACAATATTTTGATGTCTTCTTGCTCAGATTCAGTCAAAACAATCACACGTAAATCCAATTCTTCCAAGGCCCACATTTCGGCCATAGAACCTGGTAAATGTGTGAGATTATTACTCCACATGTCGATATAACGTAGCTTTTTGAGGTTCCCAATTTCATAGGGTAGGGTCTCCATTTCATTTTGGTTTACAACCAATTCTCGGAGGTCTTCAAGCTCCCCAATTTCGGCCGGCAAAGTCTCAATTCGGTTCTTAAATAATATGAGTTTTTTAAGCTTTTTTAACAACCCAAGCTGTGGCGGCAATCCTTTCAAACGGTTTTTGCTCAAATCCAACAGCATCAGGTTTGGGAATTCGGTAAAAACTTCTGGCGGAACTTCTTTCAGTCTTTCCTTGAGCTTGAGACTGTAAACGCTGTCTTTTGGTGCGTTGAGTGCTTCTTCTAAAGTTGTGAATTGGTAAATCTCAGATTCTAGCGCATCCAGCGTCCAGTTTTGTGCGGATAAAGTGCCAAAACACACAACGAAGAATGAAATCAATAGCGTTCTCATAGACGGTTTTGCACTAGGTTTTTATCAACTGCTAATCTTGCAATTAGCTCCTCCACATTGGCAAACTTTTTCTCATCCCTAATTCTATCTACAATTTCGAGGGTTATGGTCTCGCCATAAAACTCTCCTTCATAGTCTAGAATATGCACCTCAATCCTTCTTGTCTCGCCATCAACGGTAGGACGTGTACCAATATTGAGCATGCCTTTCATTTTGTTTCCATTGAGGAAGACGTAACAAGCATACACCCCGTTGGCCGGAACCACTTTATTTTCATCTTCTACCTGAATATTTGCGGTAGGGAAACCAAGTTTCCGGCCAAGTTTATCGCCATGAATGACTGTGCCGCTTAGCTGGAATGGATGGGCCAAGTATTTACTAGCTGTGTTCACATCGCCCTCTTGTAATGCTCTTCTGATTTTAGTTGAGCTTACGGCTACATCGTCTACATCATGAACTGATATTTCCTCAACATCGAAGCCGTAAAGGGGGCCGGATTCTTTCAAGTGCTCAAAACTGCCTTCTCTATTTCTGCCGAAATGATGGTCGTAGCCAATTACAAGAACTGAGGTTCCGAGTTTCTCAACCAAAATCTCACGAATGAAATCAAGAGATGTTGTTCGAGAGAATTCTTTGGTAAAAGGATGTATGATGAGGTTTTGTATTCCTGCTTCTTCTAAAAGCTGAATCTTCTCGTCCATCGTAGAAATGAGTTCCAATCCGTGATCATCAGGGAAGAGAACGATTCTTGGATGTGGATGAAAGGTTAACAAAACGCTTTCTCCCCCAACCTTTTTAGCAATCTCGTTTAGCCGATTAATAATCTTTCTGTGGCCTACATGAACTCCGTCAAAGGTTCCAGTTGTTACAACTGCTCCTTTTACCTTCTGAAATTCGTCTATAGAATGGAAAACTTTCAACTCCGTGATTTGGGCTGACAAAAATATCTAAAAGACCTTGAAGGTTTCAAAAACCTTGACGGCCTATAGAACGGACCGCGTTAAGGATGGACGCGGCATCCTTTTCCTTCACTCCTTACCCTTCAGCTCCGCCCTAGGTACAAACAGCCTGACCCCGATTTTCATTAGGGAAACGCCTTTCGGCAAACTCAGGAGACACCTAAAATCATTCACCAAAACGCTTGATAATATGCAGTTTATCAAGGCTTGTCAACATTTTTCAAACATGCCTTGTTCTAGGCCAAGAAATGACCTAATTTCGCAGTCCGAAAATCGAGCCTTTTAAAACGGTACAAAAACAACAATAAATGTCAGCTCTTACAGGTAAAGTAGCACAGATCATTGGTCCAGTTTTGGACATCAGCTTTGACGATAGTAACGGAGTACTCCCTAACATTCTTGACGCACTTGAAGTAACTCGTCCGGATGGACAGGTTGTAACGCTTGAGTGTCAGCAGCACGTTGGTGAAAACACCGTTCGTGCAATTGCAATGGATTCAACAGACGGTTTGAGCCGTGGAACTGAAGTTAGAGCAGTAGGCGCTCCTATTACCATGCCAATTGGTGACCAGATTTATGGTCGTCTTTTCAACGTAGTTGGAGATCCAATTGACGGAATGCCTGACTGTGACAAAACAGGTGGATATGCTATTCACAAGGCTCCTCCTGCATTTGAGGAACTTAGTACTGCAACAGAAGTGCTTTTTACTGGAATTAAGGTAATTGACCTTATTGAGCCTTACGCAAAGGGTGGTAAAATTGGTTTGTTTGGTGGTGCTGGTGTTGGTAAAACTGTACTTATTCAGGAGCTGATTAACAACATTGCAAAAGGACACGGTGGTCTTTCTGTATTTGCTGGAGTTGGTGAGAGAACAAGAGAAGGAAATGACCTTCTAAGAGAGATGATTGAAGCTGGTATTATCGATTACGGTGATGCTTTCCGTGAAAACATGGAAAAAGGTGGATGGGATCTTTCTACCGTTGACCACGAACAATTGAAGAAGTCAAAAGCAACATTTGTTTTCGGACAGATGAACGAGCCTCCTGGGGCGCGTGCTAGAGTTGCACTTTCAGGATTGACTATTGCTGAGTATTTCCGTGATGGAGATGAGAAATCAGGAGGTCGTGATATCCTTTTCTTTATTGACAATATTTTCCGTTTTACACAAGCTGGTTCTGAGGTATCTGCACTTCTTGGTCGTATGCCATCTGCTGTAGGTTACCAACCAACATTGGCAACTGAGATGGGACTAATGCAAGAGCGTATTACTTCTACAAAAAGAGGTTCTATTACGTCTGTACAAGCGGTTTACGTACCTGCGGATGACTTGACTGACCCTGCGCCAGCAACTACTTTCTCTCACTTGGATGCAACTACGGTACTTAACCGTAAGATTTCTGAGCTTGGTATTTACCCAGCGGTTGATCCATTGGATTCAACTTCAAGAATTCTTACTCCAGCAATTGTTGGTGATGAGCACTACAATACTGCACAGAGGGTTATTGAAACACTTCAGCGTTACAAAGAGCTTCAGGATATTATTGCCATCCTTGGTATGGATGAGCTTTCTGAAGAAGATAAGTTGATTGTACACAGAGCAAGACGTGTTCAACGTTTCCTTTCGCAGCCTTTCTTTGTGGCAACACAGTTTACGGGATTGCCAGGTGCTTATGTTGATATTGCTGATACAATCAAAGGCTTCAACATGATTATGGATGGAGAAGTTGATGAATACCCAGAAGCAGCTTTCAACTTGGTAGGTTCTATTGAAGAAGCTATTGAGAAAGGAAAGAAATTGATGGCAGAAGCGTAAAACAGGTGTAAGGTTTTATGTGTAAGGTTTTAGCCAAAACACTTGAAGCTTGAGACTCGAAACTCGAAACTATGAACTTAGAAATTGTAACACCAGACGAGAAGATTTTTGAAGGAGAGGCTAAGTATGTTCAGCTTCCCGGGAAAGAAGGTCTTTTCGGAATTTTAGACAACCACGCGCCTATTGTTTCTTCTTTAACAAAAGGAAGAATTAAGGTTGAAGTTTTGAATGGAGACATTCAGTACTTTGAGATTGGTGGCGGTGTTGTAGAAATGAACAACAATAAAGTGATTGTTCTCGCTGAGAGTTAAGATTTCAGACAATTCATTATATAAGGCCCTGTTCGTTTTCGGACAGGGCTTTTTTGTTAATACATATTTCGAAAAATTAGGAACGCATTTTGCCAGATGCCAGCATCAACTATTAAATTGCAAGCATGATTAGATTACTGACTATCACTTTTATCTGCTCCCTATTTCTTGGTCTTGCAGATTCTAATGCTCAAACAGCCAGAAGAGTAAAATTTCCTTCTAAAGATGGCGTTACCATTACTGCCGATATGTACGAAGTAAACCCAGATTACCCGTGGGTGGTTATGTTTCATATGGCACAATCTAGCCGAGGTGAATTCCAGCGCATTGCTCCTAAGATGAATAGACTAGAAGTAAACTGCATTGCTGTTGATTTACGTTCGGGTAAGGAGAACAACTTTATTGTAAACGAAACTTACGTTCTCGCAAAAAACACAGGCTTAGGCACTGCTTATATGGATGCAGAAGCCGACATGAAAGCCGCTATTGAAAAAGCTTATCTCATTGCTAGAAAACCTGTTATCATTTTCGGAAGTTCTTATTCTGCATCGCTTGCTTTGAAACTAGGAAGTGAAATGTCTCAGGTTAAAGCGGTAATTGCTTTTAGTCCCGGTGAATATTTTGGAAAAGATTTAGATGTGGCCGATGTGGCCGCAAACCTCACCAAACCAACATTTATTGCCTGTGGTTCTGACGAGAAAAAATACACCGATGAAATTGCAAACGCAGTTCAAAGCCCAAAGAAAATCTACTTCGCACCAGGAAAAGGTGGAGCCCATGGGTCTAAATGTTTAGAGAAAGAGACCGAGGGAGAAACTGAGTATTGGATTCAGATGATAAACTTTCTTCAAACGGTTAAGAAGGAGTACTAGACTACTTCAATTTCGGATTGTTCTTGTGTCTGTCCGAATCTCGTAGCGTTTTCTTCTCCAAGTTCTTCTTCATCGCTTCTGTCAAATCAACACCTGTTTGATTTGCCAAACACATTAGAACAAACAGAACATCGGCCATTTCATCGCCTAGGTCTTTGTTCTTATCACTTTCCTTTTCAGATTGCTCTCCATAACGTCTGGCAATTATCCGTGCCACTTCGCCTACCTCCTCGGTTAGCATGGCCATGTTGGTTAGCTCGCTGAAGTAACGAACACCAGTCGTATTAATCCACTCATCAACAGTTTTTTGGGCTTGTTCTATGGTCATTCTTTTGTCTTTCAGAATATTTACTCAAAGTATGAAGATGAACGCAAGAATAAATATGACCACCATTGTTACCAAGGTGTAAACCATATCGTTCATAAGAAAAGGCCCGTAGGTTTTCCAAAACTCCTTCCAATTCATCAGGAACGTAATTTCAGGTTATTTTATTAAGGCTTTTTCAATGAGCTGCTATTCGAAAACCCCAGTTACTACCGTCAGACCAAATTACTTCAACATTAGCTGCTCTTGCAAGGCCACATGCTTTTCAAGAAGCTCGTTATACCTGTGTAGTAAGTCTTGATAACGCTTATGAATATTCTCTTGCTCCAACGTTTCGGAGTTGGAAGCTCTAAACTGGTGCTCATTGAAGGTCCAAAACTGTACCTCATCAAACACTCCAATAATGCTTGGAAAAGTACTGACCAATTTATTTAAGGCAGATTGAGTCAGTTCTTCCTGACTCATCCAGTTGCGCAGCGTGTTTACGTGTACGCCTAGTTTGTTTGCAGCACTCAGGTATTTAATGCCGTTCTCATCAAAATAATTCCGTAATCGGTGGCCTTGGGCTGTCATACATATAAAGGTAGGCCTCTTTAGACACATGCCATTGTCTCTCATTCCACACTATTTATATTTATTGTGTGTTTTAGCACTTTTAACTGTTGCTTTACGGACATTTTAATACCTTCACAACCTGTAACCGACCAAAACGTAGCATGCAAGAGGCCCAAATAAAAATTCCAGTTGTCGGTTATCGGTTAACCTTCCCACTTTTCCAGTTCCTGGTTTCAGGTTATCGGTTTCTGGCTTCTGGTTTTTTTACCTCCACTACATTAAAAGACTATGCTGCTGACCAAATGCCCTTCGGCAGTTCTACCGAACCATATTCTGCTGACCAAACATCCCTCGGCAGTTCTTCCGAACCCTATTCTGCTGACCAAACACCCTTCGGCAGTTCTTCCGAACCCTATTCTGTTGACCAAACACCCTTCGGCAGTTCTTCCGAACCCTATTCTGTTGAGCAAATGCCCTTCGGAAGGAGCATTTAAGCACAAACACCAAAAAACCTAACCCCTAAAACCTGAAACAATGCCAGAAATAGACAGACCCAACACAGACGCACAACGGCTACAAGCCATGGGTGCAGCCCTATCAAAAGCCGATGTTACTGCACCTGCAGAATTGGCTTTTAGTGCCGAGACCCTTGTTACCCTCACGGCCTCCTTACCGCAATTTGCTCAAGAAATACAGCAGCGTGGTGCAGCCCTTAGCACACAAGCAGCCGCAACAGCAGCAGCCAATCCTGCACGTAAAGCGCTCAATATGTATATACGCCACTTTATAGGTGTATTTAATATGGGGGTAGACAGAGGCCTATACCCCGCTACAGACCGGGCTCAATACCAACTACCCGTTGTTTACAACCAGCTGCCTAAACTCGGCACAGATTACGACAAGATTCTTTGGGCACACAACATAGTAGATGGCGATGCCGCCCGTGTGCTAGCA
>JBLHEU010000083.1:0-12354 GCA_047614525.1 Bacteroidia bacterium | reverse complement strand
CTCGTCATTATTTCTGCAGTGCTTTTCACCTTTGGGTGCAATCCAAACAGCAGGGAGCCTGTTGTGGTTGATTTAGTAGAATCACCAACGTTTAACTCAGACTCTGCATTTGGGTTTATAGAACAACAATTGGCTTTTGGGCCAAGAGTTCCAACAACTGCCGGCCATCAACTTTGTGGTGATTTTATCTCCAGCAAACTAACCGTTTACGGCCTTCAAGTAACCGAGCAGAAAGACACGGTAATTGGTTTTGACCAGAGGCTTTTTCCGCTCAGAAATATTATTGGTTCAATCAACCCAGAAAACCCAAAAAGAATTCTGCTGTGCGCACACTGGGACAGTCGGCCTTACACCGACCAAGCCAAAGAAAACCGAACGGATAGCTTAATTGGTGCCAATGACAACGCAAGCGGGGTTTCCATTCTACTAGAGATAGCGCGAAACCTTGGAGAAGCGAAACCTGATGTAGGCGTTGACCTCGTTTTCTTCGATATGGAAGATCAAGGACGCCCTGTTTATGGAGAAGCTTCTGACCCTGAGGATCATGGTTATTGTTTAGGCTCAATTTATTGGGCTGAGAACCTAAATGGCTACAATGCTGAATATGGAATCCTTCTAGACATGGTTGGAGCCAAGGATGCCGTTTTTGCATTAGAAAGCATTTCAATGGCTAATGCTAAACAGACCTTGTACAAGGTTTGGGACATGGGCCATCAACTAGGGTTTGGTGATTATTTCCAATACAATCGCGTTCAGCCGGTTTACGATGACCACAAGTACATAAACGAAGGGTCTGACATTCCATGCATTGATATAATTGACCACGATGCGAACACACCTTCTGAATTTGGAAAGTACTGGCACACTCACGATGACAATATTGAGTTAATCGACAAAAAAACGCTTCAAGCCGTGGGTCAAACCGTACTTCAGAGTGTATACAACCAAACCCAATAGAGCATGCCTGTCAGGGAACCATTCTTTTCGGTAGTTACACCAACTTTTAACCGAGGCCAGTTTTTAGGAAAAGCAATAGAAAGTGTTCAGGCTCAAACCATCTCGGATTACGAGCATATTATTGTGGACGATGGCTCGGTAGACAACACAGAGGAGCTAGTTAAGGAATATTCTCTTGCCGATTCGCGCATCATATATATCAAGCAGAAAAACCGAGGAAGAAGTATAGCCAGAAATATAGGTATGAAGCGTGCCCAAGGTGATTACGTTTGTTTTCTAGACAGCGATGATTTTTGGAGGTCAAACCACCTTGCTGCAATTAAGGTTTCGATTGGCCTCAATGCCCCCCCTTCTCTTTACGTCACACAACTTACCTGGTGGAGGGAAACCCTTGGTATTGAGGAAACCGTGGTTTATGCTGATAGAGCACAATTTAAGTCAGACGTTGAATATGTTATTGCTAATGAATTTGCTCCAGACTGTGTTGCTATTTCAAGGTTAATTTATTTGAAATACGCGTTTAATCCAGAGCTTTACATTAACGAAGACCTTGAGCTTTGGGCAAGAATAGCTGCAAAATATCCAGTAAAGACGGTGAACCAGAATACGGCAGTTTTACGCGTACACTCTGGGAATACCAATTCTACTGAAAAAGACTACATCAATCCGAGGATTAACGTTTTTAAGTTGCAAATGCGTACTCCGGAGGTTCTTGCCGGGCTTTCAGATGGATTTATCAGAAATAGAAAGCAGAGCCTAAACGAACTTTTAATCAGACACCTAGAAAGCATCGAATCTCGTTGGTTGTTTATTCTACAATCACTCCTCTTTGTGGTCAAATACCCTTCGCAGCCAGGCAATGCGGCCAAATTGGTTTCTATATTATATTCACTTCCAGGAGGGTCTATACTAAAACGCCTAATTCAGAGTTCAAAATCAAGCAACTGATACTTACCTTTAACCGCCTAATTCAGCACATTGTCAGATAGCTTAATCATCATACCAACCTATAACGAGATGGAGAACGTCCAGCGGATGGTTCGGACCGTGATGGGGCTGGAGAAAAAATTCCACCTTCTCATCGTTGACGATAGTTCTCCTGACGGAACAGGCCAGTTGATAAAAGATATGATCGAAGGGTCAGAAGGCCGATTGTTCATTGAAGAACGAAAAGGGAAGCTTGGCTTGGGTACAGCTTACATTCATGGTTTTAAATGGGCACTGGAGCGAGATTATCAGTTCATTTTTGAAATGGATTGCGATTTTTCCCACAACCCAGAAGATTTAGTGCGCTTGTATAATGCAGCAATAAACGAACCTGCCGATTTGGTGGTTGGGTCTCGTTATATCAAAGGCGTGAATGTGGTGAACTGGCCAATGGGTCGTGTGCTAATGTCTTACTATGCCTCTGCTTACGTGCGAATGATTACCGGTATGTCTATCAGAGACACAACAGCTGGGTTCAAGTGCTACAAACGCCAAGTGTTGGAAACGATTCCTTTGGATAAAGTGAAATTCTTTGGATATGCGTTTCAAATAGAGATGAAATTTTTGGCTTGTAAATACGGATTCAAACTTTTTGAAGTGCCTATTATTTTCACGGACCGAACAGCTGGAACATCGAAAATGAGCTCAGGCATTTTTAAGGAGGCCATATTTGGCGTGCTTGAAATGCGCTGGAAAAGCTACTTCAAGAACTATAAAAAGTAAAGCGATGAGCGGATTCCTAATTAAAGGAGCCACAATTGTAAACGAGGGCAAACAAGAAGTAAAAGACCTACTTATTCAAGACGGTCGTATTGCGAAAATTGATAGCTCTATTTCTACATCAGAAGACGTCACAGAAATAAATGCTGATGGATTATTTCTGATCCCGGGAATAGTTGACGACCAAGTTCATTTCAGAGAGCCAGGCCTTACCCATAAAGGAGAACTTTTTACAGAATCAAGAGCCGCTGTAGCAGGAGGAATTACCAGCTACATGGAAATGCCCAACACGGTTCCTAATGCGTTAACTCAACAGTTATTGCAAGACAAATACGATAGGGCCGGACAGGTTTCATTGGGTAACTATTCCTTTTTTATGGGCGCCTCAAATGACAACTTATCCGAGGTTCTAAAAACTGACGAAAAGAACGTTTGCGGGGTAAAAATCTTCATGGGTTCATCAACAGGTAATATGTTGGTTGATAGCGAGAAAACACTTGACGGAATTTTCTCTGAGTGCCCAATGCTTATTGCCACACATTGCGAAGATGAAGCAACCGTTCGAGCAAATACTGCATTGGCTATTGAGAAATATGGAGATGAAATTCCAATTTCTGAACATCCAATAATCAGAGGTGTAGAGGCTTGCTATTTGTCATCGTCAAAAGCGGTTGAGTTGGCAAAAAAACACAACACACGATTACACATTCTGCATATCTCTACAGAAAAGGAAACGCATCTTTTTGATAATTCTTTGCCCCTTTCAGAAAAACGAATTACTGCCGAAGCTTGCATCCATCATCTAACGTTTAACGACACGATGTATGATACAAAAGGCACGCTTTTAAAATGGAACCCCGCTGTTAAGTCTGAAGCCGATAGACTAGGCATTTTCAAAGCTTTATTGGATGATAGAATTGACATTATCGCAACCGATCATGCGCCTCATACTTGGGACGAAAAGCAGAATAAATATCTGAAAGCACCTTCTGGCGGACCGCTAGTACAGCACGCTTTACCAGCAATGATGGCGCACGTTAAGAATAGCGCAATCTCAATTGAGCGGATGGTTGAGAAAATGTGCCATGCTCCAGCTGTTTGTTTTCAGTTAGAAAACCGTGGCTTTATTCGAGAGGGGTATCAAGCAGATTTGGTTCTTGTTGATCCTAAAAAATCGTGGCAAGTTGCAAAGGAGAACATCCTTTACAAATGCGGCTGGTCCATCTTTGAAGGAACAACATTTGACTCAACAGTTACGCACACATTTGTGAACGGTCATTTGGCGTACGTCAATGGCAAACTGAACGATTCAGTGCTCGGACAAAGACTCACATTCGACCGATGAGAAAGCTCGGCCTTTTCATTTTTTCATTCCTGCTTTTTGCGACTTCTTGTAACGAAAAGGCGCCTCAAAAACCAAGTTATCTAGTTGACGAAGAAAAAATGGTGGAGGTAATGGTTGATATGCACCTCGTAGAAACAGCACACAACCTCAAGCTACTTCCGCCCGATACAACAGGCCAAGCATACAACGAAATGTTTGAGCGGATTTACGTTACGCACGAAATAACTAAGGTCGATTTTGACAGCAGTCTGTTCTACTACAGTACGCAAACAGAACAGATGAATGTTATTTATGATAAGATTCTAGAGCACCTTTACGAACTCGAATCAGAGATTAACGCGAGCCATTCTGATCAGTAAGAAACTGCTCACACACAAAGTCTAGCGTTTCGTTTACATCGCGATAAGCAAACTCAGGCAACGCTTTTAGCAACTTTGAATTATCGTACCGATTCAATTGCAAAGCATGATGCGCCACCTCCTTGGTAATAAACGGCTTGGTTCCAGTTAACGCACTGCGCACTTTTTCAAACCGCCAAGTCAATTCCGTCATCCATGGCGAAGCCTCTAAACGCGGAGGTTTCTTACCCATTTTCTCCGCTATTTGCCCAAACACCTCTTTGAATTTTCGGTTCTCAGCCCCAACAATAAACCGATCGTTTTGCACATCAGAATTCATTAACTGAAACATTGACTCTACCACGTCTCTTACATCCACAAAACAATTACCTCCTCGGGTGTAAAACGGTAATCCGCTGTAAGCCTTTTTAAACATAGCGCCCGTACTAGCCGTCCAATCTCCAGGGCCCAAAATCAGCGATGGATTAATCATAAACGCATTTAATCCCTCAACCGTTCCTCGCCAAATTTCAATCTCAGCATTGTGCTTACTAATGGCGTAAGCCGCATTGTGCGATGAGTCTTTCCACTCATTTTTCTCACTAATCATCTCCTCAGAACCATCTCTACCAATTGCAGCGACAGAACTAACATGGCCAAACCGAATTCCGCCTTTTTCCAAGCACGCATTTACAAGGTTTGCCGTCCCCTCAACATTCACCTTTTGCATATATTCCTCCTCCGCTGGAATAAACGTAACAGCGGCCGCGCAATGATAAACCTGCGTCACGCCATCCAGCGCGTCTTCTAAACTGGAAACATCCAAAACATCTCCCTTAACCCACTCAATTTTCTGCCACAATTCGTTGGCATTTCTGCGGTAATAATTGAAAATATTAACCACCGAATCACGCTTCTTTTCTGTCCTATAAATCGCCCTAACAGGCTTTCCATCCTCCACCAACTTCAGCAACAAGTGCGAACCCAACAAACCAGTACCACCCGTGACTAAAATCATACGGCAAATGTATTGGTTTGGGCGTGCCCCCGCTTGATGATTGCTCAGGTTCTCCAAGTCCGACTTAAGCGGGGTCGGGCTAACCGCTATATCTTTTCCCAACACCCTTCCATTCCGTTCAGGGTTCGGAAAAAGGATACCGCTTCTATCCCTCACGCGGTGCATCTATCAGCATGTTTGTTTCACTGAAGTACAAAGGCCGCAGAACATTTAAACCAAGAGTTATTAATTTTCTTCGCGCCTTTGCGCCTTTGCTTGATTCAGCGTTCTATTTTTGCGGCCATGAAAACGATGGACACCTTTTCCTTTGCTGGCAAAAAAGCACTTATTAGAGTTGACTTTAACGTACCTCTAAATGATGCATTTCAAATAACTGACGATACTCGTATTCGGGCGGCTTTGCCAACTATTAAAAAGATTCTAGCAGATGGTGGTGCAGTAATTTTGATGAGCCATTTGGGAAGGCCTAAAAACGGTCCAGAAGACGCTTTTTCGCTAAAGCATTTGGTAAATCACATCTCCAACTTGTTAAGCGTTCCTGTTTCTTTTAGCCAAAATTGTATTGGACCAGAAGCCATTTCGGCTACATCAAACCTAAAAATGGGAGAAGTGCTTTTGCTCGAAAACCTTCGTTTCCATAAAGAAGAAACCGCTGGTGAAGAAGGCTTTGCAAAGCAACTTTCCCAAATTGGAGATGTGTACGTAAATGATGCTTTCGGAACCGCACACAGAGCGCATGCATCAACCACAGTTGTTGCTCAGTTTTTCCCAGAAAACAAAATGTTCGGCTACTTGCTAGCCAAAGAAATTGAAAGTGTGGATAAAGTGATGACCACAGCCAAAAAGCCTGTAACAGCTGTTATGGGCGGAGCAAAGGTTTCATCCAAAATCTCCATCATTTCAAACTTATTAGACAGCGTAGACCACATCATTATTGGTGGCGGAATGAGCTACACTTTTGCAAAAGCGCTTGGCGGAAAAGTTGGAAACTCATTAGTGGAAGATGACTATTTAGAAACCGCCAAAAACATTCTTACAGAGGCAAAAGCCAAAGGTGTACAGATTCATCTACCGGTTGACACTATTGCTGGAGATGCCTTTGACAATAACGCCAACAAACAAACCTGCGACACCAATTCAATTCCTGATGGCTGGTTAGGCTTAGACATTGGTCCAAAATCTGAAGAAGAATACAGTGCTGTAATCCAAGCCTCAAAAACCGTTTTATGGAACGGCCCAATGGGGGTTTTTGAAATGGAGTCGTTCCAAAGCGGAACAAAATCCATTGCTCTTTCCATCGCGGACGCAACCAAAAACGGCACGTTTACTTTAATTGGCGGTGGCGATTCTGTGGCGGCAATAAACAAGTTCAAATTGGCCGACCAAGTAAGTTATGTGTCAACTGGTGGTGGGGCATTACTTGAATATATGGAAGGAAAAGTGCTTCCTGGAATTCAGGCTATTCGGGGATAAGGTCCCGTAAGGCATCCTTTGCTTTATTCACTTTCCGGTCAACCTTATCTAAGATTGAATCCTTGTCAATGTCCTCCAAAATTGGAAGAACAAAAGGCGCTACCTGAGTAACTGGCTCGTACAAAAATGAGCCTCTTGCAGTCTCTCCTCGGTTAAACTCTTTGAGCAAATCAAATCGTGTTAGCATCATAATTCCAATGCTCAGAAGAAACGTAAATCGAAAAATTCCGAAAAGCGCACCGGCCGCTTTATTCGCCCAACCCAATGCAACTGCTTTCGCTAGTTTTTCTATCGCTTTAGCAAAGAAGTGAACCAGCAAAACAACCACAATAAAGATTATTGCAAAAGATATAATCGGCAAGAATTCATTGGTAAACTCTGTGTTGTGGTAGATGTATTGAGACAATTCTTGCGCAAAACGAACGGCTAAATAAACACCAGCAATCAGGGCAACTAGTCTGGCAATTTCCATTATGAAACCGCTGGTTAGTCCTTTGTACAAACCCCAAAACATGGGAACAGCCAATGCAATGTCGAGCCAGTTCATTAGTAATCGAGTGTATAACCGTAACGTTCGGCAGTTTCTGTAATGGTTTGGTTTACCACTCCGAAAAACGTTTTGCCAAATTGATAGTTCTGCATTTTCTCACGTTTCTCACGTAGAAACTCCTCACGTTGTGTGGTCAACATTTTAATAATGCTGATGTATTCTTTTCGCTCGTATTCTTTCTCAGTCACAATTTGAAGGAAGTCCCTTTCAGATAACCCCAAGTATGCTTCATCCATGTACTTGCGGTTTTCCTTGGTTAAATTCCCAAGCCCCGTTGCTTGTAAATCAACCAAATCCCACATGTGGTTTTTCTCCTGATAAAGCAGGGAAGCCTTAAAAAACGTTCTTGCTTCTACTTGATTTTCACCTTGAAGCTCGGCATCTTCGTCTAAATCGGCTTGCATTTCATATCTATCTAATCCCTCGCGTCCGTAATACATGTAGGTGGTATTTACCATGTGATTAGCCTCGCGAAGCATTGTGCCGTCATATGGCTTTTCAAGAACAATAGATGGCTGTTTCAAGCCTATGGGGTAATACTTACCCTCCGTGTTATCCGCAATAGTTTTCCATTGGCTTTGTTCTTTTTGGTTGGAGTAGGTTAAGAAGTAGAGCGAGTGGATGACAATACCTGCCAGCTTCGCATCTTCAACCGGTTTACGAAAACCAGGGCCAGCAGAAGGCATTCCATTTCCAACCAGAAATATCATTTTTATGGCGTTCGGCTCTTCAGACCAAGACATGTCGTTAACCGCTACACCCAAAGCATGGCCTAAAAAGTAATTTCCAGGAGCTGTAACGTCTTTAATCTGAAAGAACGGGTATGCTGCAGCATCCACATCATCCGTTAAATCAGACAGAACTTTAATGTAGTTATTGTCTTTTTTAAAGCTCGGTCTGCCCATGCAAACAATTCCAACTCGGTACTTTGGTGTTGGCGATAAACGGGAAATTTCATTCTGAATCTCCCAAAACTTACTTCTCACGGAAGACAAAACCCCTCCGGTACTTCCGCTAATATCAATTACGAATACAATATCAATTGGAGAGTCGCCAGCGGACTTTGAATCCTCATTAGCATCTGCAGAAAAACATAGACCAAAGCAAAAAATCGTTAGAAAAACGATTCGCTGAGTAAGATTTAGAATATTAGTACAATTCATTGGGGGCGCAAAAATAGTATTTTGACTATTCAGCCACTTCCTTGCTAATTTTGTGCCATGGTTGAATTGGACTTACAAAGAGAGTGGCGCACGCTTGTAGAGCAGTTGGAAAATCAATTTGGTGAAGGACTAGACCTTGACGCAATTTTATTCCTTGTTGGTGTACAAGAGCTCGGACAGGGTTATCGCACGTTTAAAAAGCATGAAAAAACCGACTTAATGCACATAGCCATTTGTCGTTTACTCATGCAATACGGGTACTACGAATACATGGGGATTGATGACGATGGTTGGCCGCATTACAAGGAACTCTCAAAACTCCCTCAGTTAAACCCTAATCAACAAAGCCTCTTAATGAAAGAGGGTTTGGTAGATTATTTCAAAAACGAAGAGTTGCAGAATTAATCGTTCACGTTTACCGTAATTTCTTGCGTTTCTCCTTGTTCTAGGATTACAAAATTCTCTAGATTACTGTAGCTGCCAAGGACAATATCGTACTGAATAATGGCGTCCTCAAACCAGACAAACTCTGCTTTTCCAGTAACGCCTGTTAGTATAGTGGTATCAATGTGTTCTGCGCCAATTTGGTCTAGGTAAAACCTAACAATAGCCTGCACCGCTGCAACCTGAACAGTATCGCCAGAAATAATATTCACAGAGTCTTGTAGGACTGTGATAACCGCCTTAGCGTCTTTGTTCTTTTTGCAAGATGACGTGCTAACCAACAGGCCAACAAAAAGTACTGGAAGTAAGTATTTAAAGTTTTTCATCTTAATGCGTTGAACAACAAAGGTAACTGATTCGCAATTTATTCTAGAAAGATATACAAGGCTATCTAAAAGAAACCTAATCTGATTAGATTCGCACTCCTTTGGAGTGCTATTTGCATAGTGCTTTGCTATTCGTCAACGAAAAATATATTTGACGATTCTATTGGAATCAATAAAACTGAGAAACAATCAAACAACACGATGAAGAACGCAACATTAACTCTAACCTTATTAATCATCGCCACGGGCATTTTTGCTCAAGGTAAAACCGAACCTGTTATTCAGATAAGCACAACCTACGGTGATATTCAAATTAAGCTTTACAACGAAACGCCTTTGCACCGAGATAATTTTCTTGAACTGGCCAGAGAAGGAAAGTATGATGGGTCCATTTTTCACCGTGTAATTAACCGGTTTATGATTCAGGGTGGTGGAAGCGCCTCAACAGGTACAATCGATGACCGCCCAATGATTGACGCAGAAATTGATGCAAAATTCATTCACAAAAAAGGAGCCCTTGCTGCTGCAAGAACGGGAGATAATGTAAATCCAGAACGTAAATCTTCTGGTTCGCAGTTCTACATTGTCCAAGGAAGAACGTACACCGTAGAAATGATGACGCAAATGGAAGGTCGATTGGGACACACATACACAGATGAGCAGAAAAAGGCTTACGCTGAGGTTGGCGGAACGCCTCACCTGGACCAGCAATACACGGTTTTTGGTGAGGTTATCTCAGGCCTTGACGTGATTGATAAAATTGCCGAGGTTAAAACTGTGCAAGGTGATCGGCCCGTTGAGTCAGTTATCATGAAGGTTACCGTAATTCAGGAATAATCCTGCTTTTTTATTCGAATTTAAACAGGCCGCCAATTGCGCGGCCTGTTCTATTTTTGCCCCATGCTAAAGAAACTCGAAGACTACGAGAAACAAATTCAAGAATTGGTTATTGCCAGCCAGGAAGATCTTGAAAGCTTTCGTCTACAATTCCTTTCCAAAAAAGGAATCATACCGCAGCTTTTCACGGCTTTTCGTGAAGTGCCAAACGACCAGAAAAAGGCGTTTGGTCAGAAGCTAAACGTCCTTAAGACATTAGCAGAATCGAAATTTAAAGAGTCTCAATCTGAAATGAAATCAAGCGGCAGCGAGGTTTCTAATGATATCGACCTGACTGTTCCCCCATTTCCTTCTGAGATTGGAACAAGGCACCCGATTAGCATGGTGCGTAGAGAAGTGGTTTCCATTTTTGAGCGCATCGGTTTTAGTGTTTCAGAGGGGCCAGAAATTGAGGACGATTGGCACAATTTCTCAGCTTTAAACTTTCCCCCAGAACATCCGGCAAGAGATATGCAGGATACTTTCTTTGTGGCAAAAGACCCAGATATGGCGCTTAGAACACACACTTCGTCTGTTCAAGTACGGGTAATGGAAAACCAAAAACCGCCTATTAGAACCATCTCTCCGGGACGTGTTTTCAGGAATGAGGCCATTTCTTCTAGAGCGCATTGCATCTTCCATCAAATTGAAGGATTGTACATAGACAAAGACGTTTCTTTTGCTGATATGAAAGATACGCTACTCTATTTTGCGCGCGAATTTTACGGCCCAGAAACCAAAATTCGTCTCCGCCCATCTTACTTTCCGTTTACCGAACCAAGCGCAGAAATGGATGTGTATTGGGGGTTAGAAACGGAGTCAGATCATCGAATTACAAAAGGAACTGGTTGGTTAGAAGTGCTAGGTTGCGGAATGGTTGACCCAAACGTTCTTAAATCTTGCGGCATTGACCCTGAAGAATATTCAGGTTTTGCCTTCGGGATGGGCATTGAGCGAACAGCCATGCTTAAATATCAAGTAAAAGATTTGCGATTGTTCTTTGAGAACGACAAGCGATTCTTAGATCAGTTCAAATCTGCATACTGAAATTAGGCTATGAAAGAAAAAATTGAAACGTTAAGAGCCAAAGAGACCGAAGCCAAATTAGGTGGTGGAGAAAAGAGGATTGCATCTCAGCATGCTAAAGGAAAGCTGACAGCCAGAGAGCGAGTTGCTCTTTTGATGGATGAAGGAAGCTTTGAGGAAATTGGGATGTTCGTCACGCACCGTTCGCAAGAATTTGGTCTTGACAGAGAGAAATACCTAGGCGATGGAGTTATTACCGGTTTCGGAACTATTCACGGCCGTACCGTTTACGTTTTCGCACAGGATTTTACGGTTTTTGGTGGCTCGTTAGCAGAAATGCACGCCAAGAAGATTTGCCGAATTATGGATTTGGCAATGGAAAATGGCGCACCACTAATCGGGTTAAATGATTCTGGTGGGGCTCGAATTCAAGAAGGGGTTGTTTCGCTTGGCGGCTATGCCGATATCTTTTACAAAAACACTATGGCATCTGGGGTTATTCCTCAGATATCAGCCATTATGGGGCCTTGCGCTGGTGGTGCGGTTTACTCTCCTGCGCTCACAGATTTTGTGATGATGGTAGAAGATTCTAGCTACATGTTTGTAACAGGCCCCAACGTGGTAAAAACCGTTACGCATGAAGAAGTTACCTCAGAAGAATTAGGTGGCGCAAGTGCGCATTCAACCAAATCTGGCGTAACACATTTCTCAAGCGCCAATGATTTAGCATGCATTGAAGATTTGAAAAAACTGTTGAGTTACTTTCCTCAAAATTGCGAGGAAGAATCGCCTCAAATTGAATATCATTCAACAGATGAAAAGCGTCCTGCGCTGGACGATATCATCCCTAAAAACCCAAACCAGCCTTACGACATCAAGGAAGTAATTGCCTCGGTTACTGATACCGATTCTTTCTTTGAAGTGCACAAAGATTTTGCTGAAAACATCGTTGTTGGATTTGCTCGATTAGCGGGTAAAAGCATTGGAATTGTGGCGAACCAGCCAGCCATGTTAGCTGGCGTTCTCGATATTAAAGCATCTCAAAAAGGCGGTCGTTTTGTTCGCTTTTGCGATTGTTTCAACATCCCTCTTTTGGTTTTTGAAGATGTGCCTGGTTTCCTTCCAGGAACC
>JBLHEU010000082.1:0-12697 GCA_047614525.1 Bacteroidia bacterium | reverse complement strand
AAGAACAACCCATTGGTCGAAAAAACTAAGTTGCTAATAGGGGAACTGTACAAATCTTACCAGGAATATTTAAAGACAATAGATAGTCAAAGCATTCGGACGCAACGAATGGCTTTAGTCTCAATTCTATTTGTTGTTATAATGTCGTTGGCTACCTGGTTTCAGAGTGGGTCTTGGTATACTATGGTGCAAAGACATAATTCTGATTTAGCGTTCATTATCACAGATTTTGCTTTACTAATAATGATAAGCTACGCTATTTGGTCTTTTTCCCATTTTGCGAAAACCAGAAATAATCGCCTTACAAAAATTCATAAAGTGTTGGCAGAAGAGTTGCCTGTTGAGTTAGCTGTATTTACAGAAGATCATCGATATGTATACTGCAATAAAGCTTTAGAGTCAGATTCAAGCGCAAGACTTAATATGGTTGGTAAGGATGATTTTGAAATATTATTAAGCCAGGGAAAGGAACTTGATACGGCCCTGATTCGCAGAAAAAACTTTTTAAAGTGTGTTTCTCTTGGTGAGCCTATTGAGTGGTTAGAGAGCTCTGGCCATATTGAAGACTCAAGCAGCACCCATAGATTAAACCACTACGAACTTATTCGGGGTGGTTCAGAAGGGAAAAATTTGGTTATTGGCTATGGTATAGACGTAACAGATTTTGTCAAAATGAATCAGAAAGGGAATGACCTGGCGGCCAACTTAAGGTATGCCAAGAATATTCAGAAAGCAATCCTGCCTGATAAAGATAGTCTTGGAGATGCAGTTGGTGAAGCAGGTGTTATCTATTTGCCGAAAGACATATTGTCGGGAGATTTTTTTTGGAAGCGACAGAAATATGGACGCGTATTTTATGCTTTGGCAGATTGTACTGGTCATGGCATTTCAGGAGCACTATTAACGGTTCTATTCAATCAAACACTTAACCAGTGTATTGATGAATTCGGTCTTCTTGAACCAGCTCAAATACTCGATAAATGTCGCGAGCTCGTGATGGATATTCTTAATAAAGGCACAAATCAAGTTACTGACGGAATGGATGTGAGTCTGTGTTGCTTTTATGAGGGGAAAATTTCTTTCAGCGGTGCAAACCGTCCTATATGGCTAATGAGGGGTGACGAAATCAAAGAGTTGAATGGTAGCCGATTCCCAATAGGAACACACATAGAGACTCAACAGCCCTTTGAACAAATTGAATTGGTTTTAAGATCCCAGGATAGGATTTACATGTTTTCAGATGGCGTAACTGACCAGTTTGGACAAGAAACTCAAAAGAAGTTCACTAAAAACCGATTACGCGCCACTTTACAGAAAATCGCGAATTCAAATACAACGAATCGCTTGCTTGAAATAGAAAGGGTGTTCAAGGAATGGCAGGGCACACTCGAGCAATTGGATGATGTGACAATTATGGAAATATGTTATTTGCCATCATTGATTAAAAAGCAACGAAGTAACTTTATGGATGAAGCCAAACAGGCAGGTAAACAATTAAAAGAGTTAAGCAAAGATGAATTCCTCACTTAATTTTAAGATTGAAATTACTGAGTTATTGCATCTGCACAACCCAATGGGTGCTAGTTGAATATCGGAAACCCTTCCGCTGACTCCTTGTTTTTCCACTCACCCTAGCGATGTCCTGCGCTGCCCAGTCCGGGTCGGGCGATGCCTCGTGTCTGTTTGTGGTCAATGCGGCCGAGGCTACGTTGACCGGGGACACGCTCGCCTTATCGGAGGTCTCTCCGCAGGTAGTTGCCTTCAGGACCGGCCAGACCGTAAGTTTGGCCGCATCTCCATGGAAGACCTGGCGAAGGCTTGGGCTGAAGGGAGCGACTCCTTCGCAAGCATTCCACCCAGCGCCATTCTCAATGGCACCTACACGGATGAGGATGGAACAAAAAAGGCAATGTTCCATCGAGGTCGAGTTAATGGCGGTCCCCGTGTTCGTAGACCCGATTTAAGCTACTATAACTACAGCTTTAGGCCAGAGTACATGGCCCCTAAGTTTTTCTCATACATTCAAATGATAATTGAGTCCAGAAGGCACCCATATACGGCTGATTAACAACTGAATTCAGCTAATCTCTTTGATTTTCCATTTCTAAGACCCTTGCGCTCCACAAATGGAGTTGGTGATTAAGGGAAAGTACTTTGCTGAATAATCCGAGTAAGACAACGAACACGGCAATGGTTAGAGTCAAAGAGAAAAACGCACCAGTTAGAAGTGTGAACACTAATACGAAAATACCGATGCAGAAGAGAACGAAAGATGCTACATAATGCTCTACTTGAAAGGACAAAAGCAAGTGATGCAGATGGGTTCGGTCTGCCCTGAAGGGGCTGTATCCTTTTTTAATCCTGCCCCTGTACACTCGCAATGAATCGAAAACTGGTATTATCAGAACTCCGATAACGGAAAGGATTGTGGTATTGTAGTATTCGGTGGTTTGTGAAGTCTGAATAAGCATAATTCCAGAAACCACTAGTACATAACCGAGTATTAGCGAACCAGCATCACCCATAAATATTTTTGATTTCTTGCTAAGATTAAATCGAAGAAATACGATTAAGGCAGATACAATCGTGACAAATATTAATGCCAGAGTAGGTTGACCTAACAGATAAGCCAATACTGCAAATGCGGTCAATCCAATTATGGCAAATCCAGCCGCAAGGCCGTCAATTCCATCCGTAAGATTGAAAGCATTAACGGTTCCAATAATTACAACCATCGTGAGAATAAACTGGGCATAATATGGAAGGATATGAACTCCGAAAACCCCGTGTAGCGATTCTATTTTGACTCCTGATGAGAAAACGTAGTAAGCAACTCCAATCTGTATAATCAGCTTAAGCTTGGCTCCAAGTTCAACCCTGTCATCTATCACACCTAGAAACAATAACACAATTGTCCCTACCAACAGCACTCGGTATTCTTCCCAACAGAGGAGAAATTCGGCATTTAGAAGCAACGCAGAAATGGTTGCAATAAAAATTAATATGCCTCCTATGACTGGAACTGGAGTCCGATGTGTTTTCCTACTATTCGGCTTGTCAACAAGTCCGACCCGCTTGGCCAAACGCCTAATGGGTTGAATTAGAACTAAAACCATAATAAATGCCATGACAGGAGTGGTTAAAAATTGGAGTAGCTCATTCATGATTTAGCGTTTTTGAAATACAGTTTGTAGATTCTTGAAATGACCCAAACCTAATTCTCGAAGGCGATCTTGGTCTAATTGAGTTGAGCTGGGATGAATGGATGTTTTGGTGGAAATAGTAAGTGCTTCTTGTATAAGGTTGTCGTATTTAGAAGCAATTCGACTCCAAACGTATCTCCGATTAGCAATCTTTTTCATGGTTATACTGATTGCCGCTAGCGAGTCAATTTGAGTGCTCCGGATTAGATGAGCTAAGTCATCACTTGTTTTGAAATACAGCGTCTTACGTTCTGTAGTAGTTCTGTTGTAGGATACATCAAATGCAAAAATGGGTAACCCAAGATGCATGGCCTCGACCAATGACGGGTTGGTTCCTCCAGCCGAATGGCCATGGACGTATACAAATGCACTGGAACGTAGCAGGTTCAGTTTACGAGGGTTATAAATAGGGTCAAGAAGAATAATGTTCGAATACTTTGAATATTCTTGTTTCAGCTTCTTGCCATATTTGCTGACGCTCCAATTTCCGACAATTACCATTGTATGTTTTGGAAGTCTTTTAAAGGCTTCCAAAACCACATGCAAATTATTTTCTGGTTCGATTCTGCAAACCTTAAATGCATATGACTTGTGCAAAAACGGGAACTCTATTTTATCTTCCTTAATAGGAGCCACTTTAAAGACATGGTCCGCACCATATTCTATTATTCTGCTCAAAGTGCCGTATCTGGTGGCGGTGTAATCTTGAATTGACTCGTTGTCAGAGATGTCAACGTGAGAATACTTAACAGCAATGCTTTCTGCCCAGAACAGATACCACTTTGCCAACCAGCTCCATTTTGCTCGTTTCCATTCAATTCCGTCTATGGAGACGATGATTTTTTTGTTCGTGAACATCTTCACAAATGGTAATAGAAATGCTCCTGAAACACCAAGAACCATCAACACATCAGCATATAATAAGGAGTGAAGGATTGAAAGCCCATCGTAAATGATACTTTGAATTCCGTTAGCTTGGAATGGGACGTAACTCAACTTAGCACCTTTATAATCTTTCACTCTATCACCTTTAGCGTAGTTTTTTCCAGAACAATAGACAGTGAAATCGTATGCATCAGACAGATTATCAACCAGGTGGTGTGCTAAGGTTTCAAACCCTCCATAATTGGCTGGTAAGCCCACCGTTCCGATAATCGCTACTTTCTTCTTCTTACTCATTGTACATCTCTTTCCAGCCGTTATTGCGATTAGTGTTCCAGTATTGTATTGTGCTGATTTATAGGAGTATAGGTTTATTTTACAACGTTTTACTTCCACATGCTGGAATGTCTTTCCTAAAATGGATTGGCCATAATAGAAGTGATTCTTAAAACGTTCTTGAATGCAGATTGAGTAGTGTAAAAAAAGGAACAGTCCTATTTTTCAGAACTGTTCCTTTTGTAGCTATTGGTTATTGGAAGAAGCCTTACACTATTCAATTTTAATGAGTTTGCCACTGTAAGAATTGCCCAACTCATCTTTGGCGATAACCAGGTATTGTCCTGCATCAAGATTCGTAATGCGAATTCTTGGCCTTGGAGAATCACACTTTTCCAAGGCTATCTGTGCACCACCAAGACTGAAGATTTGCACCTCTTGGATATATGGAAGACTACCATCAGCAGTTTTGGCAGTTGCGAAGAAATGATCACCTGCCGGGTTTGGATAAATCTGCAACTCACCTAATTCAGACCGCCTTTTCTCATTCATGATAGTGTGAAAGACTTCATTGGTACAAATGAATTCGTTGTAGTCGAATTGAATTGCCGCAGCGTTTGGTATGACCATCCCTGCGTGGTTTTTTGCTGCCTGGTTTATAGTGAACTGTACATATCCATGGCAACCTTCATTGTCGGTAGCGCTATCTGGCAAAAGAATCTCTGGAAAATGGAAATGTAATATGTTTCCGTTCGCACTTGTTTCAACTAAATGGCTTGAGGCAATGCCATATATGTCACTCATTTCAAGACCTGCAGCGAGGGTGTCAATTACATTTACAAACTGTGCATAGTAGTTTCCCACGTTCTCGAATCTGATTCTGTAGGTGATTTCCTGTGTTTTGCGGATGAAATGCTTTTTGCCATCACCAGTCGGGTAAGCAAGTATATCATTGGGGTCTATACTTCCGAATATCGATTGGAAATCGGTGAACGTATCATCCTCTCTATTACAATCAGTTTCACCTCCTGATAAAGAAAACTCGCATTCAACTTCGTCATTTGGATTCAAGTCGAGCGAAACTGTGTAGTGAAGTTCAAGGTTGACAGTTTCTCCGTAGAGTATATTGCCCAAGTTCCAAGAGATTAAGTTGTTCTCACCTTCTTGAATTATGGAAGTCCATTCCAATGAGGCACTATCGATTAATATTTCGATAGGAATTGAAGCTGTGAGAACACTATTGCTTGTTAACCCTAACCCGTTGTTATTTGCGTGTATAATATAACTTGAAGAAAACCCTCTTCGCATAATGGTGGTGGAAGCAGAGACTTGTAGATCTGGACTATAACAAGCTGGTTGAAGGGCAAAGAACCCGAGATCAACCACAACTCCAGTACCTTCAACTTCGAAGCTGTTCACGTTTGTACACGTTTCAACAAATTGCTCATCACCTAATGATATCGAATAGACATTCGGTTCTAGGTTAACCGCAAACTCACCGTTTGCATTCGTAAAAGTCCAGGTTTCGCCAGCATTCACACTGAACCTAACGTTTTCTAGGAGCACCTCATTGCTATCGAATGCACAGTTACTATTTGCGTCATAGAATGCTGTCGCCATCACAAGAGAACCGTTGTCTTCAACAATAATGATGTTCTGATTTGGATTGATGTCAGTAAGTATCTGAGTATAGCCACTTGGCCCCTTTACCTCTATAGAATCAATCATCAATGTCGTACCAAATCCGAAATGTTGACGGTAGCTGCTTTGGCCACCTATGCCAGTTTGAGAGTTTACCTGTCTCAATTGCCACACTCCGTTTGACTTTACTCTGATTGATGCACCAACTGCACTCCGATTACTAACGGTTCCTTCTAACCTGATATTGACCCAATTGTTATCCGTATTCCGTGCGAGAAAGACATGGTTTTCTTGATTTGAATGGCTTGATTAAATGAGGTCAAGGTCACCATCGAGATCAATGTCTGAAAATGAGCCACTCATTGTGGAGCCTAGATCTTCAGCTGGAAATTCGTTTGTTTTCTTCAGAAAAGACCCGAGTCCATTATTGATGTAGAGCAGGTTTTCACCAGTATCGTTTGTTATAAAAAGATCTAAATCTCCGTCTTTGTCAATGTCAGCGAAGACTGCTCCGTGAGAATGTCCTCCATCGTTGACAATTTCACCTGTTTCAACCAAGGTGAAATCCCCGTTTCCTTCATTTATGTACATTTCATTATTCTGATTACTTGCATTGGCAATAAAAAGATCCATGTGACCATCATTATCAATATCTCCCCACGTACTTGCCACAGAGCTTCCACCTCTTTGGGTTATTCCATTAGAAAGCGCCTCAAATTGACCATTGCCTAGGTTGCGATACATTCTATTATTGCCATTCTCGTTATTCAGCACGAGTAGGTCTTGAAAACCATCATTATCGTAATCGGTCCAAGTTGCACCTGTTGCACTTCCTGTTATTTGAGAAAGTAGATTTTCCGTCCAAAGAGTCCAATCACCATTTTCATCTTGTCTCCACAGCTCGTTCATTCTTGTCGGCCAGTAGTTTCCGAAATACAGCTCTAATTTGCCATCGTTATCCACATCAATCCACGAAACATGGTGATAGTATCCAACACTTTGTGCGAATGGCGCTGTGGTGTTTTTAGTAAACGTACCGTTACCATCGTTGACGTAGAAAAAAGGTGGTTTCAGTGTGTTGTTTGCAACTATAAGGTCAAGATCACCATCGTTATCAAAATCTGCCCAGGAGCTTGCCATACTTTTTGCCTCTTCAGTTACTATACTTCCAGAAGTAATCTGGCTAAACGTCCCACCTCCATTGTTT
This sequence comes from Bacteroidia bacterium, assembly GCA_047614525.1. Classification (GTDB taxonomy): domain Bacteria; phylum Bacteroidota; class Bacteroidia; order UBA10329; family UBA10329; genus UBA10329. The sequence continues at coordinate 5,488 of JBLHEU010000082.1, read as the reverse complement.
CTAAAAAGCTTGTTACTCTGATCCGATTCTGCATCAGTAAAAAACAGGTCGTCATCTCCATCATTGTCATAATCGATGGCGCTAACCGTCCAGGAGTTGGTCAAAATGTTCGTTAGACCACTAATTTCCAATAAATCATAGATGCGATCTGAAACCACAATAGTTGCAGTTGCCGAATCACAGTTTGTTGGATTGCTAACTTCACATATTTCATACGTTAGCTCATAATCTCCCGTAGGTGTATTTGGTGGAATGGTAACTGTACCATCTGGTTTTAATGTAAATCCTGGCGGAACAGTAACTCCTGTTATAATAACATTTCCTGGGTCGGTTCCTATAACCGCAGTATTTCCATCTAAGACGTCATTTGCAATTAATGTGGTTGTAGTTCCTCCTGTAATTCCGTTGATAGGGCCTACTACATCTTCTACTGTATCTATAGGGTTTACAGGAGAATCAAAGCAAAGTTCGTCAATGTAAATCACACCTGTACTAAATCCAATTGCTCCACCTGTAGAAAGCATTCTTCCTTCTACACTTGAATTTGCTCCTGCGCTACAGGCTCCTCCGTGAGGAATAAGAGTTCCTTTCATATAAGTAAACATTCCCAAATCCATTGCACCAGTGGCAACTCCGGCACCACTAATCCAAAAAATATTACAACGCCTCGCACCATTAACCAAAATAACTCTTGACTGTGCCGCTACAGAAAATGCTCCTGCAAACTTGAACACAAATATTGCATCGGGATTATTTTCACCGTCTAAAGTGATAGATCCTGCTCCTGCTATATGATAAACTCCAGTCGTTAGCGTTTCTCCACTTCCAAAAGCTGGCGTATGCGCAGATACCGTATTTGGTAAAGCCATAAGTGCGGCATAAGCGTTGTCTAAATCTGTTGTGGCTTGTGCTGTTACAGCATCTGAATTATAAAAAGCCCCTATGGTGGCGTCTTCATTCGTATGAGTTGAAGTTAAAAAACCACTTATAGCTCCACCATTTGTACCAATAGCAACAACTATCCCAGATGTAGCAGCATTTGCTACGGCACCAGCGCTAGAAAAAAGCGCAAAACTCTGAAGACTCCCTAAAACATCAACAGCAGGGGCAGAATTACAGTCACCTATGCAGTTTATTGGAATGGTGCTAGGACCAACCGGCATATCTGCCACGCCACCAGCCGCAATAGTAATGGCTCCTTCTGAGGTAAGCAGTCTTCCTTCTATGGTACTACCCACACCAAGAGTAACAGCTCCGGGGTGTGCAAATAAAGTTCCTCTTATAACACATGTTGTTGCAACAGAAATGGCTCCCTGAGAAATCCAAAAAACATTAGCTACTCGTGTTCCACCAGCTAAAATAATTTCGGCACTTGCTCATACAGTAAATGCACCTTCAAATTTCATTATGAATACAGCATCGGCATCTCCACCTCCATCAAGAGTAACAGCGCCACCTATGGAATAAACTCCGGGATTAATAGTTTCTCCACCTCCAAAAGCTGGAGCATGAGTGCTAGGCTCGATAACGAAAACATCGTCAAGATGAATATATAACCTAAGCAAATCTATTCGGGCCTGAACAGTTGTAGCATCATTATTATATAACGTACCGGTATATCCGTTTGCTGAATCAAATCCGCTACCACTAATTATTCCAGCATTTGTTCCGGCATCGCCTGTAGCGGTTCCACTATTTGTAATAGCTCCCACTCCAGCAAAAGCTTCAAAAGATTCAAGGGTACCAAATTCAAGTGTTTGACTAAACGCTTCACTTAAAAACAACAACAGTGCAATAGTTGTAATCGAGATTGAGATAAAATTTTTCATGCTGATTTGTCTTTGTGCATTCGTAAAATACTGGTGTCCATTAGTATGAGAATTCGTTTCAATTTTGAGATTAGGGTCTCCATTCACCCTAACTGGGCCTATGCTAAGCGGAGTATCATTGAACTTTGGCTAGCGATAGTATTCTATTGCCAACGCTTACCTGCCCTCCAGTATCAGAAACCTGTGCATCAACTTTCCATCTGACTTCAATAGTTTCACCAAACGTAAGTGTGGTCATTTGCCTGTGCCGAGCCTGTCAAAGTATTCCAAGCATAGCTGTAAATTCCAAAACCACCACCTGTATTTGTTAGTTGTATTGTGTTTCCAGAACCAGTTGTTAAGCTCAAATGACTCCAACCAGCATCGCTTGCTGGAGCAACTCCTATAATTTCAGCATTGGCACCAACACTATTAGTAACTCGTAATGAATTTTCAACTATTGTTCCGTTACCATAATTACCAACTGTAGCACTCAAGATTCCTGCAGAACCTTGCGAGACAGTTGGTGGGATCATTAAAATTCCAATTCCGTGATCTGCGTTGGTTTGTGAATATCCAGTAGATATAAACGTAAACACAACAAAAAATAATAAGATTAATTTGTTTAGAGTTCTCATGTACTTATTGTTAAAAATTGACGTTTTCTTAGAGAATTAACTATAATCACGATCATTGAGCTATCACAACAGTGTTGTAGGTGTTGCCGTAATTCTGACTATCTGACCCTGATCCATCTACAATTGTAGCTGTAATTGGTTGCGAAGTTTGAGATGGTACATCTACATTACGCTCTATTGTAAAACCAATAGCTGAAAATGCATTTGCGCCAATTACAACACCTGCTTTTAATGTCATTGTTATGAATAATGGGTTTTCAGTTATGTCCCAATCATTATTATTAACTGAAACACCACCGCCCACATTAGAAGTGCTAGCAGCTGCCCCATAGGAAATAAGAAATGCACTTCCTTTTACGATTTTTAGAACTACTTGCCCATCTGATGGCGCACCTTCAACTTCAGAGACATTAACAACAAAATCTCTTGCTGATCCTGCAGCTACAAAGCTTAGGCCATCAATATCTATAGTTGGAGTAAAGTCTGGTAATTCTACAACTGGAGGCGCTGTTACCGTTACCGTTGGCGTGTCATTATCATTTGCTGTACCTGAAATATCGTTAACATCAATCCCGTTAGGGTCTTGCGCTGTAGCCGTAGCTGAGTTTGTTACACTTCCTGCATCAATATCGGATTGAGTAATGGTGTAAGTAGCAATTGCTATACTCGTTGCGCCTGGTGCTAAAGAAGCAATTGGACTTTCAGTGATAGGGTTGATTATCATTGGGTCAGTTACAACGACATTACTCAAAGTAGCACTTCCTGTATTCTCAATTGTTAAGATGTAGGTAATTACATCCCCTAGCATTCCCGCTCCACTTACGATGGCGGTTTTCACCAAGGCAATAGCTGGAGTTGAAACCACAATAGTAGAGGTTACCGAATCACAGTTTGTTGGATTACTGACCTCACATATTTGATACGTCAGGCTATACTCTCCTGCTGGCGTATTTGGTGGAATAGTAACTGTACCATCTGGATTTAATGTAAATCCTGGAGGAACGGCAACTCCTGCTAGAATAACATTTCCTGGGTCTGTTCCTATAACTACTGGATTACCAAGTAAAACGTCATTTTCAGTTAATGAAGCTGTAGTTCCGCCAGTTGTTCCATTTACTGGATCAGTAGTGTCTTCTACTGCATCTATACTTGGAGCTGAAACCACAATAGTAGAGGTTACCGAATCACAGTTTGTTGGGTTACCGACCTCACATATTTGATACGTTAAGGTATAATCTCCTGCTGGTGTATTTGGAGGAATAGTTACTGTACCGTCTGGATTTAATGTAAATCCTGGAGGAACGGTAACTCCCGTTAGAATAATATTCCCTGGGTCTGTTCCTATAATTACTGGATCACCAAGCAAAACGTCATTTTCAGTTAACGAAGTTGTCGTTCCTCCTAAAGTTCCATCTACTGCTTCAGTAATGTCTACTACTGCATCTATACCTAAAGCCTTAGAAGTAATGCACTCTGGGTTAGTATAAAGTACAGACGTATTTGTATTAACTGCTCCTAATGTAGAAAGCTGTCTCCCTGCAATGAAACAACCTGCTCCTGAGTTACATGCTCCACCGTGAGAAATAAAATTTCCTTTTAAAACACATGACGCTCCAATATTAACGGCTCCAGTAGGAATTCCTGCTCCTCCAATCCAAAAAATATTGCAACGCTTAGCTCCATTTGTTAAAATCATTCTAGTGGCTGCAGCTATATTCAACGCTCCAGCAACTCTCACAACAAATATTGCATCAGGATTTCCTGCTCCATCAAGAATAATAGCTCCTCCTACAGCACCCGCTGTACCTATATCATAGACCCCAGGAGCAAGCGTTTCATTAAAAAATGTTGCAATATGTGACCCCGTAGCCGGTAAAGCCATAAGCGCATCATAAGCTGCATTTAAATCTATTTGGCCTTGTACCGTTTGACCGTCTATGGCATGCTCTTCTCCAATTTGGATTCCAAGTGAATACCCAGTAATAGCGCCCGCATTCGTTCCAATTTCTCCAATAATTCCAGATATACTCGTATTTCCTACAATACCTGAATTAGCAAAAAGTGCATAATCTGAAAGAACTCCCAAAACATCAACTTCAGGAGCAGCATTACACTCGGATTCACAAAAGATTGGAATGGTAATAGTACCAGGAGGTAGACTTGCTACAACTCCAATTGCAGTGCTTATTGCTCCAGCCATGCTAAACATTCTTCCTTCAAGAACAGTATTTGCTCCAAGATCAATCGCTCCTGTCTTTGAATATAAAGTTCCTTTTACATCAGCACCTGCTGCAACAGAAATAGCTCCATTAGCAATCCAAAAGACATTACAAGATTGTGCTCCACCAGTTAAATGAACAGCTGCAGCTGCACCCACTGTCAACGCTCCATTGAATTTAATTATAAAGAAAGCATCGGGGTCTCCTCCTCCATCAAGAGTAAGGTTTGCACCTATAGATCCAGCGCTACCTAAGGCATAAACTCCCGGGGTAATCGTTTCGCCAGCTCCGAAAGCGGCAGAATGACCATAATAGTCTACAAAAAGGTCGTTAAGGTGAATATACAATCGAAGTAAATCTTTTCTAGCTACATCAGTCACCTCATCTTCAGCGTATTTATTAAAAGAGAAGTTTGTTGTATCAAGTCCGTTCAATAGTCCGAAATTTGTACCTACGTCTCCTACGATTTCCCCACCTGCGTTGGAAACGGCTCCCGCTCCAGTAAAGGCCTCAAAAGAAGTGAGTATCCCTAAATTAGCAGGAACTAGCGCCTGACTAAAGCTTGAAGTTGAAAACAACAACATTGCAATAGCTATCATACAGATTGAGATGAAGTTTTTCATGATGATTTGTCTTTGTTCGGTAGTGAAATACGGGGTCTATTAGTATGAGAGTTGGTTTCAATTTTGAGATTAGGGTCTCCATTCACCCTAACTGGGCCTATGCTAAGCGGAGTATCATTGAGCTTTGGCTAGCGATAGTATTCTATTGCCAACGCTTACCTGCCCTCCAGTATCAGAAACTTGTTCATCAACTTTCCATC
>JBLHEU010000081.1:0-12738 GCA_047614525.1 Bacteroidia bacterium | reverse complement strand
CCGTCTACGGTCATTCTGAACTTGTTTCGGAATAACGATACGCAAACAATTACGCTCTTTCTATTATCGTGGCGTAACCCTGTCCTACACCAATACACATTGTAACTAGCGCATATTGCTTTTGCGTTTTTTGTAATTGAATAGCTGCAGTTTGAAGAAGCCTTGCACCGCTCATTCCAAGCGGATGACCGATTGCAATTGCTCCACCATTTGGGTTCAAGCGTGGATCATTATCTGCTAATCCCATCTTGCGGGTACAGGCCAAAGCTTGAGCCGCAAATGCTTCGTTTAACTCAATGACATCCATATCTGCTAGCGTAAGTCCAGCACGTTTCAATGCTTTTTCAGAAGCGTAAACTGGACCGATACCCATAATTCTTGGTTCAACGCCAGCAACAGCCGAAGAAACTATTCGCGCCATTGGTTTCAAGTTATGGTCTTTTAGAGCTTGGTCTGAAGCTACAAGTATTGCGGCCGCTCCATCATTCAGTCCAGAACTATTACCGGCAGTTACTGAACCGCCTTTTTTGAATGCCGCTCTTAAAGACGCTAGCTTTTCCAATGTTGAATTTGGCTTAATAAATTCATCTTGGTTAAAAATGATGGGTTCCGCTTTACGTTGAGGAATTTCAACAGCAACAATCTCTTCAGCTAATCTTCCAGATTCTCTGGCAGCCGCAGCTTTCATGTGTGAATTGTAGGCAAACAGGTCTTGTGCTTCTCGCTCAATTCCGTACATCTCAACAAGGTTTTCAGCCGTTTGCCCCATTCCTTCTGTTCCGTACAGCTCCTTCATTTTAGGATTGACGAAACGCCATCCAAAACTAGAATCGTGCATTTCTGCATCTCTGCCAAAAGGCTTACTAGCCTTAGAGATCACCCACGGTCCGCGGGTCATGTGCTCTACTCCACCAGAAACATATATTTCACCATTTCCTGTTTGGATTGCTCTTGCTGCATTAATTGCTGAAGCCATTCCAGAAGCGCATAAACGGTTTACGGTTTCGCCACCAACGGACCAAGGAAGCCCAGCTAAAAGCAACGCCATTCTAGCTACGTTTCTGTTGTCTTCTCCTGCTTGGTTCGCACAACCGAAAATCAAATCCTCAATTGCTGATGGATCCAAATTCGTGTTACGTTTCATCAATTCCCGAATAGGAATCGCAGCCAAATCATCGGTTCTAACAGGAGCTAATGTTCCTCCGAAATTGCCAATTGGTGTTCTAATTGCATCAACTATAAATACGTCTTTCAAACTTCCCATTCTTTCCCTGTCCTATATACCGTCCCTTTAAACAGCGCTACAATTTCGTTGCTCTGGTTGATCACATCGATTTGATAAATACCAACTCTTTTGGTCAGACTTATTTCTTTGGTTTTTGCGGTTAGGACATCCCCTTCCAGCACTTTCTTTGTGTGAGAAATCGATGTTTCTATGCTCATGCTTTGAATACCATGAGCGTTGGCGGCAAATGCCAAAGCCGAGTCAGCTAAACTGTACGTAATTCCGCCATGAGCAACTGAAAACCCGTTAAGCATTTCGTTTCGGACTGTCATTCGCAAAAGGCAATAGCCAGCAGATTCTGCTACACGTTCAATTCCGAGCCATTTCGAAAACGGATCGTTATTGAACATTTGGTCAACAACTCGTGAAGCCTTGCTCTTGGACACTTTAATTAGTTGCCTCCGAGTATTAACGGAAGTCCGTCAGAATTACCAACTACCACCACTTTAGCGTTTGGCGATTTTGCAAGCTCCAATGTTGCCGCAATTCCTTTTTCTTTTAGAATATTCGAGGTCAGCGAAGCATTAAGAATACGGTTTGCATCTGCTTTACCTTGCGCCTCAATTCTAATTCTCTCTGCTTCTTTTTCTTCTCTCTGAAGACGAAATTCATATTCGAGCGATTCCTGTTCTTGCTTCAACTTATTCTCAATCGCTGTCTTAATTGTCGATGGAAGCGTTATATCACGAATCAACACTTCGTTCAGTTTGATATACTGTCTTTCGAGAATTATCCTCGTTTCTTCATAAATCTCTTGCTGAATAGCATCCCGTTTGGAAGAATAGATCTGCTCTGGTGTATAACGGCCCACCACAGAACGTGTAGCAGATCGAACAGCTGGTTTAACTAAACGATTTAAATAATCCTGTCCTTTTTCTTGGTGAAGAAGCGGTAATTTCGATGCTTCTGGATGATACCACGCACTGAGATCAACAGTTATCTCCAGACCATTTGCAGAAAGCACAGCCATTTGCTCCATAAGCTCATTCTGACGCACTTCGTATCGAATCATCTTGTTCCAAGGGGCGATAACATGAAACCCTTCACCGTAGGTCTGTTCAGTATCTACACCACCTCCAAAGGTTTTAAATAATACGCCCGCTTCTCCAGCGTTAATTGTGATTGACATTTTAAATATGCCAAACAGTAGAATAGCTATTACACCACCAACGATAAGTGCTGTTCGTGATGCTTTTACTGCCTGTTCATTTAGATTATTGTTATTAGCCATTTTGTGTTTTTTATGAGTAAAAGGTTTCGTTTTGAGCTACCATTCTTCTAAGTAGCACGCATGCTCGATATCTATCTTCTCGGTAATCATCATACAATGAATCAATGCTATGAAGAACGCTTTCCAACCCTCTTTCATCTCCCCAAGCCAACAAGCCTTTTGGGTAATTCACTCCTTTGGTCATTGCCAAATCAAGATCTTCTTTCGAAGCCACGCTGTAATATAACGCATCTACAGCCGAATTGATCAGTAAGCATAGAACTCTATTCACTATTAATTCGCCTAACGCCTTGCTTTTATTCGGTTCTGGCTTTTCTGCACCTTCAGAGTAATCGTAGTAGCCTCTACCAGATTTACGTCCTAGTAACCCCCCTTCAACCAGCCTTTGCTGAATAACTGACGGACGGTATCTTCCGTCATAGAAAAAGGATTTGAAAGCTGTTGATGTAACCGCAAAGTTGATATCGTTACCAATCAAATCCATCAATTCAAAAGGTCCCATTCTAAAACCGCCAATTTCTTTCAACGCCCAATCAATCGTGGCTTCGTCAGCAATTCCTTCCTCAAGAATTCTGATTGATTCTCCGTAAAATGGCCTTGCAACACGGTTAACAATAAAACCTGGCGTGTCTTTAGCCATAACTGGCACTTTGCCCCAAGCCTTCATCAACTCCAGCATTTCATCTGCCAATCCATCTCGTGTAAGCATGCTTGGAATAACCTCAACCAAAGCCATTAACGGAGCTGGGTTGAAGAAGTGAATACCAATAACCCTACTTGGGTCTTTCAGTTTCCCTCCAATGGCAACGATTGGTAAAGTGGATGTGTTTGAAGCCAAAATGGCATCATCTCCGCAGATTATTTCCAATTCTTGAAATAGGCCTTGCTTTATTTCGAGGTCTTCAATGATTGCTTCGATTACCAATCCGCAATTTTTCAAATCATCGACACTGCGTGTGTAGGTAATGCGTTTGGCACAGGCTTTCGCCTCATCCAGAGTCATTCTGCCTTTTTCCACTAAACGGGCAAAGATCTTCTGATGTCCTTTTGCTGCTCTTTCCAGCGCATCTGGATTGCTGTCATTCAAAAAAACCTGGTAACCAGCTTGGGAAGCAACCTGAGCAATCCCAGACCCCATGCTTCCACCACCAATAACTCCAACTATCAATTCGCTCATTCTCCTTTGAATACAGGTTTACGTTTCTCCAAAAAAGCATTGATTCCTTCTGCGTTATCAGCTGTTCTACCTGCTATTCCTTGTAAGTCACGTTCTACTTCCAACTGTTCGTTCAATGTATTACGAAGCGAGTAATTCAAGGCTTTTTTGGTTAGACCAATTCCACGAGTTGGCATTTTTGCCATGCGATTTGCCAATGCCATTGCGCCTTCCAGCAATTCGCCATCAGGAAAGATTTTGTAGACAAGACCAAGGTCTTTCGCTTCTTCGGCAGTCATTTTCTCGCCCAACATCATCATAACGGATGCTCGGTGCAAACCGACTAACCTTGGTAGGAAATACGTTCCACCCGTATCTGGTATCAATCCAATATTGACAAAAGATTGAATGAATTTGGCGCTTTCAGCAGCTACCACAATATCGCAGCAATAGGCCAAATTGGATCCTGCTCCAGCGGCCACTCCATTCACAGCGGCAATTACCGGCTTCTCCATTGCCCGTATCTTTCTCACAATTGGATTGAACTTGTTCTCAACATGCTCCTCAATATCTGCTATTCCTGAAATGGCTTCCTCCAAATCTTGGCCAGCACAGAAACCACGACCTGAGCCTGTGAGAAGTACACAGCGTACCTCAGCATTGTCTAAACAATGGTCCAATACAGTTTGAAAATTCGCTCCCATGGAGTTATCGAAACTGTTCAGTTTATCGGGACGGTTGAGTGTGATAAGTGCTACACCGTTTTCAACCGAAAAATCTAAATTATCAAATGTCATTCGTAAAAATTTTATGGTGGCTAAGGTAAATGTTGATTGTAAGCGATACTAATCCTGTTTTCGTAATCAGATACTCATTAGATTTGCATAAACGCAACATCATGAAGTATCTCTTATCTCTTGGGCTTATTGTCCTTCTTTCAAATCCATTTGAATCGTTTGCTCAAGAAGCAATGTATTCTAATGCTGATTTCAAAAAAATACTTGAATCGTATAAAGAAATTATAGTTATTACCGAAGGATTCGACTACAAATACACTGGAAATTGGATCAGTACAATGGAAATTTCTGGCAACCATGCTTTAACGTTCACAAGAGGTAAAGTGACTCACTCTTTCGACTTATCAAAAGTTGTTTTCGTACAAGAAGAAGGCAACTATGTAAAATTGTGGTTCAAACACTAAGTCATTCTTCTTAACTAAACCAACTCTCAAATAAACTTGAAATAGACGAACTGCTTCATAGGATGATTCTAACTATTTCTCTTCAATCATCTTCCCATAGGTTTTGGTAAACCCAATTACCAATCTTGCTGCCGGGTTCCAATAATCCCTAAAGCTTCTATAGCTGTTTCCGTCTTTAGATTCGTCTTCTAGGAGAACCAAAATTTCTCTTGTTTCAATGTCAAAAAAACACATATAACCAGAGACGCTTTTTCGCTTTCGGCTGAAGTACTCGTAAATAATGACAAGACCAATGCCTGATTTTTCTTCAATCTTATATCGAAAAATCATCTGTTCGATTGAATCTTGGGTTAGGGATTTGTCAGGCATATATTCTGGATAAAAAAGTTCATCACTTTTGACACTTATGTTTGAGTCGTGAGTCCCATTTAACTTGAAACCAATATCCTTGAAGCCAAACCATTTAAGAAGTCTTTTCTTGGAAAGGTACGTTGTCATTTCTGCCACCAACTCGTGCATATAATGTGCTAATGGTTGGCCTCCACGCTTGGGGTCCGTGACTTTCGATTTTGAGATGTCATACCCGTAGAAATAGATTAATTCAGCATCGGATATCCTCACCAGTTGCTGGTGATTTACATTTTGCCCGATGGAAGCGTTTGAACAAACGCACATACTAATCAAAAAGAAAAATTTCTTCATGCGAGATTTACTTAAATGAAAAATCTTGGTTTCAGAATCGAATTTACGCTTTCATGTAGTTGCTGTATAAATAAAGAAGATGGAAGCAACGAGCTATGAAGCCAAGAGTCAGATACACTTAAAATAATCGAACGGCTCTTTGCAATCGTTGCATTGGTACAATGCTTTACAAGGTGTTGAGCCAAACTGACTCAACATTTTTGTTTCTGGTGACTTGCAATTTGGGCAAGTTACTTGTTTTGGATGGCCCAAGAGTGCACTTTTATCTGAAGTGGTCTGCTCTGGAGGCGCAATACCGTAATCCTGAAGTGATTTTCTACCTTTTTTAGTTATCCAATCGGTTGTCCAAGCTGGAGAAAGCACCGTATTTATTTGAATGGATTTAAAGCCAGCCAATTTCAATCGTATCTCAATGTCTTCTTCCATTACCTGCATTGCAGGACAACCAGAGTAAGTTGGAGTAATAGTTACGATTGGATTTCCATCAACCAAAGCAGCTTGACGCACCACACCCAAATCAACCAAACTGATTACAGGAATCTCGGGGTCCTTGACCTCGTCAAGCAGCTTCCAGAGGTTCTGTTCATTCATGCTAAAACTTATTTACCACTCTGCACCAGGATAGGCCCGTTGCATATATTGTAACTCAGTAAGAATGTGCCCTAAATGTTCGGTGTGTTCACCTTTCTTACTGCCTTTTTGCATCCAACCATCTTCAGGATTTTCTAAAGTTGCTTCGGTTAGTACAGCTTTTACTTTTTCTCTCCAAACTGGATAGATTGATTCTAAATCAGGTCCAATTCCTGCTGCAATAATTACTTCATCAGATTCATCCTGAGCAAACATATCAGCAGTAAAGCTCCAGAGTTCATTAAACGACTGCTGAATTTTATTGTGGCTTTCTTCCGTTCCATCCCCTAATCGAAGAACCCATTCTGTACTTCTTCTTAGGTGATAACGAATCTCTTTAACTGCCTTTCCTGCAATGGCCGCCAAGGTCTCGTCTTTAGATTTCGTCAACTCGGTAAACAGTAAATAATTGAACTGATCGAACAGAAACTGACGTGCAATTGTATCACCATAATGGCCGTTAGAAGTCTCTGCAATGAGCACATTGATAAACTCCCTTTCTTTCCGCAGATAAGCCAAGTCATCTTCGGTTCTGTCTTTGCCTTCCACTTTACCAGCGTAAGTATAAAGCGACCGTCCGTGTCCAAGTAAATCCAATGCAGTATTGATGATTGCAATGTCTTCTTCGAGTTCAGGTCCGTGACCGCACCATTCGCTCAGTCTGTGACCTAGAATACCTGCATTGTCGCCTAAACGAAGTACATATTTGAATAAAGCTTCTTTATCTTCCATAGCTTACATATGTCCGATTTCGTCTGGAATATTGTAAAAAGTAGGATGCCTGTAAATCTTGTCCTCATTCGTATCAAACATGGCATCAGAATCGACTTCCTGTGTGCTGTGAATGTGCTCGCTTTCAACCACCCAGATACTTACTCCTTCGGCTCTTCTTGTGTAAACATCGCGCGCATTGCTTATTGCCATTTCTGCATCTGGTGCGTGTAAACTACCAGAGTGCTTATGACTCAATCCTGCCTTACTTCGCACAAACACCTCCCATAGAGGCCATTCTTTTCGTTCCATTATGCTGCGTCTTTATCTCTTCGTTCTGCCTTCTTTTTAGCGTAAGCATTTGCCGCTTCTCGTACCCAAGCACCATTTTCATGAGCAGATCGTCTTGCTGACATACGCTCCTTGGTGCAAGGTCCATTTCCTTTAATTACGCTCTTAAATTCTGTCCAATCAATTACACCCCAATCGTACTGACCTTTTTCTTCATTCCATTTCAAATCTGCATCTGGGATTGTTAATCCTAAAAACTCAGCTTGCGGAACCGTCTGATCAATAAATTTCTGGCGCAAATCATCGTTACTAATGCGCTTTATCTTCCACTTCATACTCTGTGCGCTATTCGCAGATTCAGAATCATGCGGACCAAACATCATTAAACTTGGCCACCAAAAGCGATTCAACGAATCCTGCGCCATACGCTTCTGATCTTCGTTTCCGCGACAAAGCGTGAGCATAATCTCAAACCCTTGTCTCTGATGAAAGCTTTCCTCCTTACAAATACGAATCATACCTCTTGAATACGGGCCGTAGCTGGTTTTCTGAAGCATTACTTGATTAACAATTGCTGCTCCATCTACCAACCAACCGATGGCACCAATATCTGACCAAGATTGTGCTGGATAATTGAAAATACTTGAGTATTTCGCCTTGCCAGAAAGCAAATCCTGAACCATGGTTTCTCTATCGGTTCCCATTGTTTCGGCAGCACTGTACAAGTACAAACCGTGACCTGCTTCGTCTTGAATCTTTGCTAAAAGAGCTACCTTCCTTCTTAGGCTTGGAGCTCGTGTAATCCAGTTTCCTTCAGGAAGCATCCCCACAATTTCGGAATGCGCGTGCTGCGAAATCTGACGAATAAGCGTTTTTCTATACGCATCAGGCATCCAATCTTTTGGTTCAATCTTCACCTCGTTTTCGATTTTTCTATCGAATATGGCTTGTAAATCTTTTTCCTCTGACATCTAATCAAATTTGGTAAACAAAATAAGGCATTAATAGCTGAAGCAGGATAATGTGAATCAGTTATTACCCTCTATTAACCATAGTAATCAGTAATAGTTGAGCGGGATTGGAATAATTATTTCCGTAGCAGCAGCACAATGCATCCCTAATGCCGCTTTCATTTCGTCTAACGATTTCTCATCCAAAGCTTTAAACGGTTTATCCTTTGAGCGAAAGAAATTCTCCCAATGAATTAAGAAAATTCGTTTTGGTTTGGCTAAATCAACAACTGGCTTTGGGTACGATTCAAACTCGTTCTTACCAGAAGAACCAATAAAAAGGTCATCAACCCCATGTTCTTTTAATATCGATTTAGGAAACAAGCCAAAAGGCGATTTTGCCATTGAACTCATGAAAAACATTCTGTATGAAATGGAATTCCCCTCCACAAAATCAACCATAAAAGAAAGCGTCTGACCTTCTTGCCAATCTGAAATAAGTAGCGGTTCTGCAACCAAATCTGCGGAATAACGCTTTTTCAAGAAGTTTATACCTGCAATATGTGGCGGATGAAGGCTTTTGAAAGCCATGGTTCTCATCGTGCTATCTGCACTGTAAATCCACTTCCCTAGTGTGCTATCGGTTCCCATTTGATTATTAACGATAACCGATGGCTGAGCCAATTTGTAATAGGCTAAAAGATGTTTTGTAGTACGGTTGCCTACAATAGGACTTTCATCTGGAATGTATTTTGACAAGTACGGAATATCCATTAAATGGTCGTAATGCGCATGAGCAGAAACAACCATTCTTACCTTCTTAAACGTTGCAGGATTTATGTACTTTTCAACATAGCTGGTGTCAGTTCTTACCTTTCCAAACATCAGTTTACCAGCGGACGGATTACTAATGAACGGGTCGGTGAGCAGAACATTATCGCCTCTTTGAATAGTGAAGCACCCTGTTCCGTAGTAACGAATTTCCGTGTTCTTGTTCTTCGGTCTTTCAATCATTTCAATTTGCCCGAAACTCTCAACTGTTAGCAATAGGAAAAAAAGAAGCTGAAATGAAATTCTGCTGAGCGTCATTGACTGATTGGAAGAGAAAGGTCTTATTTTTGCCACAAATATCGCATATGGCCACATTCCACCCGCTTGAAGTAGTAGATATTAAGAGAGAAACCGTTGAGGCAGTTTCCATTAAGCTCCGAATCCCTGAAGAATTAAAGGAAGAATTCACCTTTATCCCTGGGCAATACGTCATGTTTAAGCACCAAATAAACGGTGAAGAACTAAAAAGATCTTACTCAATAAGTTCATCTCCGCAAGAAGGTGAATTGCGCGTTGGAGTTAAAGAAGTGCCAGATGGCCGTTTTTCAACTTTTGCTAATCAAGACTTAAAGATTGGTGATACATTAAACACTCTAGCGCCAAGGGGCCGATTTGTTATTCACACAGACGCCTCAAATAGCAAGCACTACGTGAGTTTTTGTGCTGGCAGCGGGGTTACTCCAATTATAAGTATGATGAAGCACGTTTTGGAGACTGAACCCAAGAGCAAATTCACGTGCTTTTACGGAAACCGTTATGCATCTACCATCATTTATTTAGATGAGATTAATGTCCTAAAAAACCGTTTCCCAGATCGTCTTGAGATTCATTATGTAATGAGTAAGGAAGAAATGGGGTCAGACTTTTTCCGAGGAAGAATTGACGAGGACAAAATCAGAAAGTACAGCGAGATTTTGTTTGACCCGCAGCAAGTTGACGGATTCTACATGTGCGGACCAGAGCAGATAATTCATGCGGCCAAAAAAGTGCTTCAAGAAAAAGGAGTTGATGAAGAGAAGCTACATTTCGAACTATTCGGGACACCAAACCCTACCGCTGGATTTGCTACACAAACTGTGTCTAAGGAACAAGCGAAGTCGGTAAAAAGTCAGATTACAGTGGTTATGGATGGCGATGAGTTTAAGTTTGAAATGGAGCCAGGAAGCAAGACTGTACTGGATGCCGCTGACGAAGCTGGGTTGGACGTTCCTTTTTCGTGCAAAGGAGGTGTTTGCTGCACTTGTTTAGCACGTATTAAAGAAGGCGAAGTTGATATGGAACTCAATTATTCTTTAACCGATAAAGAAGTTGAATCAGGCCTAATTCTTACTTGCCAAGCTCATCCAAAGACGGCAACTTTAAAGGTTGACTACGATGATATTTGGTAATAATCAGCCTTAGTTCTGAGATTTTAACCAATCAGCAGCTGTTTCCAAATCGCTTACAACCAATATGTTGGATCCTCTATTGGTTGCCACGGTTTCAATAAATTTTGTAATGATTTCTTCAGGAGCTACAACTGCAACACTCAGTTTGTAGGATACAATATTCGCTATTTCTTCCCCAATAAAATACCGTTCCATTGTGGATAGGTTGGTAAAATCCACTTCTTTAACATTCACCAATAATTTTTCTGCTCTAGCTTTTTTAGCTTCTAAAATCATCAATTTCGGCAATCCTAAAAACCAAGTTGCATTATAAACACCCAAGATTTCCATCGATATATAATCGGGATAGCTCTTGACGGTGTACCAAGATTCTGATGTAGACTTAAATTTCATACTGTTATGCATTTGCTTATGAATAACCTCAATATAGAGCATTAGTTCAGAAGCACTATTTATGCACTAGAAAATATGAGCCTCAACTTGAGTTTACTTCTCATTTGTTACAGCCAAATCGAAATTGAGGAAGGGGAAATCAATAATTCAATTGAAGACTCCCATTAAATCGGACCAGAAGACAAATCAGAAATAAGGAGCAGTACAGTCCAGTAATTCTTCAATCAAAGCTGGGTCCATGTATTTGTACTCATCCTCAATGTGCAGAACAACTAGGCGTTGGTCTCGGCATACAACCTGAAAACGCTTTTTCAATATCTCTTTGTGCTTGTCCTCCATACAGAAAACAATATCAGCCCATAGAAGCATTCGTTCATTCACCTTTACCCTAGCGGATTTCGCTGTACCTGCAGATTTCACAACATGTTCATCGCCTTCACTGAAAATGCTCTCGGCCGTACGGCTTCTCCATTCATTTCTACTACAAACGAAAAGTATATTCACGCTATTTGAGTTTGTTTGATTCTATCCTTACATCCATCTGGTAAGAATTTACAGGCAATAGAAGAATCAATAAGAGACTCCGCTCCTTGCGTTTTCTGATACATCAATCGGTAAACTTCGGCAATACTTGGAGATTCTGATTCATCAATTATCAATTTCAACGCGTCTCCTGGCTTGACTTTTCCGCCTTGAATAACTCTAAAATAAATCCCGGAAAAAGGCTCGTTGATAAACGGTTTAAGCACTGCTTGCGTGTTGAACCTGATTCCAAGTTTAAAACACGGTTGCCTAGGTTGACAAACTTGAATTTGCGCCTCGCCAACCTTATAAATACTGCCGATTAGCATCTTAGACTCCTCCATTCCTTCTATGGTGAGGTTCTCACCAAACATACCATAGTTCCAATCCAAATCAGGAAAACGCTCTTTCCAGAATGGATAATGATTTAAACTGTATGCATAAACGGCTTTGTCTATTCCGCCATGATACTTCCTATCTACAACAGCATCTTCAGCTACATCTTCGGTTCCGAGAAAAATGGGACCATCCATAGGGTATTTGAAGATGCCGGTTTCGACCTGCTTTCCGCGCCAAACTACTGATTGAGCTTTGCCTCTATTTACCGATATCACTTTCATTTCTGGTGGATAAATGTAGAGAACAGTTGCAGAACGTGGGGATAAATGAACTTATCAGTATTAACTTGGTTTTAGTGCCATCAAAGCAGATATCATGTGGAAACCCCTTCTTTTATTCTTTATATCGAATTTCTCAGCGCTAGGTATTGGTGGTTTTCTTATGGGAGGTGAAGTGCAAGGCGACTGGTATCAAAACGTTAATAAAGCCCCCTGGACTCCTCCAGGATGGGTGTTCGGTGCAGCTTGGACTACAATCATGCTCTGCTTTTCTATTTACATGGCTTATGCTTGGGGGAAAATTGAAAACAAGAACTTCCTAATTGGTCTGTTCAGTTTCCAATGGATTCTGAATGTGTCGTGGAACCCAATTTTCTTCAAATACCAACAAGTAGGTTTTGGGCTAGCAGTAATTTCTACCCTCACAATTCTAGTTGGTTACTTACTTGTTAAGTTTCTTCCACAGCTCAAATGGCACACCACCTTAATTCTCCCTTATTTCGTTTGGCTTATTGTTGCCACCTCTTTGAATGCCTACATCTTAGTTAATAACTGATTCAGCTCAGTAAGTAATTGGTTTGATTCCATTAGTTGCACATGCAACTAATTACATACATTTGTCATCGAAATGAAAAAAGGAGTGTTTCCCGGAATGGAGAATTTGATGATGCCTTGGATTGGAAAAACCATGAAGCACATTGATCTTTATATCGTCACTAAAATGGCCGAGCATGGTGTAAAACTTACTCGTCAACAGGTAATTCTAATGAAAATTCTTTTTCATGACGGACCACTCCCTCAAAATGATTTAGCTTTTCTAACAGATAGAG
>JBLHEU010000080.1:0-12769 GCA_047614525.1 Bacteroidia bacterium | reverse complement strand
CAAGTCGTTCGCTTTCGCGGAGAACGCGCATTTCCTGGATATCCTCCTCTAAATCATATTCCTCACCAGCAATTAATGCTTCGGCAATTCTAACTGCAGATTTGGCCGCAAACCGACCAACTTTCTCTTCAATATAACTGAACACCACGAAGTACACGCCTTCTTCACCATAAGTTCTGGTTCGGCCAAAACCCGTATCCATTCCCGCAAGCGTTTGAGTCTCTAAAGCAATGTGCTCTATTACATGGCCCATCCACGTTCCTTCTTTTACGCGGCTAAAAAACCCGCCTGCAACTCCCTCGGAACAACGATGGCTAAACATGGTTGGAAACATGGCTTCAAGTCTTTCTAGAAAACCATCAATCTTATTGGTTGGTTTTTCCTCCAAATCCTCGAGGTCTAAAACCATAACAATCAATTTATTTCTGTTGACAGACCAATAATTAGGCCCACGCATTGCATTTATTGATTTAATCTCCATGACGTATTGTTCAAATTCTTTGGGAATTAACAAAAAAGAACGGTGGTTTGGACGATTTAATTCAGGAATATTGGAGAGTAGAAAATAAAAAGACCATAATGAGTGATTTGAAACCTAGGGGGGTGCTAATTCCAATTGGAGGAGGCGAAGATCGGGGGGCGGAACTTAAATCAAAATTGTCTTTTGAGGAGAAAGGCGTTCTTCATCATGTTCTAAATCAGGCCAAAGGCGCAAATTCTAAAGTGGTGCTGGTAACCTCTGCATCGAGCATACCAGATGAGGTTTTTGCCGATTACGAGCACGGATTTTCTAGGCTTGGGTGTAAAAGCCTCACCCATTATCATATTCAATCTAAAGAAGAATGTGCTCAACCAGAGCTCTTGAAAGATTTTGCCGATGCTGATGTAATTATGTTCAGCGGGGGAAATCAAGCTAAACTCCCTAAATATATTGGCGATACAAAGCTTCATACACTATTAAAGGATAGGTATCAGAATGAACCGGTGGTGATTGCTGGAACAAGTGCGGGAGCTATGGCTATGTCTGAGAAAATGGTTGCCGGAGGAAGCGCTTCCGAAGCATTTGTAAAAGGGGCAGTAAATATGAAAGAGGGGTTTGGACTTATCCCAGAGCTTGTAATTGATACGCACTTTGTACGAAGAGGTAGGTTTGGAAGGTTAGCCGAAGCTGTGGCTATTAACCCCAACTGCGTAGGTATTGGTTTGGCCGAAGACACGGGGGTTATCATTAAAGGTGGAGACCACTTTACGGTCATCGGTTCAGGAATGGCAATTGTGATGGATCCAAGAACAGTCTCGCACAATAATCATGAGCGACTGGAAACCGGAACCCTAATTTCTATGACTGGGTTAACCACCCATTTTCTTTCTAACGGTGATATATTCAGCATTACCGACCATACCGTAGAAGTACTGCCAATTGATGCGGCCTACATTTAATAAGGTTATTCGAAAATGGCGAGATGCATCTCTTCGCCTTCTCGGAGGTAGCCGCGATACATTCCAGCCGTGTTGAAAACCATGCTTGGAATCCCGTTCCTATCAATGGCAATAAGACCACCATCTCCGCCTAAGTCAATCAAGCGTTTATGAACTACTTCTTCGCATGCGGCTTGCAGCGTAAGTCCTTTGAATTCCATTAAAGCCGACACTTCGTAAGCCACTACGCCTCGGATAAAATACTCACCACTTCCTGTGCAAGAAACCGCACAAGTAGCATTATTGGCGTACGTTCCAGAACCAATAATCGGGCTATCTCCAACACGGCCATACTTCTTATTGGTCATTCCGCCAGTTGATGTTGCTGCCGCGATGTCTCCTAATTTATCTACTGCAACAGCACCGACAGTCCCAAATTTTCTGTCTGGGTTTATGTTGTGATCCAAAGCCGTTTCGTCCGTGCCTTTAACGGTTAACCATTGCTTGTACCTCCACTCTTCACCAAAATAATCTGCAGATTCAAATGGGACATTCATCTCTCTTCCGAACTCTTCTGCGCCCGTTCCAGCCAACATCACATGATCCGTTTTTTCCATCACCAAACGAGACAACGATATAGGATTCTTTACACTTGATATCCCACAAACAGCCCCAGCCATTCTGTCTTTTCCGTTCATAATACTCGCATCCATTTCGTGGGTGCCATCGGCAGTAAAAACAGAGCCTCTACCAGCATTGAACAATGGGCTGTCTTCCATGCTTTTCACGGCAACCTCCACTGCGGTTAAGGCACTTCCGCCATTGGTCAAGATGGCGTTTCCGGCTTCCAAAGATTCCGTCAACGCCTTTAAATAGGCTGCTTCTTTTTCAGCACTCATTTCGCTTTTTAAGAGCGTGCCCGCACCACCATGAATAACCAACGTTGCTTTACCCATTTCGCCTAATTTTTTAGCAAAGATAGCTTCGATTCTACCTCGGAATAGATGCTAACTTCGCCAAAATGATTGAGCTAGCGATAAAAGGTGCCTACGAAGGAGGATTAGCAATTCTAAAAGTTTATGGAACCGAGTTTACTGTTGATGTAAAAGAGGATAAAAGTCCGCTGACCGAGGCCGACAGAAGTGCGCACAATAAAATTATGGAGTTTCTAGAAGGGACAGGAATTCCAGTTTTGAGTGAAGAAGGAAAACATCTTCCTTTTGAGGAGAGAAAAGTTTGGAATGAGTTCTGGTTAGTTGATCCACTTGATGGCACTAAAGAGTTTGTAAAGCGGAATGGGGAGTTCACGGTAAACATTGCGCTTATAAGAAATGGAGTGCCTGTTTCAGGAATCATTTACGTTCCGGTTAAAGACGAAATGTACTTAGGTTTAGAAGGGAAAGGCGCTTTTAAAATCGACAATTACTCAAAGGTTCATGCATCTCATTCAGGTATTGATGACTTGCTTTCTAAGGGAGATAAACTCCCGAAAGAGAATGCCAATTCAAAGTTCACAATGGTTGGCAGTCGCTCGCACATGAGTGATGAAACGATGGAATATTTTGACAAAATGAAGGCGAAACACGGTGACGTGGAAATCGTTTCGATGGGAAGTTCCCTCAAGCTTTGCTTGGTTGCCGAAGGCGTTGCAGACGTTTATCCTCGATTTGCTCCAACTATGGAGTGGGACACAGGTGCTGGCGATGCAATTGCACGTAATTCGGGTTGTGTGGTAACACAAAAAGATGAGGTAACGCCACTTGAATACAATAAGGAAAACCTACTGAATCCTTGGTTTATCGTAAAGCGTTAAGTCGTCCAAACGAGCATCGCGTTTTCCAGTCTTTTCCAACCTAAATCCAATTCAGTTTTTTCGTTCTCATAAACGAAACTGCTAGGTAAAATCGTCTCGTTAATTGAATGCACCGTAATCGGGTCGCGAAAGTCTAAAGCAGGTTTAGCATTGTATTTATAGATGGCTTCTTTGGCCGCCCAAAACAACGTTGTGGTTTCAATGTCCTGAGCCATTTTCTGTTCGTTCTCATCCAAAAAACGGTCTCTAACTTTAAGCACATTGGGCTTGTAATGTTGCACATCTACACCAAGCGGTCCGGTTCCAAGCAGAATAGCGGCATAACCCTCGGTATGAGAAATGGAAATCTCTAACGGATGTTTTGGAAGCATCGGTTTTCCGTGTTTGTCTTTCTCCACCTCAGGCATTTCGCCTAGCATTTCTGCCAAAAGCAATCGCGAAGCAAAACGTTGCAATTGCGTTCTAGGATGACGAACAGAAAGTTGCTCAAAAACGTCTGGCCAATCCGTAATTAGGTCATTCTCAGAACCATCAATCCGCCAAAGACCTAGCCTGTTTTGACCAACTTTTATGTCTTCAATAATTGGCACTATTTATACTTAGCCAAGTGATTTTTGATAGCCACATAGCAATCGTCAAAAGCCTCTTGCATTAGCCAGTGGCCCGCATCTAACTCAATATATTGATAAGGGCCTTTCATGTATTGTCCAGTAGCTTCAACACCAACTGGCCCGATGGCAATATCCTTCTTCCCCCAAATCATCAGAGTAGGTGTCTTCACTTCAAGATAATCCCCCATATTCTGCCCTTTCTTCAGCAATTTGTAGTTGGCACGATAGTAACCCAGCGATGCTTTTAAAGCTGGCTTGTTTCCAATTACGTCTAAATAATCTTGCAATTCTTCAGGCGAACTTTTCTTCCACGTTTTCCGCAGATTCAGTCTGTCTTTCTTCAGTAAAAACCATTCTGGAATTCCTCGCCATTGGAAGAAAGACATGTACTGACTCATCTTCTTCTGCTTCTTGTCAAAACGTACGGCATCACTAAAAGCTTTCAAGTGTGGCACAGACATGGCCGTCCAGCTTTTAATTCTGTCTGGATAGAACGCTACAACTGCCCAGCCAATTGCCGAGCCCCAATCGTGCCCAACAAGTTGAAAGTTTTTAATCCCAAAAGCATCAGCAATTCCAATCACATCTCCAGCTAAAAATTCAATGGCGTAGTCTTTCACTTTTTCTGGTCTCGCCTGCGGACTAAAACCACGCTGATCTGGCGCAATACAGTAATAGCCTTCGGCAGAAAGTTTCTCCATTAGACCAATCCACATGTGCGAAGTTTCTGGCCAACCGTGTAGCAGAATAACTGGTTCGCCCGTGGGATTTCCAGCAACTCTACACTTGAAAGTCATGCCGTTAACTTCCTTATTTACAATATCAATGGTAGCCATGGCGTTCAGAATAAAGGTTGAGAAAATCAGCGAAAAACAAATTCGTTTCATCCATACAATACTAACCTTTTCCTACTGATGAGAGTCCTTTTTACACTACTAGTTGCTGGCTTTTTTCTTTCTGTTTCAGCACAAAATCAGGCTTTATCGGATGCCGCTATTGGCTTAACCAACAACAAGGTCATTTACGACCCAAGCTATTTCAGCATTCCTTATCCGAATGGAGATGTTCCTGAAGGAAAAGGCGTTTGTACGGACGTTATCATTAGAGCGTATCGAGAACTCGGAACTGACCTCCAAAAACTAGTTCACGAAGACATGAAAGCCAACTTTCAGGTCTATCCTAAAAATTGGGGTTTAAAAACAACAGACAAAAACATTGACCACAGACGTGTACCTAATTTGATGAGGTTTTTTGAGCGTCACGGTAAGGCTCTTCCCAAATCGGAAAACCCAGAAGATTATCTGCCTGGCGATATTGTAACGTGGAATTTAGGAAGAGGAATTACCCATATCGGAATTGTGATTGATGAGAAAACGTTGTTCTCAAAAACACCATTTATCGTTCACAATATTGGCTCAGGTCAAGTAAAAGAAGACTGTCTTTTAGAGTTTACGATTACCGGACATTACAGCTACAAATAGTTAAGCACAACCAGTAAGCGGACAAGAACCACAGCGTTTGCCTTTGCGCTTGAACTTTTCGCAACAACGCTTCTTCTTTTTTTTCTTCAGTTCGATGGCAGGCACAACCGAGAACGGGACGATTCCCAATTGTTCTTTTTTCGGTTGAGGATTTGACTGCATGACTCAAAAGTAGGATAGGACTCAGCCAGCGGCAATACCCTAATCGGGCTATTCTGCATCTTTGCGCTATGACAAATTCGACAACTCCAACTTTAGAAACAGAAAGGCTTTTACTTGTACCATTGGAGATGAAACACATCGATAACCTAGCGGATTTGGACAGTGACCCAGAAGTGTTGCGTTACATAACTGATGGCGTTCCACGAGATAGAAAACATCAGGAAGTAGGCGTGCCGAGAGTAATGAAATACATGGCGGAGAATCCTGGACTAGGACTTTGGGTTGCCTATTTGAAAGACAGCAACGAATTTATGGGTTGGTACATTTTAAAACACTTGCCAGATGATGGCGAAGTTGAAGTTGGATTCAGATTAAAAAAGAAGTTTTGGGGAAGTGGTTATTCCACAGAAGCTGGAAAAGCATTGCTCAAATATGGATTTGAAACACTTGGTTTAAAACGCATTGCGGCCATCGTTCGGCCAGACAATTTGGCCTCACAAGCCGTCATCAAAAAAATTGGTTTAAAGGAAGAAGGAACAGGCACTTTTCACGGAATTCACTGCCTGTACTTTGCGCTGAAAAAGGAGTGTACTAATTAGAGTAAAAAACGCCTTCGTATTCTCTAGGAAATACAATTTCATATATCCAAGCGTCTTCGCTTAACCAAATGCGCCTTGCAATCAAGGCATCTTCCTGAACGCCTTCTTTAGCCAAAACATCCTCTATACTGATAAGCGCTTTGTTCCAGTCTTTCACTTCGTAAAGCATGTTTGCGCCACTTATTCCTAACTCGCTTGATAACCAATGGCCATTTTCGTTTTTGCTAAGCTCAGCGCCAAACTTTCCCTCAAGGCGGTGTCTAAAAGTCGAAAACCGTAATGCATTAAGATTATCTAAAGCACTATCAGGCACAACTTGCACCAGAATCACCTCTTGCGAAAAAACAGAATCAACTACAAACCCTGAGCCTTGAGCCATTTTGGTTATGGAGTCTACAGTACTGGCAGAAATCTCAAGTGTTTCATTACTTGACAGGGTTTGAACAATAGGCGAAGTTTCGTCTATGCTGATGGAGCCCTGCAAGAGCACCGCATCCGCTCCTTTACCAAGCAAGCGCATGAAATAAATAGCCTCTGACGTAATCCTGTGATAAGATTTTACAATCTCAAAATCGTTGTTCTGAAAATGGGCAAACTTCTTTTCAATGGGTTGATAATGGCAACCGCTGATAAACACAGAAAGGAAAAGAATAATCAACGCGGATTGATTTCGGGCGCCTTTTTGGCCCATCATATCAGCTTCTCTTCAGGCAATCTTGCCATTCTCGTTTTCAGGAAAGCAATTACCTCTTCTTCGGTTTGAAAGGAATCATCTAACCGTACAAACCGTTTGGCTAAGGCTTTGTAGTTATGCGTCATGGCAAAAAACCAAACCACGAAGAAATCGATGCCTTCAAACACAATGGCTTTTTCTCGCTTGTAGTCGTCTAGATTATCTCTGAATTCTTTTGCCATATCGGTGTAATGCATGGCGGGTTTGATGTGATGAATAATGTGGTATCCATCATTAAAACATTGCTTATTGTATTTCACTTCAATACACGTAATGCTATTTCGGTAGCAATTTGCCGGAGCGTCTGCATCAACAAAGGTGTGCTGACCCCAATTGCCAGCCATCATTGCAAAACGTGTAAAGAAAAATGGAATGATAAAAACTACAAGCGTAGCCTGCCAATTCACAAAACTCATGGCAATTACAAAAGCGTACCAACTCAATTCGCCTAGCACGATATTCTTACGCAATTTGGGGCGTTTTTTTCGGGTGAAATAATTGGTTAAATCAACCATCCCAAGGGTGATAAACCGAAGGAAGTACTTCATGAAATCTCCGAAACTATCACGCTGAAACTCGATGGTGCTGCTTAAATCTTCGCGCAAGTTATTTTCTGGATGGTGCATGCCCATGTGATGGCCGAAATACGTTTGGGGTGTTTCGCCAAAAAACGGCCCTAAAAACCACGGGATAATCTTATTCATCCAATCGCGCTTTCGCTTAAAAAGCGGACGGTGACTGGTACAATGCAACATGAGAATGAAGGGCGGTGTGAAAAATGCCCAATTAATTCCAAGATAAACTGGTGCAATCCACCAACTAAACTGACCTGGTATGTACAGGTAAGCCGCAATAGGAACAATTACCAGTAAAATTTTAGCGATGAGATGAACGAAAACGATATCGCGCTCATCCCGAATGAAATTCAGCATAAACGTTGTAAACCCAGAAGTTTCCTTCTGAACATAAACAGGGTCTGTAAAAGGTATTGCGGCTACGTGTCTCATTCGTTTTGCGAAATTAAGCAAATGCAATAGTTCCCTCGTGACCTTGCTCATTTCCGTCTTTGTTTAGACACAAAACGCGTTGTATAGCCTAGGTGATTTTCTTAGCTTCGCACCCCCTTTAAAAAACCTAGCAAAAGCGCTGATAATCAGCAGAAACTATGTGGCAAACCGTTGCTCGTATAATCCTTAGAAATCGAATTGCATTTCTGATTGCTATTGGGCTACTCACAATTGCCGCTGGTTACTTGGCTTCTAATGTCAAAATTAGATACGATTTTGCGTCTCTTCTACCATCGCAAGACACCACGCTAGTTAGTTACAATAAGTTCAAGCAGCAGTTTGGTGAAGATGGTGATGTACTGATAATTGGCATTGAACAGGAAGACCTTTTCACGCAAGACATTTATAATTCTTGGTATGATTTAGGCGAAGAAATTCAAGCCTTGGAGGGAATTGAGCAGGTTATTTCTGCGGCCAGATGTTACCGCCTGGTCAGAAATGATAGTCTGAAACGGTTTGATTTTGAACTACTCAGCAAAGAGAAACCCACCACGCAGCAAGAGCTCGATTCCATTAAAGAAGAAGTTGTAAAGCTCAAATTCTATGATAAAATGATGTGGGATGAGGAGTCCCATGTTTCTATCATGGCAATTACGCTTACCGCCAAGGTTCTAGACAGTGAAAAACGGATAGCACTTACTGACCGGGTTTTAAAAATCGGAAATGGTTATGAAGAACGATTAGGTACGGAATTGAAATACTCGGGTATGCCATATATCCGAAGTGTTCTGGCGAAAGTTGTGGCCAACGAAATGGTGCTTTTTATTTTTTACGCCTTGTTTGTAACGGCCATAATTTTGTTCCTTTTCTTCCGCTCGTTCAAGGTGGTAATGGTTGCTGTGTTGGTTGTAGCCATTGGTTCGCTTTGGTCTATCGGCCTCGTTTCTCTTTTTGGTTTTCAGCTTTCTATTTTAACGGGGCTTGTACCACCGCTCATTATTGTAATTGGGGTTGCAAACTGTATTTTCCTGTTAAACAAGTATCATACTGAATACCGCGCTCACGGAAACAAAATAAAAAGCCTAACAAGGGTGGTGGCAAAGGTTGGAAAGGCCACGCTTCTTACCAACGCAACAACAGCCGCTGGTTTTGCCACATTTACCGTTGTGGAGAGTTCTGTAATGCGCGAATTTGGAGTGGTAGCAGCCCTTTCAATTATGAATGTGTTTGTGCTTTCTCTGCTACTAGTTCCTATCATTTTTAGCTTTCTGAAAGAACCAAAAGCAAGGCACATAAAACACCTAGATCGTAAGTACTCGAAAATTTTTGTGTCGAAAATAGTTGAGATTGTGCTCTCTTATAGAACACGAGTTTACTGGCTCTTTAGTGCCATTATAGTAATTGGTATTTACGGTATTACGCTCATAACTGCCAATGGGAAAATCGTAGATGACTTTCCAGAAGAAAGTCCGGTTCTAACCGACCTGGCCTTTTTTGAAAAGCACTTTAATGGTGTTATGCCATTTGAGATTCAAATTGATGCATTAAAACCTGGAAAGGCACTCTCTCCTGCAACACTTAAGCGAATAGACAAACTTCAGGATGCAATTTCCGCCTACCCGCAATTTTCTCATGCAATAAGTATGGCTGAAGTGGTGAAATCCTTGAAGCAAGCCTACTACGGAGGAGTGCCATCCAAATACAGTTTGCCAAATGGTAGCGAACGGGGCTTTATCCTATCGTACAGTCAAAATGGCGATGATGAAAATGGTGCAGAATTACTGAACAGTTTCATCGACAGTACCAGACAAATTACACGAGTTAGCTTTCAGATGAAAGATGTTGGAACAGATGAAATGAATAGACTTTTGGCCGAAATACGACCAAAAGTTGACAGCATTTTCAATCCAAAGAAATACCAAACATTGATTACAGGAACATCTGTTGTCTATTTAGCTGGCACAGACTATTTGGTCAAGAACCTTTTTATAAGCCTTGGAATTGCAGTTGTTCTTATTGCTTTGCTAATGGCGTTCATGTTCCGCTCATGGAGAATGGTTGCTGTTTCGCTTATTCCCAACATCATTCCGCTGATTATTACTGGTGCTTTAATGGGTTTCTTGGGAATCACCATTAAGCCATCTACCATTCTGGTTTTCAGCATTGCGTTCGGTATTTCTGTTGATGATACAATCCACTTTCTGGCCAAGTATCGGCAAGAATTAGAAGCCAATAACTGGAAAATCAAACAGAGCGTAATTCTTGCCCTTCACGAAGTGGGCATAAGCATGGCTTACACATCTATTGTTCTATTCTTCGGCTTCTCAATTTTCCACCTTTCCACTTTTGGAGGAACCAAAGCACTTGGAATGTTGGTAAGCATTACGTTGTTGGTTGCAATGTTCTCGAATTTGATTCTCCTACCATCTCTATTACTTACATTAGAGCGTTCATTAACAACCAAATATTTCAAAGACGCGGGACTTGATTCTGAGGACCCTGAGGATGAAATCGAAGCAGAGCTGGACGTTCAAAACCATACTGTATGAAAGGAATAATACTTGCCGGAGGGTCTGGAACTAGACTACATCCGTTAACCTTAGCTGTAAGCAAGCAATTGATGCCTGTTTACAACAAACCAATGATTTACTATCCGCTAAGTGTGCTTATGCTTGCAGGGATTCAAGACATTCTCATCATTTCTACACCAGAAGACTTACCAAACTTTGAACGTTTGCTGGGTTCAGGAGAACAGGTAGGTTGCAAATTCACGTACAAAGTTCAGGAAGTACCGAACGGACTAGCGCAAGCATTTGTAATTGGGGAAGAATTTATTGGAGACGATAAAGTGGCCTTGATTTTAGGAGACAACATTTTCTACGGTCATGGATTAGAGACTCTTATTAAATCAAATAACGACCCTGTAGGCGGAGTGGTTTACGCTTATCATGTAAGTGACCCGGAACGTTATGGAGTGGTTGAATTTGATGAAGATTTCAACGCATTAACGATTGAGGAAAAACCAGCTAATCCAAAATCGAATTACGCTGTTCCTGGTTTGTATTTCTACGATAATTCGGTTGTAGAAGTAGCCAAGAAATTAGAGCCAAGTGCCCGTGGCGAATACGAAATTACGGACGTAAATAAGTACTATCTTAAGGAAGGAAAACTCAAAGTTGGGTTGCTTGGTAGAGGAACAGCTTGGTTAGATACTGGCACATTTGCTTCGCTAATGCAGGCTGGACAATACGTTCAAACTATTGAAGAACGCCAAGGTTTGGCCATTGGTTGTATTGAAGAAATTGCCTACCGGCAAAAATTCATTAGTGCCGAACAATTAAGAAAAGTAGCAGAGCCTCTTAAGAAGAGTGGCTACGGAGATTACCTAATGAAACTTGTTGACCAATGAAATTTCCTGCAGAAATAAAGAACAAGATTCTCGTTACCGGTGGTGCTGGGTTTGTTGGTAGTGCCATGGCCGAAAAGCTTATCCAAGACCCTGAGAATTATGTGGTTGTTGTAGATAGCCTCCTAACTGGTTCTCACAAAAAAATACCAAAAACTGAGCATAATAATCTTCGTTTCATTAAGTGCGATGTAAACGATTACAAAGACATTTCTAGCGTTTTTTACGCCTACACCTTTGATTACGTTTTTCACTATGCGGCTGTTGTTGGGGTAAAACGAACGTTACAAAACCCAGTAATGGTTCTTAATGACATTACTGGCATTGACAACCTGCTACAGCTCAGTAAAAATACAGGAGTAAAGCGCGTTTTCTATTCTAGTTCCTCAGAAGTTTATGGCGAACCAGTAGAGTTCCCGCAAAATGAGGAGACAACGCCTTTGAACTCTCGATTGCCTTATGCGATTGTTAAAAATGTAGGAGAAGCATATCTAAAGTCGTACGAGCGTGAGTATGGATTGGAATACACCATTTTTAGATTCTTCAATACTTACGGACCCAAACAAAGTAGGGAGTTTGTAATCTCCAGATTCTTGTCGATGGCGCTGCAAAATCAAGACATCACTATATACGGAGACGGTTCTCAAACTAGAACCTTTTGCTTTATTGAAGATAATGTTGACGCCTGCTATGCGGCTTTCAAAAATGACCTTTACGTTAATGATGTGGTTAACATAGGAGGTGGCGATGAACTATCCGTCCTTGAACTCGCTAAAATTGTGATTGGTGTAACAGGCTCTAAATCAAATGTTATTCATCTTCCTGCTTTGGAAGAAGGAGATATGACCCGAAGATTGCCAGATACAAGTAAGATGAAGACGTTACTTAGTAGAGAAGTTACATCTTTAGAAGACGGACTTAGATACGTTATTCAGCACGGTCAATTCATTTCTCTAATTGATTAATGAACCCAATTCAGGAACTTCAAGCGCAGCTTGAACAAGCGCTGGGAACGCTGGACGTGCCAGCTAGTCCGGCTGAGCTTTACGACCCAATTAAGTACACATTAAGTAATGGTGGCAAGCGCATGCGTCCGCTATTGGTGCTAATTGGTTGCAAGATTTTTAACGATGATGTTTCAGAGGCTATAAACCCTGCTTTAGGGGTAGAGATGTTCCACAATTTTACGCTCTTGCATGACGATATTATGGATGATGCTCCACTTAGGAGGGGCAAGCCAAGCGTGCACAAAAAGTGGGATTCAAACATTGCTATTCTTTCTGGCGATGCCATGATGGTAAAAACCTATCAAAGCTTTATTGAAACACGGTCTGAAGTATTAAGACCAATGCTGAGGGTCTTTAACAGAACAGCTGTTGAGGTTTGTGAAGGTCAGCAGTTTGATATGAATTTTGAGCTGCGAGATGATGTTTCAATAGCAGAGTACTTAGATATGATTCGGCTTAAAACTGCTGTGTTATTGGCGGCTTCTCTTCAGATTGGAGGAATGATTGGCGGTGCTAGCAAAGAGCAATCAG
>JBLHEU010000079.1:0-13081 GCA_047614525.1 Bacteroidia bacterium | reverse complement strand
CCACTTTCTAAAAGCTCCCATTCGTCCTGTGGGGAAAGGTCTCTGTAGTTAGGCACGCGCTTGTAATGATTGTGCGCTACAAGGTTCATTAGGTCTTCCTCCAAATTGGCACCCGTGCATGAAATAATGTCCACTTTTCCTTGGCGGATAATCTCAGCTAACGAGCGGCCGAGTTCTGCCGTACTCATCGCACCAGCAAGTGTTATCATCATCTTCCCGCCTTCAGCAAGATGCGTTTCATAACCTTTTGCGGCATCCATTAGTGCGGCCGAATTAAAATGTCTGAAATGCTCTTCGGCAAACTTTGAAACTGGTCCTTTCATTAGTTGAAAAATTAGTCCACTAAAGTAATTATTGACGTACTTCGCGAAGCGTGTCGACACTAACCTTTCTTTTGGTGATTTTGAGTGCTTTGCTTCACGCTTCTTGGAACTTTGTAGCCAAGAAATATGCTGGTAATTACAGCATGATTTATCTGTCTTTTCTATTTAGTGCCATTGTATCTGGACTAATATCTATCCCTTTTTTGCAGGATGTAGATTTAAACCCAGCGCTTACAACGTTGCTTATTGCTACAGGTGTTTTTCACGCGGTTTATGGTTTTGTATTGACGTTTACTTACAAAAATGGAGATATCAGCACATTGTACCCAATTCTTAGAGGAAGCGGAATTGGTGGAGCCGTTATTCTTTCAATCGTTTTACTTCATGAAAGCCTAGACCCCTCTTCTGGCGTAGGTGTTTTTATGGTTATCAGCGGAATAGCCGTTTTGTCTTACAAAAGAAACCGAGAGGCAACATCTGCCAAGGGAATATTCCTAGCTTTTGTATGTGGCGGATTAATAATGAGCTACACAATTTTCGACAAGCTTCTGGTAACGGACATTCATCCAATTCCTGTTCTCGCGGCATCACAAATAATTTCAGTTTTAATGTTTTTCCCTTACGTTATGATTAAGAGAAGAGAAGAACTCAAATTCACGTTAAGAACGTTATTGAAGCCCGTAATTTTTGTGAGCATAGTTGCCACAAGTAGCTACCTCATTATACTATATGTAATGCAATATGCTCCTGTAAGCAGAATAGTTGCGGTGCGAGAAGCCTCTGTGGTTTTTGGGGCTTTAACAGGTTACATCATACTGAAGGAGGATTTCAGTAAAACCAAGTTAATAGGAGTAGTTCTGGTTATGCTGGGGATTATTCTGGTAAAGCTCTAGTTACTTTTCCTTCTTTCTTCCGAAAAAGTAAAGACCAACCATGGTAAAAAGACCAGTCGGAATGGCCACAATCATATTCTTCCTCCATTCGAAATCATCTCCATCAAACAGAAACATGACGGCCAAGTATACCGGAATGAAAACGATATAACCAAGTACAAAAGGTAGAATTCGTTTCATGTGGTTTTGTTAGGTGTGAATTAAGAATTGGCCTTAATGTAATCGGCCATGGATTTAATAGAGTGGAATACGTTTTTCCCTTCTTCTGGGTCCGCAATTTGAATGTCATATTCCTTATTCATCAATACAATCAATTCTAAGGCATCTATTGAATCTAATCCAATTCCATCATCTCCGAATAAAGGGTCTTCAGCCTTAATATCGGCTGATTCTAAATCATCTAGATTAAGTGTTTCTATAATCTGAGCTTTTAGTTTTTCGATGATTTCCTCTGCCATGATGCGTTTACTATTGTAATGCGAATTTGAATAAATTATGTGACTTACGCTTCTTAGTCTCCTTGACTTAGGAAAATTTTCATCTCACAGGAGGCGATAACATTTCTTCCGCACTTTACCGAAGCTTCAACGACTTGCATTCCCATTACTTCATAGGTCACTGTAACAGTTGTATAAAGTGCAGATCCTACTGAAGGCAAATCTGTGACAATAAAATTTTTGAGTGCTCCAATAAACCCAATAGGCGGTTCTGGAACTTCTCCTTCTACTGGAACTAGTTGTGAAAAGTGGTAGCCTGAACGTAAGGCTGAAGTTTGTGCGATATTCTCCATCAATCCTGAATGGAGAAACTTGCCTTCTCTAACAAACAGGTGGTCTTCTTCAACATAAAAGATTGAAGTTGAGCTGGTTTCTGAATGTTCTGTAAGACCATGAACCACAACGATTGGCATTCGCTGAGGAATGTACTGCAACACATCTTCGCGATTAACCAACATGATGTTTAGCAAACAGTAAGAAGCACGTATGCGTATGAGAAACGGGCGCTTTCTGGGACCATTAGAAGAAGCTTTTGTCCTTTTTTCAACTTACCAGAATTGAACAGTTCTTCCAACATTATATATATCGATGCTGAACCAACATTACCTACATCCACCAAGTTGGTGTACCACTTGTCTTCGGTAATCTCCATACCGTCCGAAACAAGCTGTTCGTAAACCTGCTTTCTGAAGAAATTTGAAGAAAGGTGCGGGAGGAAATAATCAACAGAAGAAACGTCTAGATTTCTACGTTTTGCAATTTCGCCAAGGTATTTTCCGCCTAGCGGCACGATGGTGCTACCGAGCAATTTTACATCTTGTTTCATTGCAAAAACAGAGTGGTCTAGCCATTGTGCTGGCTCAAACTCTTTCCAAGATTTAATAGATCCATCTTCTCGTTTATCTGATGCAGAGTACATGCATGTTTCGTACTCATTGGCGTAAGAACGGCTTTCTATCCAATCAATCTTTAAGGATATTCCTTCTTGGTTTGGCTTGTCTTGAAGCAAAGCGGCACCCGCTCCATCAGACAACATCCAGCGTAAAAAATCTTTTTCAAATCCGATAAAAGGATTGCTTTCTAACTCAGATTCCGAACCTGATTCAGACTCAAAATTACGAGCCATCATCATTGGAGAAACTAATTCTGAACCAGATGTAACAGCATTAGAGGTTTCTCCTGATTTAATGCTCAAATACCCAAACTTCATAGCATGAATTCCTGAACAGCACGCACCAGATGGGGAAACAATTTCCATTGGCCTGTCCATTAACCCATGAACCATGGCTGTATGCGATGGTAACGTTTGGTCTGTAGCTGATGTACCACAAGAAAGAAGTTCTATTTCGTCTTTGTCTATAGATAGACCATTAACCGTTTGCATCACCATTTCTGCATTGGAATGCGATAATTCACCATCCGCTCTCAAAGAATAGTATCGGTTTTCAATACCATTGTTCCGTAAAACAATTCTTCTTGCCCTAGAAGGTTTCCCCCCAATCATTCCAAGGTGATTTTCCATCTCATCATTTGAGACAGGGTTGTTCGGGAGGAACTTGGCTAATGATGTGATATATACTTCCTTCAACTGTACTAAAATGGAATCGTGATAAGGCGCGCAAAGTTAAATAGCTAGCCAACATAGCCAAGTAAGTAATATCACTTAAGATTGTTCACTCCCTCAGTTCATTTTGTTTATAATAGGCTATTTCAGCCTCAACATACTTTTTCTTGATTTTGGTTACCAAAAACGTTGACAGCGTGGTTACAGGAGAAAGAAAAAATGCCCCAATTGGTAGTAAGTACGAGAGCAGTCCCACCCTACCCAGCCGCTTCTTGTCGTAAAACCCACCTTTCTTACTCAGAAAATCAGCATACATGCCAAACAACTTTGTGGCTCTTTGCTCTAAAATAAGGAGGGATGGATTTATTACAACAGCGCCTTCTTTATTAAGCTCTAGTTGCATGTCAGTTAGGTCTTTACTTTTTAGTCGATTATAAACAACCTCACCAAATCGGTTGCTTGATTCAATATCTTCTTGAATAATGCCTGCTCTTGGGAAACCCCAAAAAGGATTCTTCTTCCCAGAAAACATCCACCTAACGATAGTAATGATGCTAATAAGATTTGGGTTCCTGTCTATTAACACAATGTTGCCAATAAGGTTTGATTCAAGTCTTTGTAAGTGCTTTTTCACTTTTTCTTGCGCCAAAACCCACATGTTTCTAGACCCCAAAAGCGTAATTACTGGCTTGTCTTTCAGGATTTTTTTAGCCTCTCCTGATTGGAGGAAACTTGAAATAGGAATAGAGGGGTTGAGGTACCAAACTGTGTAAGCCAGAATTACTAAATCGTAATTTTTATTCTCATCAATAGTGAGGGGTTTGAGGGGAAATGGAGTACCATAAACTGATTCAGGGAAAACGTTGAAAAACCCTAATCGCGTCCATGGAAACGGAAATTGATGCTCTGTTTCAATCTTACAAAGGTCTACATCAACTTCTTGAGAGTGATTCAGCGGAGCAAGACAATTTTTTACAATTTCCTTTAGCTGACCCGTTTGGGAGTAATATAAAACAAGAACCTTCATTGTCTTTTGGCAATGATATTCACTTTTTGTCGGTTATGGAATAAAATGGTCGGTTAACAGATTAAAGTGGTCGTTTGTCGATTAAAGGAAACGACAACTTAGGATATCCAGTTAACTAATGCAGAAACAACGGCAAGAAAAATTTAAGAAGTCATGGAAACAGCAAACAGAAAATTAACAGCATCAGAAAGAAGATTTGCCCACGAGATGCGAGTTATCATGAAAATGAGCCTGAGTGAGCTAATGAGTATGGAAAAAACTAGAATGCCTGTAGGCGTTTAGAAAAACCACTAGGATTGGAACTGAAGAACCCCGAACCGGAAGTCAAATTCCGGTTCGGGGTTCTATGTTTTAACATTTAGATAACGAGACATTAAAACGTAACATACACTAACGTTGTTGGTTTTATATCTTTGACAATTATCTTTAAATTATCAACTCCTATTAAAATGAAAAAAACTTTACTTTCTATTACAATGATGAGCACAATCGCATTTGCGGTTAACGCTCAAACTTACATGCCATCTGAGGGGTCTCCCTTGGCTAATGGCGAACAAGGTGTTGCTTACGCTGGTCAGACTATCAATGCTGACATTCCATCTACTATTAGTCTTTCTGGGCAGGACATCCTTGATGCACTACCAGCTGCGATTGGAGCACTTGCAGGAGCAGCAATTGACGTTAGCGCATCTTATGATATTAGTGTTACGTCTACCGTTCTTACTGTAGCTGGGTTACCAGGAGGATTAACTAGCGATTGTAGTGGATGTACCGTTACTGGAGGTTCTAACAGAGACATCGTTATTTCAGGTACTCCAACCGAAGGTGGGACGTTTACTGTTAATATCAGTTCTGAAACTTCTGGAGAAGCGTCAATCGGTGGGTTTGATATCCCATTTGGTGGAAGCTTTATCCCACCAGGAATTCCTGTTCCAATTCCTGTTCCAGCATTACCAGGTGTGATGGACGCTGACGCATATACAATGAATGTTGATGCTAACGGTATTGAAGAGGCAAACGAAACATTCTCTTTAGGTATCTATCCAAATCCAACAGATGGTATTTCTACTTTGGATGTAAACTCTACAATTGCTGGAAAAGCAATTATCGAAGTTTATTCTATTACAGGTTCTATGGTTCAGTCTTCAGTTAAAACCATTAGGGTTGGTATTAACAGATTAAACCTTGATATTACTTCAGTTCCTGCTGGAATTTATTTGGTAAAAGCTGACATCAGCGGAAGCCAAGCTTTGGTAAGAATGCAAAAAAAATAAACCGAGTTAATCGGTATTGAAAAAGGCGGTGAATATTCACCGCCTTTTTTGTTTCCCCCCTTTTGTGAATCAAGCAATTAACCGAAGTGTTATTTTTACAATGATGCAATCACGTTTTATCATAACAGTTCTACTTTCGATTTTAACCGTCCGAACGGCTCTGGCACAAATTAGCTGTCCAGAAAATCTTCCGTTCACTTTACAAGGAGATACAAGCTATTGCGTTGGCACACCTGGTTCAGAATTAAATGTTCCTGAAACTTACGATGCTTACGAGTGGTTGCCCACAACGCAATTAGGCCAAGATGTATTACTCGCTGCTGGTGATTACCAATTAGTGGTAACGCACTACACAGGTTGCACAGACACCTTAGATTTTGAAGTTGAACAAGTCTCGAACCCACCACAACCAGTGGTTACTGCCGATGGACCACTTCAGTTTTGTGCTGGCGAAAGTGTGACTTTATCTGGACCAGAAGGTTATCCTTATTATGAGTGGAGTTCTGGTTCGGTTAGCAGAAACATTACCGTTTATGAGACCAGTACTTTTCTGATTTCTATTGAGGATTGGCTAGGATGTGTGAGCTCTTCAAACGCTGTACAAGTCATTGTAGACCCATTACCTGTTGCAATCTTCTCCCCAAACCTAGACGAGTTTGAAATTCAGTTTAACAACCATTCTGTTGACGCAACTTCTTACGAATGGAAATTTGGTGATGGAAACATAAGCACAGACGAAGAACCGACTCATACTTATTCTACCTCTGGGTATCACGAAATGTACTTAGTGGCAACCAACAACTGCACCAGCGACACGGCATTTCTGGAGCTCGCTAATGTTGCCATTAAAGAAGGAGAAACCCTCGTAACTGAAATTTATCCTAATCCTACTGCGGGATTGATAACGGTTGCATTGAACAACTCGATTGGCGAGGACATTTCAATTTCCTTAATTGATACGAAAGGAAAAGTAATAGCAAAAGCAGAATGGTTGAGATATTCGGGCTTGGAGAAATTTCAATTGGACTTTAGTGGCATCTCATCAGGGATTTATTCTCTCGTTTTCATCGCTGGCTCAAATAAACATTCTAGTCGTTTGGTTATTCAGTAAGGCTTTATCCCTTTTTTTACGATTCAGTATTCTAATTGGCGTTGTAAATCCAATTACCAGTTCTCGGCATTAAAAAGACTGCATCAAATCGGATTCCTCTGTAGCCGAAATGGAGTCAAATGCAAAATCTAAGATTGAAAATGTCGGTAAAGTGTTCAATTTGGTGAAAGCTACATGTAAACAAGCCTTTAGCGAATTGAGACTAGAACTGAAGAACACATAACTGTCTGAGGCGTAGAACAATACATCATCCATAACAAGGACAAAAGCAGTTCCTTCATAATTGGAAAATTTGTACTTTAAGCCCGTTAATTTGAACACGAATTGAACCTCTGTATACTGACCCTCTTATTTTAAGATATTCACATGAAGCGAGCTTTACGCTACCTACTCTCATTTGCGCTCCCGATTTTCTTTCTATTCGTAGCGAATAGTCACGCAAATGCACAATGCCCTGTTGTAATTGATTCTATTGTAACAGCCGATGTAACTTGTTCTGGCGCCAATGATGGGTCTATTGCCATCTACGTAAGCGGTGGATTTGCCGACTACACGTACCAAACATTTAACCCACCTGCTGCTCCACAATTTTTTACAACCAGTGCAACAAATCACAGTTTCATTGGGCTGGGAAGTGGCTCTGGTAACTATCAGATAATTGTTGTGGGTGAAGATGGTGCTGGTGGCAACTGCGACCCTGTCTTCGATATTGCTACAGTTAATGATCCTCCTGCGTTTACTATTTTAGTTACTACAACCAATGACTCTTGCCCAGATGGAAACGTGGGAACTGCGGTTGTTAATGTTACAGGAGGCGTTGCTCCATACACATATTCTTGGCTCCCATTTATCGAAACTTCAGACTCTATTTCTGGTCTTGACGGAGGTAATTACAGCGTTACCGTTACAGATACTAACGGATGTCCGACAACGGCAAATTACACCATTGTTTCTCCGCCAGATTGGGACGGAACACTTACGGGCTCTAACCCAACTTGTTTTGGTGGTACAGACGGGTCTGTTACTTCAACTGGAATAACTGGGGGAACACCTCCGTATACTTTTTCTTGGACGGGAACGGCCCAAACTACTGAGAACATAGTGGGTCTAGGTGATGGCACTTACACACTAACAGTTACGGATGATGAAGGTTGTACTCAGGTTTTTTCAACTGTAATTCTTACAGAACCGACTCAATTGGTAATCACAGAAACGCATGTTAATGTTAGTTGTGATGGTTTGGGTGACGGGTCAATTGATGTTTCTGTTTCTGGTGGCGTATCTCCATATTCTTACTTGTGGACAAACGGAGCTACAACGCAAGGTATTACTGGCCTTTCTTCTGGCAATTACATTCTAACGGTTACAGATAGCGTTGGCTGTTCTGACAATATTTCGGTTACAATTCTTGATGGCTCAAGCTTATCACTATCATCAATTAGCATTAGCTCTGAATGTAACGAGGCAAATGGCTCAATAGATTTAACGGTTACAGGCGGTTCTAGCAATTACGGATATTCATGGCAACCAGACGGTCAGACCACGGAGGATTTAAGTGGTTTAGCGGCTGGGATTTATGACGTTACCGTTACCGACAATACTATTGGCTGTATAGATAGCCTTACAGTTATCGTAAACGATTTTCCTGGCCATGACGTGACTGGGTTGATTACAGATGGTTCAAACTGCATATCAAATGATGGTTCAATTGATGCAAGCGTAACAGGCGGGTCAGGTGATTTCTCATACTCTTGGTCTCATGGTCCGGTTACCGAAGATGTTTCTGGTTTAGCCGCTGGCACTTACTTTCTTACGGTAACAGATAACGTTCAAGGTTGCGTGTCCATTGCTTCTTTCAATGTTCTTACAGGTAATGAGGTAATCGTTGCAACCAACGTAACTCTACCTACTTGCGGTTTAATTAATGGAGCAATAGATTTAACCATTAGCGGTGGGACAAACCCGTACACATTCTTATGGTCAAGTGGTGCTATCAGCGAAGATATATCTGGAGTCGGGCCAGGGGTATACAGCGTTAACATTACGGATGTTAACGGGTGTCCATTTGACACCACTTTCACTCTTAGTAACCAAGGTTCTCCAGTTGTTACAGAGACTGTTGTTGAGCCAAACTGTTCGGGTTCGAACGATGGGAGCATTTCTTTAAGCGTAGCTGGTGGAACCGGACCATATACATTCAACTGGTCAACTGGTGAAACAACAGCTAGCATCACTAATCTTGATGCAGGCACCTACAATATAATCGTTACAGACCAAGCCACCGGTTGTATATCAAACGAATCGTATACATTAACTAGCCCTCCTGGGGTTAATGGTTTTGTAGACATCGCCAATGTAAGCTGTGGTGGAGCTAATGATGGAGCAATTGATTTAACCCTCTCGGGTGGAACACCTCCGTATTCTTACTTATGGACCCCAGGAAACTTTACAACACAGGAAATATCAAATTTAAGTGCTGGCACCTACACTGTAGTCTTCACAGACGATAGTGGTTGTACTCTCTCCAGCGCTTTTACGGTAACAGGACCACCTACTTTAGTAATTACTGAAACACATCTAGATGTTTCTTGTAATGGCGATGATGACGGTTCGATAGACATTTCCGTTTCCGGAGGAACGCCAGGTTTTACATACTTATGGCAACCTGGGGGATCAACGGTTCAAGACACAAGTGGGCTTTCTCCAGGAAATTATGAGGTGTTTGTAACAGACGCTGGAGGCTGCTCGGATTCTCTAGAAATTGAAATTACTGAGCCACCAGTATTAACACTTACATCGATTAGTACAGATGCTACCTGTAACACTTCTTGCGATGGTACAGCAACCGTAGCTCCTTCTGGCGGCACCCCAGTTTATACTTACGTTTGGACACCAAATGTGAGTACAGGACCATCGGCTACCGCCCTTTGTGCTGGAACGTATGATGTGGTTGTAACAGACGTAAATGGATGTCAAGAAACAGCATCTTTTATCATTTCAGATGTCGTAGTTGACCTTGCCCTAACCACTACAAACATTAGTTGTAATGGTTCTTGCGATGGAACTGGTTCTACCGTAGTAACTGGAACAAACCCTCCTTTTACTTATGACTGGCAACCTTCTGGCGGAAACGGCCCAACCGCTTCTAACTTATGCGCTGGTACTTACACGCTTACTGTTACAGATACAACAGGATGCTCGGTAACCGAGCCATTCACAATTATTGACCAAGACCCAATTGTTATTACAATGGCCGTTACAGATGTAAGCTGTGAAGGCCTATCGGATGGAGATATCGACCTAACTGTTACCGGTGGAGTTGGCCCATACACATACCAATGGTTCCCACTAGGTCAAACTACTGAAGACATCAATGGTCTTCCAGCCGGTGATTATTCAATAGTAGTTACAGATGCCAACGGATGTACATCGAGTACCGTTTCGCTTGGCGGCTCATTTGGTGGCTCACCACTTGCATTACCTGATGGTACCGGAGCAATCTACAACACCACAATCAACGTTACCGGGTTCCCATCTGGAGGGACACTTACAAACATTACCGATTTTGATGGTATTTGCATAAATATCGAACACTCTTGGTTAAGCGATTTGGACATTGAGCTTACCTGCCCCAATGGGCAAACGGTTATGCTTGAAGGTTCATTTCCTACGGGACAAGCAGGGGCCAATGTATTCTTTGGAGATGCTGTTGACAACGATGAATCTCTACCTACACCTGGTGTAGGCTTTGTGTATTGCTGGGATAACTCTCCCACTTTTGGCACCATGGAAGCCGAGGCAGGTTTCGGAAATACGGTAACCGTTACAGAAGGGGAAGCGTTACCTGCTGGTTCTTACACCAGTATCGACCCCCTTTCTAACCTTATAGGATGTCCATTAAATGGAGATTGGACCGTTACGGTAACAGACAATTTTGCGCAGGATAACGGGTTTATCTTCGATTGGAGTATTGAGTTAAATGGTTCTGGCAGCAACGATTCAATCGCCACAGTAAACGAACCAGGGCCAATTACATCCACTTCTACTGTTACGGACGCAGAATGTGGTTCTTGCGATGGAGAAATTACAGCTGTACCTGCTGGTGGCAATGGGCCATACACATTCCTCTGGAACACAGGGGCTACGACCGCTACAATTTCAAACCTATGTGCTGGTGTTTACAACGTTATTGTTACCGATGCAAATGGTTGTGAAGGAAACTTCTTCATACCTGTTAATCACAGCGATGGTCCAACTGGCGCGAACACAACAATAGTTGATGCTTCTTGCTTCGGTACATGCGATGGAGAAGCTACGGTAACTGGTATTGGTGGTGCTGCGCCTTACACCTACCAATGGGTTCCTGGTGGTTTTGCAACAAGTAATGTTACTGGGCTTTGTGCGGGAACTTACAACGTTCAAATACAAGATTCATTAAACTGTATTTACACAGAAACCATCGTTGTTGACGAGCCTGCCGAGATTTTTATCGGTCAGACTGTTGTCAATTCTCTATGCGGGCAATGTACTGGTGAGGTTGAGCTATCGCCTATTTCTGGACAGGCGCCTTTCATATATGATTGGTCGCCAGCAGTTCCAAACATGGATACGCTTGCTACAGGTCTTTGCGCTGGTGTTTACAACGTTACAGTAACAGACGCTACTGGTTGCGAGGTTGTAGTAACATCTCTTGTCAATGACGATCCATCACCAGCATTAACCATGACAGGAACAGATCCGTTGTGCAACGCTATTTGTGATGGAGAAGCTGTAGTTACCCCAATTGGTGGCGCTCCCCCATTCACTTATTTGTGGGACGATGCTGCTGCCCAAACCGATTCTGTTGCCACTATCCTTTGTGCTGGATTGTACACCGCCACAATTACCGATGATAACGGTTGTGTAGCAGTAAATCAGATTACGTTGAACGAACCTGACCCAATTGGTCTTTCACTTCTAATTATTGATAACGGAACATGTGCCGGAAACTGTGATGGCTCTATTACGGTTATTCCATCAGGAGGAACAATTCCTTTCACCTATTTATGGGACGACCCTCTCGCGCAGACTACCGCTACAGCTTCCAACCTTTGCGCTGGGGTGTATAATGTAGTTGTTACCGATGCAAATGGTTGTACCGATAATAACTCTGGATCCGTTAGTAATCCAGTTGGCTTAACAGCATCAACTACTGGAACGGATGCTAGCTGTAATGGCGTTTGTGATGGTTCCGCTTTTGCAACAATTTCTGGCGGAACCCCACCATTCACCTATTTATGGGATGACCCAGCTGGTCAGACCTCTGATACAGCTGTAGCGTTATGCGCTGGCTCATACTCCGTAACGATTACGGATGTAAACGGCTGCGACTTTATTGCTCCGGTAACTATAGATGAACCAGATCCAATTATAATCACATTCTCAAATGTAATTGGTCTTCTCTGTGATGGGGATTGTATTGGAGAGGCAACGGCAGATGTAACCGGAGGAACTGCTCCTTACACCTATTCTTGGGACGATGCTCTAACTCAATCTACTACAACAGCCGATAGTTTATGCGCAAGCACTTACACTGTTACCGTAACGGATGCAAACGGTTGTACTGAGACCGCAACAGTTGCTATTAGCGGTCCAAACGGATTCTCATCAAACATTACTAGTCAAACTAGTGCAAGCTGTAATGGCAATTGCGATGGTGGTGCGGTTGTAGAAGGTGTTGGTGGCACACCTCCATATACTTTTCAGTGGAACGATATATCAAACACAGCTAACGATACGGTTTCTGGCTTGTGTGCAGGTATCTACAGCGTAACAGTAACGGATGATAACGGATGTATTTCTGTATCAACAGTGGTTATTGACCAACCGGATCCGTTAACTGCAACCACAACGGGTGATGATGTTAGTTGCTTTGGAGAGTGTGATGGTGAAGCCACAACATTTACACTTGGCGGTACCTTCCCATATTTCTATCAATGGAATGACCCAGCTAACCAAACAACATTAACAGCGGTAGGGCTATGTACTGGTTCATACCAAGTATTAATAACAGATGCTAATGGTTGTGTTGCAGATACATCTGCGGATATATTCGAACCAACCGAAATAGTTATTGATACAACTATTGTTGAAGCGACTTGCGGAATATGCAATGGTGAGATAACCGTTACCCCTAATGGTGGTGTTCAACCTTACACCTACTTATGGGGTAATGGAGAAACCACAGCTGCTATTTCCAGTCTTTGTCCAGGTGTATATACAGTAGATGTAACCGATGTAATTGGATGTACGGTCAACTTTGATATTGCAGTAAGCAACGATGGAGGACCAACAAGCGCCACAGTTGCAGTAACCGATGCATCTTGCTTTGGTGTTTGCGATGGAGAAGCAAC
>JBLHEU010000078.1:0-13149 GCA_047614525.1 Bacteroidia bacterium | reverse complement strand
TCGTTGGTTCTCTCCTT
The DNA here is from genome assembly GCA_047614525.1 of Bacteroidia bacterium. Taxonomy (GTDB): domain Bacteria; phylum Bacteroidota; class Bacteroidia; order UBA10329; family UBA10329; genus UBA10329. The sequence continues at coordinate 13,132 of JBLHEU010000078.1, read as the reverse complement.
GCCTAAATCATAAATAGATTCTTTATGGGTGAGGAAAATGCCAATTTTGTCTTTAGGCAACGTGAGCGCATAACCCTCTTCACTCGTTGGAATAATGGCTTGTTTAAACGTTGGGTTGAGAAATCGAACCTGGGAAATAGGTATTCCCAACACTTTAGCTAACGTGTTTAGATCTGTGTATTTATGGATAATAACGGTGTCTAACTCGTAACTAAAAAAAGCTGGTTTGGTTGGATAAATGTTGTTTTCGGCAGCATGCTGCATTACGTAATTCACGGCAAAAAAGGCAGGTACATAGCCTTGTGTTTCTCTAGGCAAATAAGGGCGAACTTCCCAGTAATCTCGTTTGCCGCCCGCTCTTCTGATGGCTTTGAGCAAGTTGCCTGGGCCACCATTGTACGCAGCTAAAACCAGCTGCCAATCTCCAAACATATCATGCAGAAAACGGAAGTACTCGCAAGCTGCTATGGTAGATTGATAAGGGTCTCGTCTATCATCAACATAAGAAGTAGAGTGGAGGTCGTAGATTTTACCTGTGCGGTACATAAACTGCCAAAGTCCCATTGCCCCAGACCTTGATTTAGCGCTTGGGTTTAAAGCCGATTCTACAATGGCCAAGTACTTCAACTCAAGCGGTAAATCGTACCTATCTAAGGTTTCTTCAAACATTGGAAAGTAGAGTTCTGCAAGCCCCATCATTCTAGAAACCTTTACACGGTTCTTTTTTGCGTAAGCATTTACATAAGCCTTAACCGGAGCGTTGTACACAAAATTGAATGGACTGTTTTGGTCCATTGCTGCAAAGGCATCGGCATAATGTGCGCTATCTAAAACGGGCACTTCTTCTGGCTTCCAGTTTCTTACGTTTAAAAGCTCGGCATCGGTAGTAAACTCATTGGCTTCAAAAAACTTGGCAACCATCATGCTGTCTAAGGCAATCAGACTTGGGTCGTCTCTTAAAACATCAGACTGAGACGTGTCTGGATCGGTGGCAAAACAGTTTGCTGCCATCAGTAAAATCAATGTAATATGTAATCCCGCTCTCATCATCCTTTCCTTATAGTACATGGCTGTAACGCATAATGTTGGCGTAAAATTATCTAAGCCCGATTGAGGATTTACAAGGATACCGAGAAGCTATTAACTTTTTAGGCGAGCTAACTACGGCAATCGTCCATCAAGTATTTGGCATAACCGAGCATTTCGGCCTCTTGAAATTGATTTGTCATCAACTGAAATCCAAACGGCAAACCATCTTTCTCGCCAACAGGTACAGAAACCGCAGGTATTCCTGTGAGGTTTGCTAGCACCGTAAAAATGTCTTCTAAATACATCTTTATTGGGTTGTCAGAGTTTTCTCCAAACTTAAAAGCCACATCTGGTGTGGTTGGAGAAAGAAGCATATCGTATTCAGTAAAAAGCTTGTCGGTAGTTTGCTTAAGCAACCTTCGTACACGTTGGGCTTTGCCATAATAAGCATCGTAATATCCAGCAGAAAGAACGAATGTGCCAAGCATTATTCTACGTTTTACTTCTGGCCCAAAACCTTCTGATCTGGATAGTTTGTAAGTGCTTTCTAAGTCGTGTGCGGTTTCAGACCGATAACCATAACGCATGCCATCGTAGCGCGAAAGGTTTGAAGAGGCCTCGGCCGTTGTAAGCACATAATAGGCTGGAATGAGGTGGTCAAGCATTGGAAAATCAACAGCCTCAACCGCATGACCATCAGTTTTCATTTTCTCCACCACTTCTAAGAACCGCGCTTTTACAATTGGGTGAAGGGCTTCGCTTTCTACGCAGTCTTTGAAATAAGCGAACTTCTTTTTTCCGCTTTGCGAAGGAGCGTAACTCGGCACTTCTTTTTGCGAAGCTGTGCTGTCAAATTCGTCAGCACCAGATATCACCTCTAGAACTAAAGCAGCGTCTTCAACATTTTTGGCAAACGGACTTATTTGGTCAAAGCTTGAGGCAAAGGCTAAAAGCCCGTGTCTAGAAACACGTCCGTAAGTTGGTTTTATACCAACAAGGCCACAAAACGAAGCCGGCTGTCTAACAGAACCACCCGTTTCCGAACCTAGAGAAACATGGCACAAATTTGCTGCTACCGCAACTGCAGATCCTCCAGAAGAACCTCCTGGCACTCTAGTTTTATCAATAGGATTAAGCACATTGCCAAAAGCCGAGTTCTCGTTTGAGCTACCCATGGCAAACTCATCGCAATTGCAACGGCCAATAATTATAGCATCCTCGGCAAGTAGTTTTTCTACTGCTGTGGCGCTGTATAAAGATTCAAAACCATCTAAAATCTTGCTCGAACCTTGTACGCCATGACCCTCGTAACAGATGTTGTCTTTAATGCCAACAACAACTCCAGCTAATCGGCCTGCGGTGCCTTGCGCTAGTTTTAGGTCTATTGTATCTGCTCGCTCTAAAGCTTCATCAGCGTAAACTGCTAAAAAGGCATTGAGGTCCTTGGTTTTCTCGATACGAGACAGAAATCCTTCTACCGTCTTTCGTACGGATGTAGAATTCTCTTTAAGCGCTTGATGATAAGAAGTAATGTTGTCCATTTGTACTGAACCGTCTGAACTCAATCCTTCTTTTTCTCCTGAATTTCGTCAGGATCTTCGCCTTTAGAGGCTTCTTTGAATTCTTTGATGCCGGAACCTAAACCTTTCATGAGTTCAGGAATCTTTTTCCCTCCAAACAAGAGAAGGACGATTACCAATACGATAATGATTTCTGTGGGCCCTGGTGAGAATAAAAGTACACTTGCTAGCATGCGTCAAAGGTATTTATTTTTTACCCACAATCCATTTAGATGGATTGAGTTTTGTAGCTCCTTTCCAGATTTCGAAATGCAGAATAGTCTTCCCATCCTCGCGACTAGTAGCTACAGTACCTAATTCTTGTTTTACGGAGAGCTTATCGCCCATCTTAACCAACACGTTTTCTAAGTTGGCGTAAACACTTAGGAATTCACCGTGCCTTACAATAATTGCTTTGTGCGCGCCCGGAATTGAAACAACTGCCGATACTGTTCCTTCGTAAACAGCTCTTGCTTTAATGCCTTTATCGGTGGTAATATCTATGCCGTTGTTCTCAATTTTAATAGCTGGCATTGTTGGGTGAGCATGCTCACCGAACGATGATGTGATAACCCCTCTGCCTGACGGCCAAGGCAATTTCCCTTGATTTTCGCTGAATTTCCCGGAAAGAGTAAGTTCTGTTGGCGTAAGGGCAAAACCAGATTTAGTGGTAGTGGTTGTATTGTCTTTTTTTGCTTTATCCCTTGCCTTTCTGATGGCCTCCTCAATAATTCGCGCTATGGCATTCTCTAGCTTTTTCCGATCTCTTTCTTTCTTTTTAAGGTCTTTTTTAAGCTCGTTTTCCTTCTCTTTAAGAGATTGAACCAAGTCGCCTTGTTCTTCTTTTTCTGTTGAAAGCTGAATCTTCTCCTTCTCCTTATCCTCAATCAAGTAGGCCATTTTTAGCTTTCTCTCAGCTAGCTCATCTGTTCTAGATTCAAGTGCTGTTTTGGTTGATTCAATAGCTCTTGCTTGCTGTTCTCTGTGTTTAGCGTATTGCTGAAAATACTTAATCCGCTTGTATGCTTGATTGAAATCGTCCGAAGAAAGAATAAACATCAATCTATCGTATTGGCTCTGGTTTTTATAAGCATGATAGAGCATTTCGGCATACTCATTTTTTAGGCGTTTAAGGTCAGACTCTAGGGCTGCAACAATGCCCTTTGTTTCTTCAATTTGGTCTCCAATGAGGTCAACTTCTCTAAGAATTGTGTTTATCAATTCTTGCCGTTTGTTGATTTTCGAACTAAGGAGGTTGAGTTCGCCTAGCGTGGCCTTTTTATTTGCCTCCGTTTCATTGAGAAGCTTATTGGTAAACTCAATATCGTTGAGGAGCTGTTGCTTTTGTTTTTCTAAATCACCTTTAGATTGCCCCCAAGCACCAATGCTTAAAAACAATGCAAAAAAGACAACTATGTAGTTTTTAATAAGCAACGTATTTGGCTGGTATTTTAAACGGAAACTTGAGTATTGGTTTCTTCTCAATCTTGGTCCATTTCAAGTTTAGAGCAATTTTCCCTTTTCCATCAATCATGAATTTCATATCCGTTGGATAAAATGTGCTTTCAACTTTTTGAAATGCACCATAATCTGCAATAATCTGGTCACCCGTTGCGGTGCTCTTAAGAACGGTGCTTGTGACTCGCCACAAAGCATTCGAAATCTCGGTTATGTGTTCCACAGGAGAATCTGTTTTCTCAGATTGAAAATCTGTGAGGTCGATATTAACGGAATAACCATCTCTTGTAACCTCCGATTGGTATTCATCCAAGTCATAAACTTTGGCAAACCTGCCGGTAATAAGCGCCTGAATAACCGTAAACTCTTCATTCATTTTAAGCACTTCATTGGCTTTGTCAAACGAGTTGACAAAATACTTTTGTTCTAACCTGTTAAGCAGTTTAACAGAATCTTTGGTGAGACATAACCTGAACATTTCAATCCCTAATGCAGGAGTTATTGAAAGCCAAATAGCACTGTCTTTTTTGAAACGGGCTCTTATGCCAAAAGACTTCGAATCTTTTTCTCCCTTTTGGTTTTCAGAAGCATAATTAACAGCGATTTTTGCGCTTAAATAATCATACTGACTATGGCTGAAAGCCGAATCCAACAAATCAATTGTTGGAATAGCCGCGTGTGCTGCCGAGCCTGTAATTGGTTTTACTGTCTTACAACCTGCAAAGACAAAACCAACAACAATAGAGATAAGAAATAAGAATTTGAATTGATGCATTACGGTAGCTTGGTGCCGTCAATTTTTTGATTTAAATCATCAGAATGGTCGCCTAATTCAATCGCTTTTTTCCATTGAGAAACTGATTCCGATGTATCGCCCAATTTATGAAGGATGTCTCCATAATGCTCTACAATAACTCCGCTTTTATCACCACCATTTTCGAGTGCCTTTAGAATCCATTCTTGAGCCTTGGTATATTTTCCCTGTTGGTACAAAATCCATGCATAAGTGTCTTGGTAGGATGCTTGCCTAGGTTGTAATAAGTTAGATTTCTTAGAAAGTTCCTCTGCCTTGTCTAGCTTTTCTGCTCTAAGCGAAAGAAAGTAACTGAAGTTGTTAAGAATCAGTGCGTTATTAGGGTCTTTCAGAATGGCGTCTTCAAAAGCCTTGTCCGAATCTTCAAACTGCTTTAGGTTATTGTAAACATCCGCTAAAACAGAGAGCAGTTGCACATTAAGGTAGGTGTCCGTTTTCGTGTAAATCTCTCCTTCGTCAAGCACGTCAGCAGCTGCCGTGTAGCTTTTTAAGCTATTGTTGGCTATTCCATTCAATAAGTACAATACGCCCTTATTTGGAAATAGCTCCAGCGCGGTTCGACTGTCTTTTTCCATAGCCGAGTAATCCTTCAACTCGTAACTGGTGTTTATCAATTGGCTCCAGACTAAGAATCTGCTACTATCCAATTTAACGGTTTCGTAAAACGCTGATCTAGAGTCCTTTAGTTTGCCATCGCGAAGCAGAAAGTCTGCTTTCATAGCAAATGCTTTTGCGTCTTCTGGATGGGCCGTGGTTAAGAGATTTAGTAGTTCGTATGCCTGTCCTGTTAATTTTTCATCACTCTCGGAAATGGTGTAGTAAGACATCATTACCTGAATCTTATTGTCGATCTCTAGCGCAGAACTACCGAATGCTTTTTTCAGCTCGATGAAGGAAGTATCAAACTCTCCTCGTTTCTTGTAATACTCCGCCAGATTAAGATGCAGAATTGGGTCATCGGGGTTGTTTTCTAGCATACGCTGATAAACAGAATATGCTTTATCAAGCAAATCGTTTGCGGTATAAACTTCTGCTAACATGCCTAAATAGCGTTGCTCTACTGGGTAGTTATTGGCGAGAACTTCCAATTCGTTCACAGCCTCATCTAGCTTATCTAGTTGGAGATAGATTTTTTCTTTCTGTACCGAAATTTCCTCATTAACGCCAATAACTTCTTCGACTTTGTTGTACGCTTCAATTGCATCTTCTAGTCTGTTGAGGTAGAGGTATGTTGTGGCTAATTCGTACTGATAATCTATTTGGGTTGGATGGAGTTCAGCTAGTCGCTCGTAGATTTTTGAGGCCGAGACAAAATCGTTTAACCCAAGCTGAATCTCTGCAGCAAACAGCCCGAACCATTGATTGCTAGGGTCTAGTTCATATGCCCTTAAAGCAAACGGCAAGGCTTCCTCTAGTTTTTGACTAGTGCTAAACAGGTTTGCTAGTTCGTAATAAGATGAAGAATTTTTCGCGTCAATTTTTATGCAATCGTGATACAATGCAGCGGCTTCTTCATAATTGCCAAGCATTTTCTGTTTGCTTGCGCTGAAGAATAGCTCGGTAATCTTGCGGTTGTCTTCATAGCTAGGGCCGCTAGATTTCTTCTTCTTCCTACGCTGACCGTGAACTGCGCTCACCGAAAAGGCAAGGACAACAAGTAATAATATGTTAAGGAGTCGTTTCAATTTTTGCCCGTGTGTCCAAAGCCGCCTTCACCTCTAACGGTCTCATTCAGTTCTTTAACCTCATCCCAAACCGCTTGTTCGTGTTTGGCGATAACCATTTGGGCTACCCGTTCGCCATTTTTAATAACAAATGGTTGATTAGAAAGGTTTACGAGTAAAACTTTCACCTCGCCACGATAATCTGCGTCAATCGTTCCTGGAGAATTTAACACGGTTAGTCCATGCTTGTAAGCAAGGCCACTTCGGGGTCTAATCTGAGCCTCCATCTCTGCGGGAAGAGCAATAAAAAGTCCGGTTGGCACAAGAATACGTTCTAGGCTACCCAGCTCAATGTCTTTGACAATGTTTGCACGAAGGTCCATTCCTGCCGAAAGTTCGGTTTCGTAATTAGGGAGGGAATGTTGGGAACGGTTAACTACTTGTACTTTCATTTTCTGTGCTTAAAAAGCTGTGCAAAGTTACGTATTCGGCTTGGATTTAGGCCGAAGCAAGAACCACGATAATCCCAAGTAAGCCAATAGGAAAAGGATGTTTAACATCCACCCGAAAAAACCTTCTGGTATGTTAAATACTTGGCTTAGTCCGTAAAGCCCAACTGCTGCTGTTAAAAACCCCGACAACTTTCCAACTTTGTACGGAACAGGATAGTATTTCTGCCCAAGAAAATAGGAGACAACCATCATTGAGCCGTAGCATACTAAAGTTGCCCAAGCAGATGCCAAATAGCCGTATTTAGGAATGAACATTAGATTAAGAACAATGGTAATTACTGCCCCGAAAATTGCTAGTCCTGCACCAAATGATGTGCGGTCAGTGAGTTTATACCACACCGATTGATTGTAATATATGCCGAGGAAGATATTTGCTATCAGTAGGATGGGAACAATTTGTAAACCAGCCCAGTACGCTTCATTGGGAATGAAGTGTTTAAACAGGTCTAAGTAGAGCATTACAAACAAGAAAGTGCCTGCAAGAACCCACACAAAGTAGGTCATGATTTTAGCGTAGAGTTGTTTGCTGCCCTTCTCTTTTTCTTGCGAGAAGAAGAAGGGTTCTGCGGCATACCTGAAGGCCTGAATCATTAGGGTGATAATAATGGATAGTTTGTAGCAAGCTCCGTAAATCCCAAGCTGATACATGGCGCCTTCTTCGCCCAAAATAGGGTAGAGGAGACGCTTGAGCATGACACGGTCAAACATCTCATTCATCATCCCTGCAAGGCCAGCAATTAGTAGTGGTAAAGAATAAATGAGCATTGGTTTTAACAAGCTCATTTTGGGTTTTACAAGGCCTTGAAGCATGGTTGGCCCTAGCAAAAGAAACTTTATGATGCTGGCTATAAGATTGGCAATAAACACATAGCCAACTCCTGTGCTAGGGTCGTAAAAAGTGTCTGTTAACCAATTGCTACCGCCTTCTACAACCAACGGCAGACAATACCATAAGAAGAAAACATTAAGGCTAATGTTGACTAAAACGTTAATAATATTGACTCCCGCAAAGGTCTTGGCTTTGTTTTGAGATCGGAGTTTCGCCAGTGGCATGGAAGAAACAGCATCTAACCCAACTATGATGGCAAACCAAACTACGTACTCCTTATTGTCTGGATAAAGCAACCATTCGGCAATTGGCTGTGCAAAGACCAGTGCCATTAGGATAAACAACGATGTGCTGCCAGCCAGAGAGCTTAGTATGGTGGAAAAAATCGTTTTAGAATCTTGTTCTTCTTTAGATGAAAACCGAAAGAAGGTGGTTTCCATCCCGTAGGTGAGCAGAATGATTAGGAACGCTACATAAGCGTACATCTCGGTAATAACTCCAAAACGTTCTGGTGCAAAAACAAACGTATGCAAGGGAACTAGCAGGTAGTTCAGAAATCGAGCTACGATTGAACTAACGCCATAAATGGCAGTCTGGCCAGCTAATTTTTTGAGAATTGACAAATGTTCTTCGGTTCGGGTAGCTAACCTGTTACCAAGTTGCTAATTGCCCACCACAAATTAAAGAATGTTAAAATTGGGTAAATAAGAAGGGCTCACCACTTGTGAGCCCTTCTTTGTTATCAATTCAGTTTCGATTATTCCTCTTCTCCTGCTGTAGCAGCTTCGGTACTTTCGGCACCCTTCTTTTTCCATGGGCGGAAACGGACACCAATCATCATTTCGTGCGTTCCATCAGAGTAGTTTCTAAGGTTAGAAGTACTCATATCGTAGCTGTAAGCGATTATCAAGAAATCCTTATAAGCTAATCCGCCAAGAAAGGAAACGGCATCTTCATGACGATAAGAAGCCCCAATCCAAAATTGCTCTCTCCAATCGAATTTTACACCAGCATCAAACTGTGGCATTGTAGGAGCTACATACTTTACAAGCAGGTTTGGCATAATGCCGAAATCGCCAACATGGAACGTGTAACCACCCATAGCCATATAGTGACGGGCCAAAGAGCTCTTAGTGTCTTCTTGGTTTTCCAAGAGTTTCAAATCGTTACCAATAATCTGCGGTAAGGAAATTCCGAAGTTGAAGTTCTTGTGTTTCAGGTTAATACCGAATGTTGCATCGGCAGTGTAAACCGTCATCATCTGATTTGGGAATACGGGATCGCCATTATCAGCCAAGGTCACTTTGGTACCATCAATTCGGTACTGAAGCAAACCAAAACTTAAACCCATTCCGAGATTCAATGATTTAGAAAGCTTTAGGTGATAAGCATAAGAAAGGTAGAACCCAACTCGGCTGGTAGGCCCAGTAATGTCTGCAAAGACAGACCCTCCCATTCCCATGTTGTACTTTCTAAACGGCCCGTTAGCGGAAAGAATAAACGTACGCGGGGCATCGGTTATCCCAACCCATTGTAGCCTGTTGTTTGATTTTACTTCCCAATAATCATGCTGACCAGTAGTGGCCGGATTAAGGATATAATCGTTTAACATGTACTGACTGTACTGCGGAATCTGCTGGCTATATGAAGCCATCGAAAATCCGAAAACGAGTGTTGCTATGTATAGAAGTTTCTTCATAATCATTATCTAACAATAGTGATAGGTCCAGTGAACGGCTCCTCGAAATTAGCCGAGTGTATTACGTAGTAGTAGGTTCCTACAGGTAGGTCATTACCCTTGTATTTACCATCCCATGGTACCGGATACCCGGGAGAAGAGATGAAGAGCGCTTGTCCCCATCTGTTGTAAACCTCAACAATTGCGTCATCAAATAATTCGATGTTGTCAATTCTCCAAGTATCGTTGATACCATCTCCGTTTGGTGTAATTCCATCAGGGAATTCAATTCCAGGAGTTACCTCAACCAGTATAGAATCTGTTGCCGCACAGCCATTTTCATCTGTAACCGTCACGTAGAACATGGTTGTTTCATCAGGCATGGCCACTGGGTTTGTGACCTCAGAGTTGTCCAAGAATTCTGCTGGTTCCCAACTGTATGTCCAACCTGTAACAACACCATTGGCGTTTAATCCGATTGAACCGCCTGTTGGAATTTGAACATCATCTCCGCCATCTACTGGAGGAACACCATACGTGTAAATGGTAAGTGAATCTACATCAACGCAGTTTCCGATTGTTACCGTTAGTAGGTAAGTGGTTGTGTCGAATGGAGTAGCCACTGGGTCTGCAATAGTTGCATCTGTTAAAGTTCCGGCTGGCGACCAGAGGTAATCTCCTCCACCAGATCCAATAAGCTGGACTGGGGTTCCGATACAAACCGTATCGTCAAATCCTGGTTCTGAATCAATATCTACTAGTGTACCTACGCTGTACATAGTGGTAACAGAACAGCCATCTTGATCTGTGATTGTTACGGTGTAAGTCCCGAACTCAACATTCGTCAAGTCTTCAGTATCAATGTTTCCTGGTGTCCAGTTGAAATCATAACCCGGAGTTCCACCAACAACAGTCAAGTCAATTGATCCGTCAGGCAAGTTGCTACAACTAGACGCTGTAGTAGTTGCATTAGACACAATTGGGGAAGGACCGTTTACCGTAGCATTTGCTTGAGCAGTGCAACCGTTTGCATCTGTAATCGTAACGGTGTAAGGTCCTACACAAAGGTCTATTGCTTCAATCGTAGTTTGGCTTGCTGGATCGTTCCAAGAGAATTGATAAGGGGGTGTTCCTCCAAGAGGAATAGCAAGGATTGAACCATCACAATCAGTTCCGCATATTACATCTGTAGCTGCTGCCGATGTGGTTAACTCTATAGGCTGGATAATAATAACCATAGCCTCAGTAACACATCCAGGATTCTGAGAATCAGTAACTGTTACGGTGTAAGCCCCGGCACAAAGGCCTGTAACGGTTTGCGTTGTTTGGTTGAAAGTGTCATCCCAAGAATAAGTGTACGGGCCAACGCCACCGTTAGCAAACACGGTTGCAGTTCCATCGCATTCTCCATTGCAAGTAACAGGAGTGAAGATTGGAATACTTGCCACGAGAGCAGCAGAATCCGTTATTACCGTTGTTGCTGTTGCAGTACAGCCGATGTCGTCCGTTATTGTTACTGACCAGATGCCAACACAAAGATCGATAGCTGTTTGAGTCGTTTGACTTGCAGGGTCATTCCATTGATATGTGAAAGGAGGTGTTCCTCCAGTTCCTGTAATGGTAGCTGCTCCGGTACATCCAGTTGAGCAAAGCACTTGAGTTACTGAAGTAATATCTGCTTCAAGAATTGGTGGTTCCGTTAAGTTAATAACGGCTGTGTCTGAACATCCTGAAGCGTCAACTACAATTACCGTGTAAAGACCAGCACACAAGTTTGAGATGGTTGGAGTTGTTTCAAGTCCTGGTAGCCAAAGGATCCCGTAACCAGGCGTTCCGCCAGTAATTGTCACAGTGGCTTCTCCATCGCAAACTCCACCACAACTTGGGTTTTGAACTGCAATGGTTACCTCAAGAACTGGTGGTTCGATGATTGTTACCGTTGTAGAATCTGCGCAACCATTAGCATCGATTACAACCACTTGGTAAGTCCCAGCACATAAACCTGTTATGAACGGGGTTGTTGAGTTGTTTGGGTCGTCCCATTGATAAGTGTATACAGGAGTTCCTCCAGTAACCAATACTCCAGCTATTCCATCGCAAGAACCTCCGCAAGTAATGTCCATTGCAGAATCAGTTAATGCTAATGGTAACGGTTCGGTTATTACTGTTGATGCGGTTTGTGTACAACCTAACGAGTCTGTTACAACCAAACCGTATATTCCTGGGCAAAGACCGGTAACGCTATCGTTTAGAGTTGAGCCAGGGTCGTTCCACTGATAAGTGTAGGGTAAGTTACCGCCATTGGCAAGTGCAATTGCAGTACCGTCACAATCTCCAGCACAACTAACGCCTTCAACTGTAATTGCAATGCTTATTGAATCTGGTTCGTTAATCGTAACCGTTGTAGAATCCATACAACCAGCTATATCCGTAACAAGCACTTGATAAGTTCCAGCGCATAAGCCAGTAACGGTATCGTTTGTAGTTGTAGACAAATCATCCCATTGGTATGTGAATCCTCCTGAACCTCCTGTTGCTTCTGCGTAAGCCTCGCCATCGCAAAGTCCATTACAGCTTGCGTCAAGGGAATTTGTAGATATAATAATGGCAGGCGGTTCATTTATGGTGATGGTCACTAATTCGGTACAGCCATTTGCATCCGTAACTGTTACGGTATAAATGTCTGCGCACAAACCTGTTGCTGTGCTTGATGAACCTCCAGAAGGAGCCCAATCATATGTAAATGGTAATGTTCCTCCTGATGCTACAACTGTAGCTGAACCATCACAAACACCTGGGCAACTTGCATCGGTAACTAATTGAAGACTCAAAGAAATTGGGTCCGGCTCTTCAATAGTAATCTGTGCAACTGATAGACATCCGTTATCATCAGTAACAGTTACGTTATAGGTGCCTGCGCAAAGACCTGTTGCTGTTGGGTCTGTTTGAGCAAGTGGATCATCCCAAAGGGTTGTGTAAGGAGGAGCTCCCCCGGTAATTGTTACAGTACCGGAACCGTCACAATCCCCATCGCAAGTTGCGTCTGTAGAAACGGCTGTTAATATCGGTCCGTCAATGTTGCTGATTGGAATGGTCTCTATCGTCTCACAACCACTTCCGTCAGTAATGGTAACTGTGTAAATACCAGCACATAAATTGGAAGCTGTGTCATTTACAGAAACAGCAGGGGCCCAGCCGTAAGTGTATGGACCTCCATCACCACCTGTTGGGGCAAGAACGATTTCACCGTTACATTGGCCGCAAGTAGCTTGGGTAGTATTTGCATTCGAAACTATTTCAGCAGGTTCGCCAACTGTTACCAACTGAGTGTAAATACATCCAGCAGAATCAACTATTTGAACGTTGTAAAAACCGGCACAGAGACCTGTAACTGTTGGCAGGGTTTGACCACCTGGAACCCACAAATATGTATAAGGAGGTGTTCCTCCAACAGGTGTTACCGTTGCTTCTCCATCGCAAACACCAAAGCAAGATGCATCGGTTACTGCAACTGTGGCGCTTGTTGGTCCTCCATCGTTGCTTACTGCAATATCAAAGTTGACCGTACATCCAATTACATCGGTTACAT
>JBLHEU010000077.1:0-13282 GCA_047614525.1 Bacteroidia bacterium | reverse complement strand
CATCCGGAATGACCAAGTAATCGGCAATTTTCACATCGCAACTTTCCAGTTTGGACATGATGGATTTTCCTGCTCTATCTTCTTTTTCGCCTCGTGAGATGGTGTCTGAACACACAACGACCACGGCCTCGAGGTCTTTCCTGAAACGGTTTGTAAAATCTGACTTTCCGCCTTTTTTCTTCAGCAATTTAATGTGATGGATTTCCACGCCTTTATCAATCGGCTTCAGCATATCGTACATCGTCAGCGCCACCACGCTTGCTCCGTGCATCGCCTCTACTTCAACTCCCGTTTTATAAATGGTTTTCACGTGCATCAGAATGGTGACGTCCAACCCGTTGATTTCGTACTCAATGCTGGCTTGCTCAATGGGCATCGGATGGCAATCTGGAAGGAGGTCTGCCGTCTTTTTCACGCCCAGTAAGCCTGCCGCTTTGGCCATTTCAAACACATCGCCTTTTGGTACTGTTCGGGTTTTCAGCGCCTCAATAGTTTCAGGTTTGCTAACGCGAACAATAGCTTGAGCGGTTGCTTCTCGCAGCGTGCTCGATTTATGTGTAATGTCTATCATTTGTTCTCTTTCCAAACGTGGGTTTCGTCCTCAAAAACCTCCTTGCCAAAAACGGGGGCATTGGCTTTTATTTCTTCCACCAAATAGCGCGTAGCTTCCATACATTCCTTGCGGTGAGCTGAAGACGTGAATACAAATAAGCAGATTTCGCCTGCATTCACACGCCCCAAACTGTGGTAAATGTGCATGCATGTGAGGTCGAATTTTTCGAAAGCCGCCTCTCGTATCTCGTGAAACGTTTTATTAGCCATCTCTTCATACGCTTCATAATCGATGGCTTTCACCTTCTTGCCGTCAATCTCATCCGCTCTTACCTGACCAAGAAAAATATCGTGGCCACCAATGTTGGTCTTCACTTGATGATGCGCAATGGAAGTCGCGATTTTCTCAGGCGTTATCGGCCCCTGAACGAATACATTTTTCGGTTTTTTTTCTGTGCTCATAGTGTTGATGTATGATGATTAAAAGCGGCCATTCCTCCTTCTAGGTTGATTAATTTATTCGGGAAACTGTGATGTTTCAGAAATTCAATGGCACTCTGACTTCGGATACCGTGCTGACAAATCACAATTAGCGGTTGGTTTATCGGAATTTCGGTTGCCCGAGAAGGAATCTGACCAAGTGGCATTGAAATCACGTTCGGATGATTCAGCTTAGGTCTCTCGTGCGCTTCTCTCACATCAAGAATGTTGATGGCTCGGTTGTCAGCTAACCAATCCGTCAGCTCAGCAGGAAGAATATTTTCAGGAATGGCGCAGGGCTCTTCCGTATATGAATGAGCAAGGTCAATTTCCATTGCTTTCGATACTTGTTCTTCGCTCCTTGAAAAGGAAATAATTTCATCTGAATTGGTAAGCAGATTGATGAGCTTCAGTTTGCCTGAAAGGCTTTCACCAATACCGAGAATTACCTTGATGGCTTCGGTGGCTTGAAGTGTTCCGATTACACCTGGCAATACGCCTAGAACACCAGCGTCTGCACAGTTCGGAATTTGACTTTGCGATGGCCCATCCGGAAACAAACAACGATAGGTTGGTCCACCATTGAAATTGAACACGGAAACCTGTCCTTCAAATTTGTGAATAGCCCCATAAACCAAGGTCTTTCCGAGTCTCACACAGGCATCATTCACCAAATATCTGGTGGCGAAATTGTCGGTTCCGTCAATTACCAAATCGTAATTGGTAATAATAGCCAAGGCATTTTCGGACTTCAGGTTTTCAGGGTAAATCGTGATTGAAACATCTGGGTTGAGCCCCTTCAAACGTTCTTTCGCCACCTCCACTTTCAACCTTCCAACATCCGAAGTGTTGAATAAAATTTGTCGCTGTAAATTGCTTTCCTCAATGCTGTCGCCATCCACAATTCCGATGGTGCCAACGCCAGCAGCAACCAGATACTGAAGCGCAGAACAACCCAATCCGCCAGCACCAATCATCAGCACTTTGGCATTCAATAATTTCTGCTGGCCAACTTCTCCAATCTCCTCTAATGATATGTGACGAGCGTATCTCATCCTCCTGCAAATGGGGGTAAAAATGCTATCTCATCTCCCAAAGAAATCACTTGGTCATCATTGGCAATTACGTGATTTATAGCAACTTGATAGGACGTACTATTCAACCCAGATATTTGCTTTTCGAGCATGTTTATAAGATCGGAAACATTAATTCCATCAAAGTCTAATTGAACCTGTTGACAGCCCGCCCATTCGGCAATCGCACCAAAATATTTTACCTCAACTTTCATACAAAAAAGAGTTTAACACAAGCGATGATGAGTACAAACGCTAGCATACGCTTCAACAACAGATTAGCAAACCGGGTACTTCCCAAATATCCACCCAATAGACCACCAATCAAAGCTATTGGGATTAGAATAAATACCATAGGTTCTATGATAATACCTCGACTGAAATGACCCGCTAATCCTGCGGCAGAATTCACCCAAATGAAGGCGGCCGAAACAGCTGCGGCTTCCTTCATTCGTCCCCATCCCATAATGAGAATTAATGGACTGAGAATAATTCCGCCACCGATGCCAATCATTCCAGAGAAGAAGCCAATTCCAGCGCCTACAAGTAATCCTTGCCACAACGGAACGTTCTTTATTTGGTCATTTTCTTTCTCAAAAACACCCAGCATTTTTAAAATGCCAAAGACGAGTAACACTGCCAAAACCCTTTTGTAGATGGATGCGTCAACCTCAATCATTCCACCCAAAAATGCCATTGGGATAGATGTTAACGCAAAAGCCAAGAACAATTTGGAATTGAAATGGCCTTTTCTCGCGTAAGCAATGAAAGAAATAGCCGCAACAAATAGATTGAGCACCAAAGCGGTAGGTTTCATCATGGAAACGGGAAACGACCACAGCGCCATTAGCGCCAAATAACCGCTTGCTCCACCATGACCGACCGCAGCATACATAAACGCAACTATTGGCAGAATAGCCAGAAAAACACCGATGCCTTCTATCTCAAAAAGGCTCATTGCTGCGCGATTTTGAGTTCGTTATCTAAAAATGTACGAGAGTTAGATTCGAACCGCTCGTAAAGTTCAATGGCTTCCTTTCCTGCTTCCGTAATCAAAGTACCTCCACCCCCGCTGCCACCCGCAGTTCTAATGACCAAAGGTTCATCAGAGACCGAATTCACATCGTCAACTGCCGTCCACGCTTTCTTATAAGACATCTTCATACTCTTAGCAGCTGCGCTGATGGAACCACAAATAACAATCGATTTTAGCAATTCAACCCTTCCCTTTCCAAGGAAGAATTGGCCGTTTTTCTCTAGCCAAATTTTGTTGCCGATTGAGATGTTATCCATAGCGTTATATCCAACAGGAAATAACGAAAATAGCTTGAGTTAATCAAGCAACATGTGACTCTTGTTTCTTTGGCTTTAAGGAAGTAGATGAACCTCTACTAAGTCGCCAGCGGATTTCGCTTCGCAGTTGGTTTCTACGTATACCAACGCATTGGCTAAAGCGAATGTGTTCAGCATTGCTGAGCTCTGACCTTCAAGGATTTCTACTACCCCGTTAGTCACGCTGGACTTCAAAAACTGAGCACGTCCTAATGATTTAATGGAATTCTGCGGAGCAAGCGGTAGCTGAAAAGATTGAAGCGAATTATCGGTTCTGCCATAAAAATTACGGAGCACGGGCAACACATACTCGTAGAAACAAGTCAAACTCGCAGCTGGATTTCCGGGTAGCGCGAAAACTGCTTTTCCCTCTTTTGTTCCGAAAAACAATGGTTTTCCTGGTTTCTGAGCCACTTTATAGAACACCTGTTCCACTCCAAGTTTAGCAAGTGCCGTTCCAACATGGTCGTGGTCTCCAACGGAAATTCCTCCAGTAATAATGATGAGGTCGTTGGCCTCCATTGCCTTGCCAATGGTCTCAATTGTATCATCCAAATTATCGAAAATACGTTGGCTTTCAGAACTAACTCCTTCGCGCTCCAACGCTGAGATTAGCATCTGCGAATTACTCTCGTAAATCTGCCCGTATTTGAGTTCATTTCCTGCTGAAACCAATTCATTTCCAGTAACTAGAACAGTAGTTCGTGGCTTTGCAAAAACGTTCACGGATGTGATTCCAAGCATTTGCAAAAAGCCAATGGTTCCTGGTGTAATGAGCGTGCCTTTTTCAAGCGCCAGCTGGGCAGTTTTCATCTGCTCTCCTTTGGGTCGAATATGCATCAATTCGGCCACTTCGCGCTGAAGTAAAACACCATATCCATCCTGCTCAACCCATTCTTGTTGAACAACTGCAGTGGCACTTTCTGGAACTGGGGCACCCGTAAATATTCGCACGCATTCACCTTCTTTCAATTCATATTGCATTGAACCACCAGCGGAAACTTCTCCAATTAATTTAAAGGGAGAACCAGCATTTTTAACACCTACTGCTAAC
Organism: Bacteroidia bacterium; assembly: GCA_047614525.1. Taxonomy (GTDB): domain Bacteria; phylum Bacteroidota; class Bacteroidia; order UBA10329; family UBA10329; genus UBA10329. The sequence goes on along the minus strand of JBLHEU010000077.1, from coordinate 8,791 downwards.
GCATACCCGTCCATCGCGCTTTGCAGAAATGGCGGCATATCAATCGGTGAGTGCACATCATTAGAAAGCACATAACCAGCACTTTCAGATACGTCTAAAACAACTGAATTTAGTTCTGGACTAAATTCCGAGATAAGTGATTTTGCTTCTTCAACTGATATCATAGGTTTGGTCTGTGACGTTCTGATTGACTCAAAAGTAGGACAAAGAAAAAGGCAGGAATAAACCTGCCCTTTCTACTCTATCTATTTTGAAAAGTCTATTTCTTGAATCCGTAAAACAGCTGTTTCCAGAATGAATGAACTGGGAATTCATCGATGCCATCGAAACCCAATTCGTAGCTACCATCCTCACTTTGTGGTATATAATTAGTTCCGAAAATGTAATCCCAAGTTGACAGACTGATTCCGAAATTGACTCCTCGCATTTTACCCTCTGGCAGCGCTTTCATATGATGGAAAAGGTGCATTACTGAATTATTGAAAACATACTTCAACGGTCCCCACGTAATACGAACATTGGCGTGGTTTAAGTGACCAATGGTAATGGCCACGAAATGTATGAAGAAAGCTTGTTCAGGTTCAAATCCACCGACCAACATAACGGCCAATGTTTTAAGTGGCTTGTAAAACACATTCTCCATCCAATGGTAGCGCAAGTGAGCTGCAAAACCCATTTCCTGCACTGAGTGGTGCACTTTATGGAAACGCCATAGAACTTCAAATCGATGAAGTATTACGTGGGTAAACCACTGCACAAAATCGTTAATAATGAAGAAGATAAGAATCTGTGCCCAAGCTGGTAAGGCAGTGAAATTGAAGAAAATCAGTGATGTCATTGTGATACCGAACAGGCCCAGAGAATGCTCCGTCAGCGCGTAAAACCCAATAATCATCAATCCGAAAATGAAGAAATTGAAGTACATATAGAATGCGTCCAACCAAAAATCCTTTCGGACAATCGACTGGTTTTTTCTCCATGGAAACAATGCTTCCAAACCCCAAACAACCAAAGAAAGCAGGGTCAATCCCCAAAAATAATTCTGGTACCACGGCTTGTAGTCATAATTGAAGGTTATTTCACTGACAATCCAGCCCCAATAATTACCGATGGCATTTATTATGATTTCAAAAAATTCGCTCATTCTGTTTCCGGTAAGTTAACGCCCTTTACAAGTATTGAAGTTCCCATTGCCAATAGCCAAACAATCTTCATATAGAACAGGCTTGTATACCTCAAAGTTCACTGGTATCAACATAACTATTCCAGCTGCCAATAACCCAGTAACCTTTGTTTCAAAATCGTTCTTCATTTCATGATGGTTTTAGAATAGCAAACAAAAGTATTTCCCAGCCGCGCAAACCATTGTGACAATAGTTACGCTAGTGCCTTATTCATTATGCAGGTGGCTCCATTCTACCCACGAACCATCGTAATTTCTGATGTTACGATAACCAAGTAGCTCAGTTAAGACGAAAAGTGTGTGTGCCGATCGTACGCCAGAGTGACAATATGTGATAACTGGCTTTGTGCCATCAATGCCAATTGCTGCATAGCGGGTTTTCAATTCTTCCGCACTTAGAAACTTCTGAGTACCATCATAATCTACAGCCATCACCCAATCAAAATTTATGGCTCTATTAATATGTCCAGCATGCGCAGCACCATTTTTATGAACCTCTCCAGAGTATTCTTCCTTTCCTCTTGTATCGAGCAGTAATAGATTTGAATCTGGTATTAATTCGATTGCTTCTATCAAGGCTAGAAGAGATGAGTCTGGTTGAAGATGAAATCGATATGCAGAAGTGTCTGAAACCTCTGTGTTTATAGATAACTCGTTGCCTAAAGCATTCCATGTGGTAAGACCACCATTAAGAAGCTTCACGTTTTTATGACCGTAGAACTTTAGCACCCACCACAACCTTGCGGCATCGCATTGAGCCTTGTGGTCGTAAATAACAATGGTGTCTTTTGGATTGATTCCCAACCGGCTCAGCAATAGCTCCATTTGAAACTGAGTGGGCATCATTCCTCCGTAAGTAAATGATGTGTCTGCCAAATCAGTTCGCCATACGTTTAATGCTCCAGGAACGTGCCCTTTCTTAAACTCTTCAGGTTTCCTCAGGTCGATAAGTTTCCACCTTTGACCTAAGCTTACAAGCTCATCAATTTCCGTAAGGCTTTCAACCGAAGCGTATTCTGTAGTTTTTAATTTCGACTGTTTTGAGTCTTCACAGCCAATTGTGAACAAGGCGGCTACAAACAAAAGTCCGTTAATCTTCCAATTCATACCAGTCTATGTTAGTGAGGGGTTCTCTTCGTCCTGCTTTTTTAGGAGCGTAATATTTTGCGAGGTAATCGAGAATCAGCGGTTCGTTCTCGCCTAAACTCCACAGGTTTTGTGTTTCCTGCATCCATCGAATCATCGTTTGCCAACCATCCCGCGTAGCGTGATTTTGTGTGACCATTTTTGCTGAATGACAGCTGGTGCAATTGGCAATGACCAGGTTGAGGTTTTCGCCTGCTTTAAACCCTGTTGCTAAATGAATTCCGTTTTGAAACTCGGGCAATGGTTCGGATTCAACAACAACCTGATCCGTGCTCAACTCAGTGCCAAGGTTTGGAAAGACAACCATGACATAAACCAGAACCATGACTGCCGCAGTAAGCAACAGCGTTATGTTGGTGATATTCTTAAGATTCTTCTGAATCTTGACCAGTAATTCCTCTTGTTCTGGGCTCAGCATTTTACTTCACCTTAACTGCAATGCGATGGCACGCGTTGTTCAAATATCCCTTCGGATTCCAGTTTGGTAACACCATCGGCTGAGCGTCTCCATTGCTATCCGTGGCGCGTGCCCAAACTTCGTAATACCCTTCTTCTGGCAAGGAAACTTTGGCGCTGAAATGCTGCCAAGCTAAGCGGTTGGCGGGTTTCTCGATGGAGCATTCCTTCCAAGTACTTCCAAAATCAATGGAATATTCCATTTTCGCAATTTCCAACTCCCCAGCCCAAGCATGACCACGAATGCTAAGAGACTTGTCCTTGTCGAGCATAGCTCCCGTTTTCGGGTACGTAATGAGAGATTTTACAGGCATAGATTCAATGATGCACATATCCTCATCGGCTACTTTTTCGCCTGGCGCAACAGACTTGCACGGAACACGGTAACTCGGTGCTTCCATCTTAGGACCATCGTGAATAATGTTTCTAACTGCAATTCTCTTAAGCCATTTTCCAGAAACAGAAGCTGGCCAACCACCTGCCACCAATCTTAGCGGATAACCGTGAGCCAATGGAATGTCCTCGCCATTCATTTTGAAAGCAAGTAAGGTTTCCTCTTGCATCGCTTTATCCATAGGAGCTCCTCTTGAAATAACCACTTTGTCAGGGTTTCCCGTTAGATGAACATCCGCTCCGTAATAGCCTATATAAACCGCATCTCCTTTTATGCCTACATCTTTGAGAACATCCGCTAACCGAATGCCTGTCCATTCTGCACAGGAAACCGCTCCGTATTCCCACTGGTTACCCTTTGCGGGTGGATTGAATTCTTTCCTACCGTTACCACCGCACTCTAGCGTTAGCTGATAAGTGTGCTGTGGAAATTTCGTCTTCAAATCCTGTAGCGTGTATGTTTTAGATGCTGATACGGACTCTCCATCAATGGTCAAGGTCCAAGTAGACGCATCTACATCTTCAGGAATACGACCGTTATTTCGGATAAACATTTTTTCGTTGGGAGTCACCTTATCATCCAACAAATGAGGGACAGCCTCGATATTCCAAGGACGGTTGTTTAGAACGACCATATCCTTATGCTTTCCGAACATTTCGTAAGGATTAGCGTCTTGCTGAATGACTGGGACATAATCCTTCGGAAGGTTTTTGCCGAATACAATTCTAGAGCCAATTAGAACTCCGAGCGTAGCTACTGATGTTCTTTTAATGAAATTTCTCCTGCTTTTCATAGTTCAAATAAACCGTCAAGGTATTGGAATGAAATTAACCGCTTTGTGATTATAGACACATACTTTCTAAGGTAGACGAAAACCAACTTGATTTCAGTTAATGCGACAGAACCCAGAACCGATGTACAACGGGAAGAATTTTTGTCTATTCAAAACCAATTGGTTCATTCTATTTCGAAGAATTGGTTCAATTCACATACCTTAGTCTTCATACAACTGACTTACAAGTGAATATTATACTTCGATTTTTAACTTTATTGGGTGCAGCCTTCATGCTTTTAGTAAGCACCGGGGCTTCAATTAGCATCCATTATTGCAACGGAAACGTTATCGATTTTGCGGTAAACAAAAGAGCCAAGGCTTGCGATGGCTATTATGAACTTGAGATTGACAATTCTGTTGGTTGTTCTGTTTCCAGAAAAGGGTGTTGCGAGGATGATGATAGGCTCTTGCTGGTAGAAAACGATTATCCGCCAACCTATAATACTGACTTTCAAAAAACTCCAATAGTTAGTTTATTATCTATTGAAGAACACCTAATATTTAGTGCACATCCTCTCGTTAAAGTTGAGTGTTTAGCCAACGCACCACCGTTAATTGAAACAGATTATCAGGCGTTGTTTCAAGTTTTCGTGATTTAGAATTGAGTTTTTCGGCACCAGCCAACCGTAATTTCTCTATTCAAACAAAATCAACTTACAATCATGAAAACATTTTCCGCATTTTTATCAGTAATGTTATTCGCCAATTTGGCGTTTGCCCAATCAAATGTTGTTCTAAACATAGAACATCGCCTTAATCAATCAGATTTCGCACTTAGCACAGAAGCCTCGGCACCAGGCGGCTACAACTTTGACGTAACTAGATTACAGTATTACATATCAGGAATCGAATTGATTCACGATGGCGGTCAGACAACTTCCGTTGAGGACACTTGGGTTTTGGTTGACGCTGGCAATGATGCGAATTTCAATCTTGGAAGCCATGCAGTCACCACCATAGAAGGAATCAACTTTAATATTGGGGTTGGTCCAGATGTAAACAATGCAGATCCAACACTATGGACTTCTGGTCATCCATTGGCACCCCAAAATCCATCTATGCATTGGGGCTGGTCTTCTGGTTACCGCTTCGTAGCAATTGAAGGTGGTGCTGGTGCAAATACAGCTTTCAATTATGAAGTTCATGCCTTAGGAAACAGTAATTACAATCAGGTTGAGATAACTACGAATGCAGTAGACAATGGAGGAGATTTGGAGATTGTTGTTTATGCGGATTACGCTAGAGCATTTAATAATGTTGACATCTCTTCTGGATTGATTCTGCATGCAAGCAACGGTAATGCCGTTCAATTTTTGGACGATTTTGCCGATTACGTGTTCTTTCCAGCAAGTGCTCTAGGAGTAAACGATGCTGAGTTTGATGGGGTTTTTGATTTATACCCTAACCCGACAGTAACCGAAAGTCAAATCTCTTTTCAGCTACCAAAAACCGAGAAATACAACGTTGTTGTTTACGGATTAGATGGAAGAGTAATTAGCTCAGATCAGTTGTTTAATCCTACTGGAACTTACCGCTTGCCCGTACTTTCTTCAGGAGCTTATTCTGTAGCTCTTGAGCAGAACGGAAGTAAAGTGGTAACTCGCAAATGGGTGGTTACTAAGTAACCCTTCTAGTTGCTTCGTTATCTAGGTTTTCTTGGACTCATTGGGGTGCTGTTTTCTTCGCTATCAGGTTTAAACGAACTTGATGAGGGTGGGTTTCAGCACCTAATGGTTGCGCCTGAGGGATTCCCCGAAATTCCTTTTCCCGAGGATAATTCCTTTAGCGATGCACGCTGGTTGCTTGGCAGGAAGTTATTCTACGACCCCATCATGTCTGTAGACAGTAGCATTAGCTGTGCTTCTTGCCATATGGCTCAGTTTGCTTTTAGCGATACGGTTGCCATGAGTTTAGGCGCAGGAAAAGCTTTGGGTACCAGAAATGCACCTACGCTAACAAATGTGGCGTACAACCCATATTTCACCAGAGATGGAGGGGTTCCAACTTTAGAGATGCAGATTTTGGTACCGATACAGGAACACAACGAGTTTAACTTCAATATTCTGCTAATAGCAGAGCGGATGCTAGACGATTCTTCCTACGTGTTAATGAGTAAAGAAGCTTACGGGAGAAACCCTGACCACTATGTGATTACTCGTGCATTAGGCTGTTTCGAAAGAACCTTAATAAGTGGGAATAGCCCATATGACCAGTTTCATTTTCAGGAGAAAAAAAGAGCTCTTAATGAGAAGGAAGTAAACGGGATGAATCTGTTTTTCTCAGAAAGAATAGGTTGTACCAACTGCCACAGCGGGTTCAACTTTACCGATTACTCTTTTAAGAACAATGGCCTGTATATCACTTATCAGGATTCTGGCAGAAGACGTTTGACAGATAATGAACTAGATAGGGCGATGTTCAAGGTGCCTACGCTTAGAAACGTTGGGCCAACTGCTCCATACATGCACGATGGTTCAATAAAAACGCTCCAACAGGTTATCGAACATTACAACGTTGGAGGTTTGCCTCACAAGAACAAAAGTGATTTGATTAAACCTCTCAATCTTGATGAACTCGAAAAAGAACAATTGGTTGCATTTCTACACACTCTGACTGACAAGGAATTCATCAGCCGTAAAGAATACAAGCCCGAAGGTTATTGACCTTCTAATACTTTGTAAAATGAAAAAGCTAACAATAACATTGCTTGCAATAGTCGCAATTATTTCGGCCTGTAACCAAGACCCAGACACAGACCCTGTGGTGTATGATGACACTCCTTATACCCTCGATTATGGAACATTTCCACCTCCTAGTTCTCCCGTTTCAACTATGCTTACAGCGCAGAAAATTGCCTTAGGAAGGATGCTTTTCTATGAGAAAAAAATGTCTAGCAATCTAACTCAAGCCTGCGCAGACTGCCATCGTCAAGAACACGCTTTCACAGATACTGCACGGTTTAGTGTAGGAGCTGAAGGTGATCTAGGTGGTAGACAAGCCATGGCAATCTTTAATATGGCATGGCATAGCAATGGGTTCTTTTGGGATGGCCGTTCACCAGAGTTACATGATCAAGCAACTCAACCTATTCAGAATCCGCTTGAAATGAATGAAACGATTCCAAGTGTAATCGCGAAGCTGACTGACGACCAGACATACAAGGATCAATTTATTCGTGCATTCGGAGATGAAACGATTACTGAAGCAAGAATGGGGGAAGCCATGGAGCAATTCATGTTCACCTTCATTTCAAACGATTCTAAGTACGATCGGTCTTTGGCTGGAACGGCAACTCTAACGCCAAGTGAGGAGCGTGGACGTCAGTTATTCTTTTCTGAGTACAACGCGTTTTTTCCGAACGAATCTGGTGCAGATTGCGCCCATTGCCATGGTGGAATAAACTTTGAGAACGATCAGTATATGAATAACGGTTTGGATTCTGAAGCCAATTTCGATGACCTTGGAAGGTTTGACGAAACCAATGACCCAACGGATCGTGCCAAGTTTAAAGTAACATCACTCAGAAATATTGAGATGACCCCACCATACATGCACGATGGACGTTTTCAAACACTTGAAGAGGTGGTTGAACATTACAACACAGCAATCGAGCAATCATCAACGTTGAACCCTGCTTTGGATGCAACAACAGCAACGGGTCTCATGCTTGACACTCAGGAGAAAGCCGACCTTGTAGCTTTCATCAAAACATTAACAGACGAAACGTATTTGAACAATACAGCTTTCGCATCACCATTCTAAGCCAGTCTAATTGAATAAAAAAAGGGGAGCAAATGCTCCCCCTTTTTAATTGTGCGTTTACCGCACCCTGCAATTATTTTCAACTTACTGCTAATCGTTGTGTGGGCTTCTTGTTTCAAGATGATACGCTGACCAAATAAACTCCGCTTGTTTTAACTGGAAAAGCAATCATATCCTTCACCGTAAGGGATTTTGAAATTAGTGGTTCCAATAATTCCTCCCTCCAGGAAGTCTACGCTAAACGGGGTGTCATTGAACTTTGGTTAGCGTTAGTCTTCTATTTCCCAATGATAAAGTTCCAGTATCTGTCCGCCACCTAACATCAATAGCCTGACCAGCTGCAACTGTTGCTATTGCCTGTAGCGCTATGTCTACTGTATTTATACTGCTTGTTCTGGTTCTGCTTGAATTAGCAACTAAAACGCCATTTTGGTAAATACTAAAGATGCCGTAGGAGAGACTAGCTCCCGAAGAGTAAAACCTCCCGTTAACCGTTGCCGTACCAAAGCCGGTAATAGCACCGCTATTTGTTCCTATGTTGCCTGTAATATTGGAGCTACCGGTATTACCAACAGCACCAAGGCTTGTGAACATGGCAAAGTTGCTTAACACTCCTAAATCGAGATAAGTACAGCTGGTAGGTACAGTTACAGTTGACCCATCGATATTGACAGCTCCGGTAGTACTAAATAACCGACCTATTATGGTGCCGCTAGCCGCGACAAAAACCGCTCCGTTATTGGCAATAAGAGTTCCTTTCATTGCCGTTGTAGTAGCCATAGATATAGCACCTTCGGCTACCCAAAACACGTTACAAGCAGATGCGCCATTGGCTAATATGACGGATGCGCCAGCACCAGTTGAAAAAGCCCCTCCAAATCTGAAAACAAATACAGCATTAGGGTCGCCCAGTGCATCTAAAGTTAAAGATCCAGCTACAGACCCTGCCCCTCCAATTGTGTAAACGCCTGCGTTAAGTGTTTCTCCACTTCCAAAGGCAGGCGCATGTGTGGTA
>JBLHEU010000076.1:0-13346 GCA_047614525.1 Bacteroidia bacterium | reverse complement strand
TGCTAGTAATTACGAATATGTTGAGTTAGCAGATATTCAAAAGCTTTATAACCCGAGGAAAAAGTTCTCGCACAAAGGAACGCATGGATATGCATTGCTTCTGGCTGGGTCTAAAGGGAAAATGGGAGCCGCTCAGTTATCTGCAAAGGCGTGTTTAAGAAGTGGTGCTGGTTTGCTTACAACACATGTTCCCGCTTGCGGATTAGACATTATGCAAGTTGGCGTAAAGGAAGCCATGTGTACCGTTGATGCTAACCAAGATTACATCATCGAATTGCCAAACCTCAGCGCATTTAATGCCATTGGTTTTGGCCCCGGAATTGGAACAGAAAAAGACACAGCAAATGTGCTAAAGCGTTTGCTGCAAGATGCAGATGCCAGATTGGTAATTGATGCTGATGGCCTAAACATCTTGGCTCAGAATAAAACGTGGCTTTCATTTATACCAAGTGGAACCATTCTTACACCGCACCCAAAAGAGTTTGAACGCATGGCTGGTTCGTGGGAGTCATCTGAAGAGCGAATAAAACTGCAAGTAGAATTCTCCGTTAAGTACGGAGTAGTGGTGGTTTTTAAAGGTGCACATACCTGTACAACAACTCCTGCGGGTCAAGTATTTTTCAACTCAACAGGTAATGCAGGAATGGCAACTGCAGGAAGTGGCGATGTTTTAACGGGAATTATCCTTGGTCTTTTGGCGCAAGAGTATTCTCCCGAAGTAGCGTCAGTAATGGGCGTTTATTTACATGGATTGGCGGGGGATGTAGCGTTGCAATCTAATTCTGCTGAGTCATTAATTGCGGGAGATATAATCGATAACCTCGATGTCTCTTTTCAGCAACTAATTACTTAATTACCAGCTTCTCATTAAAGAGTTCATTCTTAGTAGAGCCAACTACGATATACATACCTGGTGTAAGTTTGTTGTGTGGGTCTATAGCGGTAACTGGCCCAGAACCAGCATTCAGAATAACTTTTGAATAAGCTTGCCTTCCCATCATATCATATACAATTACCAGTACTTCGGTAGCATCAATGTCGCCAAGGTCAATCTGAATTCCATCGCTAGAATAGGCAGGGTTTGGGTACAATCCAGAACGAACTTTTGCAGGTGCATTATGGTCGTGGTCATGAATTGCTGTTGCTATACTGTAGTTCACTTGAAAACCCATTTTTTCCAAAACACGCACTTCATCTTGATGCAACATTTTAAAAGCATCGCCACTAGTTAAAGATGGGTGCATTAAATACGCACCATCTTCAGAACGGTCGTTATCGAAGTGGTCTAAACTAGAGCCACCGAAAGAAGTTGGCGAGTAAACCGGTGCATGCTCTCCTGAGTATAATTCAAACCAAATTTGATTGTTGGTTAAACTTACATTATCGGCTACGGTAACCGTTGTGCTCGCTCCAGACCCAAATACATTGTACAAATCGTTTTTGTTGAAATCGGCTAAATGCTCATCAAATGTGGTGAAAACATCTGGCGAAGCAGCAGATTCTCCGTTATCTGTGGCATAACTAGTGAAGCCCAATAAGTGCATAATTTCGTGCAAAGCAATGGTGTAGAAATCGTATTGCTGCGCAGATGGGTTTCCATTTACGTTATAGTTGTAATTCAAATCTGGATGAAAGTTGAATTGCAAATAACCATCTGGGTAAGCCTCGTATGGGTCGTTACCAGATGCGATGTGCGTTTTAGTAAATGGTTGGTTAAAACCTTTTGAACCAAAATAGTAAGCAGCAGAAAAGCCAAACGGGTTGCTGTTAGGGTGAGCCGAAAAGGATTCCCGAATCTCAATATCCGCAGTGCCAATGTCTTCAATTAGTGAGGAGTAATATTGGAATGCTGCTTCTAGCGCCTCACGTCTTTCTGCGCCTTTCGAAGGGTCATCGAAACCAGCACCTGTTACATTTGCTTGGTCTAGGTAAATGAGATTAAATTGAGGTCCACCACTGGCTCTGTAGCTATCTGCATTTTCTGAGCGTTTTATCGTTTTGCCCCAACCGTTGGTTAGAATTTCTTCTGGAGACAATCTAAATACTTCATGCAATTGTAATTCATTGCCAAAAGCATCGACTGGAATTTCGTCACCGTTCGTCATTTTTAAATGAATGGCTCCATCTGTAGAGTGATTCTGGTCGAACGAAACCTCCTGAGCAACAATGCTTGAGAATGACGCTGCAATAAGGCAAATGATGAAATGGATTCGAAGCATACTCTTTAAGTCTTTAAAGGAGTTATACTTGATTCTTGTGTTTGAGATACAATAATTAGACGTAGTGCAGAAGGAGTAAAGACCAGCGCAATGTGTTGGTAGATGAATAGATGAGCGACCGTTTCGTTTTTGGGAAACGCTTAGATACAAAACACTTTGTTTCAATGGCGTAGTAAGGTCTTATCCTACTGAATGTTTTGAAAGGGTTGATTAAAAAAGGTCTTCGATAGAGCCTTTTCCTTCGCGAATTACTTCAACTTCGCCATCGGCACAATTGAGAACGGTTGAACCTTCGAAACCGCCATAGCCGCCATCAATCACAATATCTACTAAGTTTTCGTACCGCTCGTAAATCAAAGATGGGTCTGTTGTGTATTCAATCATGTCGTTTGCATCGGTCACGGATGCAGTCATAATTGGATTGCCCAACTCTTCAACAATCGCTAGTGGAATGCTGTTGGCAGGAATTCGAATTCCAACGGTTCGTTTCTTGCTTTGAAAAAGCTTGGGAACCTTATTAGTGGCGTTGAGAATGAAGGTGTACGGCCCAGGCAGTAGCCGTTTCATCAGCTTAAAAGTGGTATTGTCAATCTGCGTGCAGAATTCCGAAATGTGACTCAAGTCTGAACAAATGAAGGAGAATTGCGCCTTCTCAGGTTTGATGTTTCTAATCTGACAAATCCGTTCTACCGCTTTACGGTTGTTAATGTCGCAGCCAATACCGTAAACGGTATCAGTAGGGTAAATAATTACTCCGCCTCTTTTCAGACAATCCGCAACTTCCCGAATTACTTTCGGGTTAGGATTTTCTTCATAGATGCGGAGTAACATGTGATGTTCTATTTGTTGGCTTCGAAATCGGCCAAGAATTTAGCTAAGCCGATGTCTGTTAACGGGTGCTTAAGCAGACCAAGAATTGCACTTAATGGGCAGGTAGCAACATCAGCTCCTTCTTCTGCACATCTTACAATATGCATGGTGTGACGGATACTGGCCGCAAGAATTTGCGTGTCGTACATGTAATTGTCATAAATCAATCTAATTTGAGCAATCAAATCCATTCCATCTTGACAATTATCATCCAGTCTTCCCAAGAATGGAGAAACGTAAGTTGCACCTGCTTTTGCTGCAAGTAATGCTTGTCCTGCACTAAAAATCAACGTGCAATTTGTTCTAATTCCTTTGTCAGAAAAATGCTTTATAGCCTTAATTCCATCCTTAATCATTGGAATTTTCACCACAATCTGTGGATGTAGTTTAGCTAAGGCTTCACCTTCTCTAACCATTCCTTCGAAATCAGTAGAAATTACCTCAGCACTTACATCACCATCAACAATATTACAGATGTCAATGTAGTGTTGCGTTACGCGCTCATCTCCATGAATTCCTTCTTTGGCCATCAGAGATGGGTTAGTTGTTACACCATCTAAAACGCCTAAATCTTGCGCTTCTTTAATTTGGTCTAAGTTGGCTGTGTCTATAAAGAATTTCATGTCGATTTGATTTTGTACAAATGTGTTCAAGTTGCCTTGGGTTGGCAAGTCATTTTCCGAAAAGAAATGAACATGTTTTTAGCAAGTAATAAGTCGAAAGGTGCAAGCTTCAAGTAAGAAAATAAATAGAAAGCCAATTGATACTTGCGGCTTGTCACTTGAAACTTTAGGGCACAAAAAATGGGGTAAGCTACCTATGTCGCACCGCTCAACTACCTACCCTTGCTACATTCCTGTCCTGGGGGATTGAGTAGGAGCTGGTCGCACAGGACTTACCCCACTGCAAAGGTAATGCTCTTTTTTACTGGTACAACAAACAAATGCGTGGTTGCAAACAAATGTGAAGATCAGAATAACGCAAGTGGCATTCAGTTATATTTGCCCGAACTCAAACCAAAAGACATGAAACACCTAACCACTTGGGGCGGAATTCTAGGATTACTGCTAATCGCTTTTTCGCTTGCACTTTATCTTCTCGAATTAACAGAGTCAAAACCCGCACAATGGGCTAGCTATGGAGTTATTGCGGCCATCATTTTTGTAGGTACTCAGGCCAAAAGAACAAGTCAGGATGGTTTTATTTCCTACGGACAAGGCCTCGGAACAGGAGTAGGAATTGCCTTTTTTGGAAGCATTATGGTTGCTTTTTACACATTTGTTTTCTTCAATTATATGGATCCGGAGATGCTTGAAGAACTGATACTAAGAGCCGAAGATCAGATGTACGACCAAGGATTGCCTGACGATCAAGTTGAAATGGCAATGACTTACACACGTAAGTTTATGGCTCCCATTCCTATGGCGTTAATGGTGATATTGAGCTATACAATTATTGGGTTTATTATATCTCTGATAACCTCGGCCATTCTGAAGAAAGAGAATACTTCTTTTGAAGCTAATTTCAAGTAATACAGCGTGCTAATTTCAATTGTAATCCCCCTTTATAACGAGTACGAATCTCTTCCTGAATTAACCAGGTGGATTGACGAGGTTATGCAGAAAAATGATTTCTTGTATGAGATTGTTTATGTGGATGATGGAAGTACCGACTCTTCCTGGAGTATTATTGAAGAATTAAAGCAGAAGTACAGCAGTATTAGAGCACTTCGCTTTAGAAGAAATTATGGCAAATCTGCTGGTTTAAACCGCGGGTTTGATACAGCTAAAGGCGATATCGTTATTACCATGGATGCCGATTTGCAAGACAGCCCAGAAGAAATCCCTGAGTTGGTGCGAATGATTACTGAAGACGGCTTTGATTTGGTTTCTGGCTGGAAAAAGAAACGATTCGATCCAATAACCAAAACCATTCCGACAAAACTTTACAATTGGGCTGCTCGTAAAATGTCTGGTATCTATTTGCACGACTTTAATTGCGGACTTAAAGCTTACAGGCAAGACGTTATAAAAAGCATTGAGGTTTATGGCGAAATGCACCGCTACATTCCTGTTATCGCTAAGTGGGCTGGGTTCAATAAGATTGGCGAAAAAGTAGTTCAGCACCAGGAACGAAGATTTGGAGAAACCAAGTTTGGAATAGAACGATTTATCAACGGACCGTTAGATCTTTTGGTAATCACGTTTATGAGTCGGTTTGGTAAGCGTCCAATGCACTTTTTTGGAGTTTACGGGTCACTTATGTTTTTATTAGGTGGAGTAGTGAGCACTTGGTTGATTGTAGAAAAAATCGTTGCTTTAGCTAATCAAACTAAGGTTAGAGAAGTGACAGATCAACCACTGTTTTACTTAGCTATTTTAGCGATGATAATTGGAACACAACTTTTTACAGCAGGTTTTTTGGCAGAGATGATTTCCCGGTCGTCACACGATAGAAATAACTACCAAATTGCTGAGTTAATTGATTGAAATTGGGAGTACCAAAAAAATGCGTCATCATTGGACCTGCGTTTCCTCTAAGAGGAGGAATTGCACAACTCAATGAGTCTTTATCTCTCGAGTTTACTAAGCAAGGAATAGAGAATACTATCTTCTCATTTTATCTTCAGTACCCATCAATTCTTTTTCCAGGAACTTCTCAAAAAGTAGCATCCGACAGGAAAGGCCCAAAGGGTGTGAATATTACCTCAACTATGAGCTCCATCAACCCTATAAGTTGGTGGCTAACGGTTAGAGAAATTGTTGCGCTTAAGCCCGATTTTGTGGTTGTGCGTTTCTGGATTCCTTTTATGGGGCCGTGTTTGGGTGTTATTTGTAAATGGCTTAAACAAAAACTAAATATTCCCATTGTTGGAATTTTGGATAACGTAATTCCTCACGAAAGGCGTATTGGTGACAGGACTTTTACCCGATATTTCATCAAACAGTGCGATGCTTTTGTGGCAATGTCTGATAGCGTGCTGGATGACCTAGAGCAATTTGATGCTGTCAAGCCGCGTAAAATGCTCTATCATCCAGTTTATAATCACTTCGGAGATGAAGTGGAAAAAAGCTTGGCAAGAAAACACTTAAGCATTTCCGAATCTTCCAAGGTTATTCTCTTTTTTGGGATTATCCGAAAGTACAAGGGGTTGAAACTTTTGCTGAAGGCACTTGCCAAGGTTAAAGACAAGCATAATTTAAAGTTGGTTGTTGCTGGCGAATTCTATGAAGACCGCGATCAGTATACTCGCTTAATCAAAAAGCTGGGTTTAGAGGCCAACGTAATTGTTAACGCTGGTTTTGTTGATCAGAATAAAGTACGCTTCTATTTCTGTGCCGCAGACTTGGTTGCCCAGCCTTACCTAACAGCTACTCAAAGTGGCGTTACCCAAATTGCATATCACTACAACACACCAATGTTGGTAACCAATGTTGGAGGCTTGCCGGAAATGGTTCCGCACCAAAAAGTGGGTTATGTGTGCGATGTAAACCCAGAGTCAGTAGCGGCAGGAATTGAGTCGTTTTTTGCCGAAGAACGTGCTGAAGAATTTAAAACCAATATCCTTGAGGAAAAGAAGCGCTTTCAATGGGATTTCTTTGCCAATGAAATACAAGAATTGGCTAGTCGTATCAGATAACTTAATACACCCGATTCCGCTTTGATTGCCAATGATATACGTCAAGTCAGAGCACTTGAAATGACTATATTTGGCGCCTCGTAAAAAAGCATGGTCATTAAACCAATTACGTTGAAACAAATTGCAATGGTTGACCTTCAAGCGCAGTATGCACGCTTGAAGCCCGAGATTGATGCAGCCGTGCTAGACGTAATGCAATCTGCTCGCTACATTGGAGGGCCAGTTATTAAAGAATTTCAAGAGAATTTAGAGAAGTACCTGGGCGTTAAGCACGTTATTCCTTGTGCTAACGGAACGGATGCGCTTCAGATTTGCATGATGGCGCTTGGGTTAAAGCCCGGTGACGAAGTGATTGTGCCAACGTTTACTTACGTTGCTACAGCTGAGGTAATTGCCTTACTAGGTTTGACTCCGGTGCTGGTAGATGTAGATGCTGATACATTCTGCGTTGATTTAAATCAGGTTAAAGAAGCCATCGGCCCAAATACTAAAGCCATTGTTCCAGTTCATCTGTACGGCCAATGTGCTGATATGGAAGGCTTGATGAAACTGGTTGAGGGGACAGGTATTCATGTAATTGAAGACAACGCTCAGGCTATTGGATCTGATTACCATTTTTCTGATGGAAAAACATTAAAAGCAGGGACTATAGGGTCTTTTGGTTGCACATCTTTCTTCCCCGCCAAAAACCTTGGCGCCTTTGGTGATGGTGGTGCCATTTTTACAAATGACGATGACCTTGCGAATAAAGCAAGAGTCGTAGCCAATCATGGACAAACCAAGCTGTACGTTCACGATGAAGTTGGGGTCAATTCTAGGCTAGATGCTATCCAAGCAGCCGTACTTGGAGTTAAGCTTCCGCATCTTGATGATTTTATTGCTAGAAGGACAGAAGTAGCAAATAGATACGATGCCGCTTTCGCGAATGTTGATGCTATTAAGATTCCCGTTCGAAACCCTCGTTCTAAGCATGTTTTTCATCAGTACACCCTGGTTCTAAGTGGTGTTGATAGAAACGAACTGAAGGAGTTTTTAGCCAAGAACGATGTTCCTTCAATGATTTATTACCCAATTCCGTTGCATGAACAGAAGCCGTATTCAGCTTCAAATACCAAAGGCAGTTTTAAGGTAACTGAGGAATTATGCAAACACGTTATTTCGCTTCCAATCCACACAGAAATGGAGGAGGAGCAACAAGAATACATTATTGACAAAGTATTAGAATTCGTAAACAAAGGATAAATGAATATTGCAGTAGTAGGTACAGGATACGTTGGTCTGGTTACAGGCACATGTCTAGCAGAAACAGGAAATCACGTTATCTGTGTAGATATTGATGAGAATAAAGTGAATAAAATGAAAAACGGAGAGGTTCCTATTTACGAGCCTCATCTTGACGTTATATTCGAAAGAAACATCAAACAAGGACGACTAAGTTTTACCACCGATTTGGCGTCAGCAATTGAGGATGCGCAAGTAATCTTTTTAGCGTTGCCAACACCTCCTGGAGAAGATGGCTCTGCAGACCTTTCTTATATACTGGGAGTTGCGGATGATCTTGGAAAGCTTATGAAAGAATACAAGGTTTTGGTGGATAAAAGCACCGTTCCTGTAGGAACAGCGGCCAAGGTAACTGCAGCTGTTGCAAAGAATGCGAAGCACGATTTTGATGTGGTTTCAAACCCAGAATTTCTTAGAGAAGGTTTTGCTGTTGATGATTTCCTAAAACCAGATAGAGTAGTTGTTGGTACGTCTTCAACTAAAGCCCAAGCCATTATGGAAGAGCTTTACAAGCCGTATGTACGTCAGGGCAATCCAATCATCTTTATGGATGAAAAGTCTGCCGAGTTGACCAAGTATGCCGCTAATGCATTTTTAGCTACCAAGATTACATTCATGAACGAAATCGCAAACCTTTGCGAACTTGTTGATGCAGATGTAGACAAGGTTAGAATTGGAATTGGTACTGATACTAGAATTGGTAAAAGATTCCTTTTCCCAGGTATTGGTTATGGAGGAAGTTGCTTCCCTAAAGATGTTCAAGCGTTGGCTAAATCTGCTGCTGAAGTGAACTATGACTTCGCTCTTTTAACTTCGGTTATGAAGGTGAATGAAGATCAGAAAACCATCATTGTCCCTAAGATTCAAGATTTCTTTGGTGGAGATGTAAAAGGAAAACATTTTGCCCTTTGGGGATTGGCATTTAAGCCAGATACAGATGATATTAGAGAAGCACCTGCGCTTTATGTAATCGATAAGTTGGTTGCGGCAGGAGCTACAATCACGGCTTTCGATCCTGAAGGAATGGATAACGTAAAAAGACTTATTGGCGATAAAATTTCTTACGCTGATAATCAGTACGATGCTCTGAAAAATGCAGATGCGTTAATCATTGCCACCGAATGGTCTGTATTCCGTTCTCCAGATTTTAAGAAAGTAGCTGAAGGATTAAATGAAAAGGTGGTTTTTGACGGTCGTAATCTTTACGATTTAGATCAGATGAAAGACCTCGGTTTTTACTACAACAGCATTGGTCGTAAGACTGTAATTCCAAACGGATGAAAAGAGTTCTGATTACCGGTGCAGCCGGTTTCTTGGGTTCGCATTTATGCGAACGATTCCTGAAAGAAGGATGCCATGTAATTGCAATGGACAACCTGATTACTGGAAATCTAGAGAATATCGAGCACCTATTCAAACTCAAAGAATTTGAATTTTATCATCACGATGTAAGCAACTATATCCACATTCCTGGAGAGTTGGATTACATCATGCACTTTGCGTCTCCCGCAAGTCCTATCGATTACTTGAAGATTCCAATTCAGACCTTGAAAGTTGGGTCTCTCGGAACTCATAATTGCCTAGGATTAGCTAAAGCGAAAGGAGCAAGGATGCTTATTGCTTCTACTTCAGAAGTTTACGGTGATCCAATGGTACATCCTCAAACGGAGGAATATTGGGGAAATGTAAATCCAATAGGACCAAGAGGCGTGTATGATGAGGCAAAGCGTTTTCAAGAAGCCATCACTATGGCTTACCACAGATATCACGGAGTTGAAACACGTATAGTTAGAATTTTCAACACGTACGGTCCTAGAATGCGACTGAATGACGGGCGGGTTTTGCCTGCTTTCATTGGTCAAGCGCTTCGTGGCGAGGACTTAACGGTTTTCGGAGATGGAAGTCAGACTAGAAGCTTCTGTTATGTAGATGATTTGGTAGAAGGAATCTATCGATTGTTACAATCTGATTATGCTGAGCCAGTAAATATTGGTAATCCAGATGAGATTACAATTGGAGATTTTGCTGAAGAAATCATCAAACTTACTGGAACCGATCAGAAGGTTATTTACAAAGAACTTCCTGTTGATGATCCATTGCAACGTCAACCAAACATTGAAAAAGCAATAGCTATTCTTGGTTGGGAGCCAAAAGTGAATAGAGCCGATGGTTTGAAAATTACTTACGAGTATTTCAAAAGCCTTCCAGATGAAAAACTCTACAAGAAAGAGCACAACACATTCGAGGGATACATTAGAAAATAATGGAGTATTTCGCTCACGAAACTGCAGTTGTTGACGAAGGGTGTCAGATTGGTAATGGCACCAAAATCTGGCACTTCTCGCACATAATGGGTGGAAGTATAATGGGTGAAAACTGCAACCTTGGTCAGAATGTTGTCATATCGCCAGAAGTGGTTTTGGGCAATAACGTAAAGGTTCAAAACAACGTTTCTATATACACAGGCGTAGTTTGCGAGGATGATGTTTTCCTTGGACCATCAATGGTTTTTACCAATGTCACCAATCCGCGTAGCGCAGTTAACCGAAGAGGTTCTTACGAGAAAACTGTGGTTGGAAAAGGAGCCACAATTGGCGCTAATGCTACAATTGTTTGCGGTAACGATATTGGCCATCATGCCTTTGTTGGAGCAGGCTCCGTAGTGACTAAACCAATTCTTGCATACGCATTACTTGTTGGTAATCCAGCCAGACAAATTGGTTGGATGAGCGAATACGGCCATCGCTTAGAATTTGATAACGGAGGACAGGCTGTATGTGAGGAGAGCAAAGAGAGGTATCAACTTAAAGATGGTGAAGTCGCCAAACTGGGATGATATCACCGGAAAAAAAAATAAAGTTTGCCATTGTTGGGTGCGGCCATATTGGCAAGCGTCATGCAGAAATGGTTGTGCGTAATGAAGAATGCGAACTGGTTGCCCTTTGCGATACAGCTGAAAAAAACGGGCTAAACATTGATGATTACGATGTGCCATTCTTCAATTCCTTGGATGAGATGCTTGCTTCTGTTCCAGAAATTGATGTGGTAAATGTTTGCACACCAAACGGTTTTCATGCTTCAGATAGCCTAAAGGCACTTCAAGCTTCTAAGCATGTTGTTTGCGAAAAGCCAATGGCACTGTCTAAAAAAGACTGTGAGGAAATCATATTCAAAGCATTACAAGTTTCTAAGCAGGTTTTCTGCGTAATGCAAAATCGTTACTCACCACCTTCGGTGTGGATGAAAGAGGTGATTGAAAGCAAAGCGCTTGGCGAAATATTTATGGTTCAAGTAAACTGTTTTTGGAATCGAGATTCTCGCTACTATAAAGAAGATACTTGGAAAGGTGATGCGCAACTTGATGGCGGAACGCTGTTTACCCAGTTTTCCCACTTCATAGATATCATGTATTGGTTGTTTGGCGATATAACCAACATCAATGGAAATTTCCAAGATTTCAGTCACAAAAAACTCACAGATTTTGAAGATTCTGGAATGGTCAATTTCAATTTCGTTAATGGCGGAATGGGAAGCATTAACTATTCAACTTCAGTTTGGAATAAAAACTTAGAGAGTAGTCTCACGGTAATTGGCGAGAACGGAAGTGTGAAGATTGGAGGCCAATACATGAATGAGGTAGAGTATTGTCATGTTGATGGATACAAAATGCCAGAGTTAGCAGAATCTAATCCTGCAAACGACTATGGTTCGTACAAGGGTTCTGCGGCCAATCACCATTACATCATAGAAAATGTGGTTGACCATTTAAGAGGAAGAACACCTATTTCCACCAACGCTTTAGAGGGGCTGAAGGTGGTAGAAATTATAGAAAGAATATACGCTCAGCGACCAGCTAATCTATTAACCAAAGGAAAATAAAGAGTAATGAACGTGTACGATAAGCTTTTAAGCAAAGACGCAAAGTTGGCCGTTATTGGTCTTGGTTATGTGGGTTTACCTATCGCATTAGAATTTGCGCGTAGGATTAAAGTTGTTGGTTTTGATATCAATGCCGAAAGGGTTGACATGATGAAAAATAGCATTGACCCAAGCGAAGAACTGGAGTCAAGCGACTTTGATGGATGTGATATCCTATTTACCGCAGACCCAGCAGACCTTGCAGATGTTCAGTTTTACATTGTAGCAGTTCCAACGCCAATTGACGAGCACAATTTACCTGATTTGAGACCTGTTCTTGGCGCTTCTAATACGGTAGGAAAGGTTCTTTCTGAGGGCGATTATGTGGTTTACGAATCAACCGTTTATCCTGGCTGTACTGAAGAGGATTGTATTCCAGTTTTAGAAGAATGTTCTGGCCTCAAATTCAAGTCAGACTTTAAGGTTGGCTATTCTCCAGAACGTATTAATCCGGGCGATAAAGAACACACACTAAGAAAGATTATTAAGGTGGCCGCTGGTTGCGATGATGAGTCATCAGAAATCATTGCTAAGACCTACGAACTTGTTGTTGATGCAGGTGTTTTTCGTGCATCATCAATCAAAGTAGCGGAAGCGGCTAAGATTATTGAGAACACACAGCGAGATGTAAACATTGCCCTTATGAATGAACTTTCAATGATTTTTAATAGAGTTGGCATCAACACATTTGATGTGCTTGAAGCTGCTGGTACGAAGTGGAACTTCTTGAAATTCTTTCCTGGTTTAGTTGGAGGGCACTGCATAGGTGTAGACCCATATTACTTAACGCACAAAGCACGTGAGCTGGGTTATCACTCCAAAGTGATTACATCTGGACGGTCAATTAATGATGCCGTTGGAGCCTATGTTGCTCAAGAAACGGTTAAGAAAATTGTAGCACAGGGTGGAGATATTTCCAATGGAAAAGTCTTGGTTATGGGAGCCACCTTTAAGGAAAACGTATCCGATATAAGAAACTCTAAGGTTGTTGACGTAATTAGAGAATTGGAATCGTTTGGAATTAGGGTAGAAGTTGTTGACCCTCATGCATCATCAGACCAAGTAAAGCATGAATACGGGTTTGACTTAGTTTCCGAAGCAGGAAAGGATTACGATGCTATTATCGTTGCGGTAAACCATCAGGAATATCTTGATAAACCTGAGAGTTATTTCACCGAAATGTCAAAATCAAATGGTGTGTTTGTTGACGTGAAGGGTGTTTACAAGGACAAAATCAAGCAGCTTTCATACTGGAGTTTGTAAGATGATAATTATCACAGGAGGTACGGGGTATATTGGCTCACACACAACAGTGGAGTTAATTAACAACGGCTATGAAGTTGTGATTCTCGACAATTTGTCAAATTCTCGTCTGGAAGTATTGGATTCGATTGAAGAAATTACTGGCACTCGTCCAG
>JBLHEU010000075.1:0-13394 GCA_047614525.1 Bacteroidia bacterium | reverse complement strand
CTCCGTTAAACCAACTTGTTCTATTTGTTATTCCGTAAAGTGTAGAACCTGGTAAATATGGAAGATTGTTTGCCTTAGCAAATTCGAGTCTGCTAGCCGGGTCATTATCGTCTGCAAATTTTGATTCTGGCTGAATATTATGGCAATCGAGGCAAACAAAATGCTCAGATAATGGCGAGCCTACCGCTCCGTTTTCATAAACTCCACCAAGCTGTACCAAATCTTTACCCAGACCAACCTTCTCCATATCAACCGTTCCGATGTAATGTTCTGGTGCCTCGTCTCCCAAAGCAAGCAAAACGCTACTTACCGCTGTATTAAGATCGTAAGGAGTGGGTTGTAGAACAATGCTGACGGTAAAACCTGTGCAAACTATAAATGCCAAAATGGCGATGCTATATCTATACATGATTGAGTTGATTGAACATCAATTTTAATCAAAAGAAGTGACAACGTACCATATTCGTTTGTGTAGTACCTTTGCGTTTAGAATGAGTCTAAATAAGCAAACAGTAGCGGCAACGCTCAAGAAGGTAAAGTCGCCAGCAGGCAATGTAAGCATTGCAGAAAGTGGTGAATTAAAGAACGTCCAAGTTTTTGGTAAAGAGATTGATATCGACCTCGAAATCAAAAGCCCAGCACTCAACATTAGAAAGAAACTGGAAGGCGATATTCTTTCCGTTTTAACGGAAGAATATGGTGAGGTTCAGGTGCGTGTAAACATTGCAGCAAAACCTGTTCAGCAAGGGCCCCAAGGACCTCCAACCTTAAGCAAGGTGAAGAACATTATTGCCGTTGCTTCTGGCAAAGGCGGTGTTGGCAAAAGCACAGTTACTGCTAACCTAGCAGTTGGCCTTGTAAACCAAGGTTTTAAGGTTGGTTTGATAGATGCAGACATCTACGGCCCTAGCATGCCACTCATGTTCGACATTGTTCATGAAAAACCACAAGTCAAGGTTATTGAAGGCAAGCAATACATGCTTCCTATAGAAAGTTATGGCGTAAAAGTGATGAGCATTGGGTTCTTCTCAGACCCAACTCAAGCAATTGTTTGGCGTGGGCCAATGGCTACCAAAGCGCTCAAGCAAATGTTTGGAGACGTTTGGTGGGATGAGCTAGATTACCTCCTACTCGACCTTCCGCCAGGAACGGGCGATGTGCATTTAACTATCGTTCAGGCGGTTCCTGTAACAGGTGCGGTTGTGGTTAGTACACCACAAGAAGTTGCTCTTACAGATGCTAGAAAAGGTGTGGCTATGTTCAGACTCGATTCTATCAACGTTCCGGTTATTGGTTTGATTGAAAACATGGCCTGGTTCACTCCTGCCGAGTTGCCAAACAACAAGTATTACATCTTTGGCAAAGACGGTGTAAAAGGGTTAGCAGAGCAGATTAAAGTGCCGCTTTTAGGTCAAATTCCGTTGGTTCAGTCAATACGTGAATCTGGTGATGTTGGACGACCAGCATTGCTACAAGAAGACACTCAAATTGCTGAGACCTTTAAGGATTTAGCATCCGCAGTAATCAAAGAAGTTGAAGCTAGAAATGGCGCTATGCAACCTACCAAGAAAGTAGAAATAACAACTCAATAATTAGCAAGAATGGACGGCAAACTGAAAGTTAGAGTTGAAGAGGCACTTCAAACCATGCGGCCATTTTTAGAGGCAGATGGTGGCGACATGGAGCTGGTTGATATAACCGATGAAATGGTTGTTCAACTTCGCTTGTTAGGTTCTTGCAAAACATGCGGGATGAGCGAAATGACCATGAAAGCTGGGGTTGAAGAAGCAGTTAAAAGATCGGTTCCAGAAATTGTTTCTGTAATAGCCATAAACACATAAGTAATCAGTTAAACCCACTAGGTCTTACCAGTCTCAGCAAGTACCTTTGCGGTCTTAAATTCAAGCATGTCTGCTACACTCGAAACAATTAAGGAAATTACAATCCTGTTTGCAGGAGATTCTGGAGACGGAATTCAGCTTACAGGAACGCAATTCACCGATACAAACGCGCTTTTCGGAAACGATTTAAGCACCTTTCCAAATTTCCCTGCGGAGATTCGCGCTCCGCAAGGAACGCTTGCAGGGGTATCCGGTTTTCAACTACACTTCGGAAGCATCGAAATCTTCACTCCAGGTGACGAATGTGATGCGCTAGTAGTAATGAATGCTGCTGCGCTCAAAGCCAACATTAAAACCCTCAAAAAAGGCGGAATTATTATCGCCAACACGGATGGCTTTGACGCGAAGAATCTGCGCTTAGCCAAGGTAGAAAGTGGCGTAAGTGCGTTGGAAGATGGTTCCCTCAGCAATTACAAGGTTTACCCTATTGAGGTAACAAAATTGACTAAAGAATGCTTGAAAGAAAGCGGGCTTGGCAATAAAGACATCGACCGAACCAAGAACATGTTTGTACTTGGTTATGTGCTTTGGATGTTTAACAGAACGCTAGAGCCAACCTTGAAATATCTCTCTGAGAAATTCAAGAAAAAGCCAGAAATAGTAGCCGCTAACAGCAAAGTTTTACGAGCTGGTTACAATTTTGGAGATACTACAGAAACCCCTACTACCCGATTTAGCGTGGACAAAGCTCCAATGGGAAAGGGTGTTTACAGAAACATTATGGGTAATGAAGCAGCCGCCATTGGGTTGGTTGCTGCAGCACAACGCTCTGGGTTAGAGTTGTTTTACGGCTCATACCCAATTACTCCTGCTTCAGACATTCTTCACGAATTGGCTAAGCACAAGAACTTTGGTGTTAAAACCTTTCAGGCTGAAGATGAGATTGCTGCGGTTGCTTCGGCAATTGGTGCCGCTTTCGGAGGTTCGCTAGGCATTACCGCTTCAAGTGGCCCTGGTATTGCCTTGAAAGGCGAGGCGATTGGCTTGGCGCTGATGCTAGAATTACCTCTAGTAATTGTGAATGTTCAGCGAGGTGGTCCATCTACCGGACTGCCAACAAAGACAGAACAAGCCGACCTTTTGCAAGCTATTTATGGTCGAAACGGGGAGGCTCCAGTGGCAGTTGTTGCCGCGGCAACACCTGCAGATTGTTTCAACATGGCTTTTGAGGCATGCCGATTGGCCGTTGAACATATGACGCCTGTTTTCTTCTTATCTGATGGATATATAGCAAATGGAGCTGAGCCTTGGCGCTTCCCCAATGCAGATGAATTGCCTGCATTCAAAGGCAACTTCGCTACACCTAGTGATTTGAAAGATGGAGAATATCTTCCTTACGAAAGAGACGAGAATCTAGTCCGAAAATGGGCTATTCCGGGCACCCTTGGTCTTCAGCATAGAGTTGGAGGAATTGAAAAAGAAGACGGAACAGGTAACATTAGCTACGACCCAGACAATCACCAACACATGGTGAATACGCGAGCGCAGAAAATCGCCAACATCGCCAATAATATTCCTCTACAAGACATTGAATTGGGCGAGGCCAAAGGCAAAGTGCTAATCCTAGGTTGGGGGTCAACCTTTGGAGCAATTAAAGCGGCCACTAAGGAACTTATCGCTGAAGGATATTCAGTTTCCCATGCACAGGTTAGGTACTTGTTTCCTTTCCCTAAGAATTTTGAAGAAGTGCTAAGAAGCTATGATACTGTAGTGGTACCTGAAATGAATATGGGACAATTAGATATGCTAATTCGAAGTAAGTATCTCATTCCAACGGTAGCTCTGAATAAGGTAAAAGGTATTCCTTTCAGCAAAAACGAGATTAAGGACAAGGTTCTGGAAATACTTAAATAACATGGCAGAAGTATTAAATGGCGAATTGACCGCCAAAGACTTTGAAACAGATCAGGAAGTAAGATGGTGCCCGGGTTGTGGTGACTATTCTATCCTGAAACAAGTTCAGAAAGTGATTCCAGAGCTTGGTGTAAAGCGAGAAGATATAGTTTTCGTGTCGGGCATTGGCTGTAGCAGTCGGTTCCCGTATTACATGAATACGTACGGAATGCACAGTATTCATGGAAGAGCGCCTGCAGTTGTAAGTGGGTTAAAAGCTACCAACCCAGACTTGAGTGTTTGGATGGTTACTGGAGATGGAGATGCACTTTCAATTGGTGGGAATCACTTGATTCACATGCTGAGAAGAAACTTCAACATCAACATTCTTCTATTCAACAATCAGATTTACGGTCTTACAAAAGGACAATATTCTCCAACTTCGGAGGAAGGAAAAACCACCAAGTCCACTCCAATGGGTTCATTGGATCATCCTTTCAACCCTGCTGCTTTGTGTATGGGTGCAGATTCTACTTTCTATGCTAGAACCATGGACAGAGACCCTGTTCATTTAAGAACGATTCTTTCTCGTTCAAACGCACACAAAGGAACATCGATGGTAGAGATCTACCAGAACTGTAATGTCTTTAACGATGGTGCTTTTTTCGGCATGACCGACAAGGCGACAAAAGGAGATCAAACCTTATTTGTGGAACACGGAAAGCCAATGGTTTTTGGTGCGAACAAAGAATTCGGCATCAAGCTAAATGGCTTCACCCCAGTTATCGTAAACATGGATTCAGTAACCGAAGATGAACTTTGGATTCATGATGAAACCGACAGAACCAAAGCCAATCTATTGGTTCGTTTCCATCAAGACCCAGCGTTAGAGGGGAACTTCCCTCGTCCGTTTGGGGTGTTTTATACTGAAGAAAGAGCTTGCTACGAAGACTTACTTGTCGCTCAGGTTTCTGAAGCTAAAAGCAGGTTTGGAGAGGGTGATTTAGACGAACTCCTCAGAGGTAGAAATACTTGGACGATTGATTAGCTAGCTTATTGAGGTACAAACTCGATTTGACGTTCGTTGCTTGAACCCAAATCGGTAATATTCAAATGCTCTTCATCGAGCAAATCAACCTGATAGATTCTAGATTGATTGCTATCGTCTAGCGAGATTTTATTAATACCATCAGAGAAAAACCAAGTACCTGATACCGAAACCTGAGGGGCTCCACTAAACGGGAAGTAACTCTCTAAAAACGAACCGTTTCCATCAAATGATAAACGGTAAGTGACTCTGGAATTTGTGTAGCTAGAAGTAACGTCTGCACCATTTTCTAACACTTTGGATACCCGCCAAACTTGCGTGAGGTTTGTTCTTGCCTTCTCATCCTTTGTAGCGCATCCAGTTGCGATGACCGCAATCATTAACAATCCTATTAGTTGCTTCATTTTCTTCTTTTAACACAGATATTTTCCAACTATGGGCACTCTTCTGCCCATGCCGAACGCCTTTTTTGACACTCTTAGTATTGGCGGAGTTTGATACCGCTTGTATTCGTTTAAGTTAACCAACCTCAATATTCTATTCACTAACTCTTCGGAATGTCCCATACCCATAATCTCGCTTGGGCCTTTCCTATTTTCAATGTATTCTGTTAAGATTTCGTCTAAAACATCATAGTCTGGAAGAGAGTCAGAATCCTTTTGATCCGGACGAAGTTCTGCGCTAGGAGCTTTAGTAATGATGTTTTCTGGAATTACTTCCTCATTTCTATTTACCCATCGCGCCAGCTCGTAAACCTCCGTTTTATACAGGTCTGCTATAACGGAAATACCGCCATTCATGTCACCGTAAATGGTTGAATAACCAACCGCACATTCGCTCTTGTTCGAAGTATTTAACAAGATATTTCCAAACTTGTTTGAAACTGCCATCAGCAAAACACCGCGAACTCTTGCTTGTAAATTTTCTTCCGCAAGATTAAATGGCAAATCTCCGAACAAGGGCTTCAAGTCTTGCCTAAAATTATCAAAGAGGTTTTCTATTGAAACAATCTCATACTGGGTTCCAAGGTTTTTGGAAAGTTCAATTGAATCGTCCACTGAATGACCGGAAGAAAATTCTGATGGCATCAATAACGTTTGGACATTTTCTGGTCCTAGAGCCTTTTGAGCTAGGTACAAAACAATGGCAGAATCTATTCCACCTGACAAACCTAAAACCGCCTTTTTGAATCCAAGTTTTCCGAAGTAATCTTTTATTCCAAGAACAATTGCGTCATGAATTCGCTCAATCTTTGAACTTTCATTTACAGCAGTTTCACCATCAACAAGACTTAGTTTTCCCTCAAATTTGAAGGTTGATGAATCTTGCTTAAAATATTCTAACTCATGAATTAGATTTCCATCCGAATCCAAGGCCATTGAGCCTCCATCAAAAATCAATTCGGTTTGTGCGCCAACGTGATTGGAGTATAGAATTGGTAAACTATATTTTCTGCAATTTTTGCTAAGGATTTGAATTCGATCCTCGCGTTGATTAAAGTCAAAAGGAGAAGCCGCAATGTTTATCATCAACTCTGGCTTATGCTTCATCAACTCATCCATCGGACTCGTGATGTACAATGGGTCTTCTATGTTCCAAAGGTCTTCACAAATGGTGAGCGCAATTCGAAAACCGTTAATCTCAACTATTTCAAATTCTCGATTGGGTTCAAAATAGCGGTACTCGTCAAAAATATCGTAGTTAGGAAGCAGCGTTTTTTTCACAACCTGCTTAATTTGTCCTTCAGAAAGCACAAGCGCAGCGTTGAATAAACCCTTTCCGCTTTCAGCATTGTTCCGAACAGGAGAACCGACAATTGCAGCTATTCCTTGGCAGGAATTAGCAATATCATTAACGGCCTTTTCGCAACGCAAAATAAAGTCTTCAAACTCCAAGAAATCTCTTGGTGGATAACCACAAACTGACAATTCAGGGAATATAACTAAATCGACATGCTCTGCTTTGGCAGAATTTATCTCACCAATAATCTTTCGAACATTCTCTTCGAAATTTCCAATGTGATAATTAAGCTGTGATAATCGTATTTGCATGGTATAAAAAAGCCGAGACGCAGGCCTCGGCAAAGTTATTCTTAGTTGTTGGTTTTAGAAAAGAATACCCACATTAAGCGCAACATGATGGAGGTTCGCACTCAGTTCGAACGGTTGCTGTACACGATTCTCGTCATACGTGTACAGACCTTCATCGTTTTTCACTTTATCAACATTCGAGTCTTTCATCAAATCGATAAACCCATTGTGATAAGAAACACTGACAACTAAAGAGGTATTACCTGAGAAATTCCATTCAAAACCAGCTCCAATTCTGAGCTTAACATTTACAAACATGGTTGAATTATAACGACCAAGGAAATTGTCAGTTTCGGCTGCATCACTAAACTCCTCAGATACAAAAACTCCCATAGCATCTGTAGAATCCATTACAGCGCGCCTAAAATCTTTTGCTTTTGATGAGACCAGTACCGAAAGATCTACACCAAACTGACCGAAGTAAGTGAAGTAGCCAATTTCATTGGTCATCAACTTCAAGGTAAGCGGGATGTTGACATAATCGTATCTGTGCTTACGTGTCAACAATTGGTACTCCGTTTTGTCGGATTGATCGAAATACCTCGTGTCTGTATCTGCATCAAAACCGAGCGAAGCACCAGCCATTTTATGCTCTAAACCAAACGCAAATGCATAGTTGTTTGTGAATGCATATTCACACATCATACCGTAACCGAATTTCATCTTAGCCTTATCAAGCTCAACGCCTTCTGTATTAAGCTGAAAAAAATCAACCGCTGGAGTAAGGTTGAATCCAATTTTGAACTTTTTACGTGTGTTAGGTCCAACAGCTTGGTCCTGCGCCATAGCATGGCTTCCAATCCCGAAAACAATCAATAATAGAAGTAGGTTTTTCATAATTTCGTCCGCTTCAATTTGGTTCGCAAAATTACATGAATATTCGGGCATGAGAACTTACATTTTTTCGGTGCTTATTTCAGCTCTAATTCTACTAGCTGGGTGTAATTCTGACCCACTGGATGTGAACCTTGGGCAATCTGAAGTTCAACTGAATTTTAAGCGATTGGATCAAGATTTATTCAAACTAAATCCAGCTGCAGGGCAAACAAATACCGATACCATATACGCTGATTACGACCAATTTCTAGTCGATTATTGCGTGGGTGTTTTGCAGATTGGAAACCCAGAGGACGAATCTTTTCCCTACTCGGTAGCACAGTTTATAACAGATGAGAACATGAAAGTTCTTTATGATGACACACAAACTGAGTTTGAAGACCTTTCAAACATTGAGGACGATTTAAACAAGGCATTCAGCTACTTCCATTACCATTTTCCGGACAGCACAATTCCTGAAGTAGTGTTCATGATTTCGGCATTAAACTACCCTGTTGTAGCCACAAAAAATACACTAGGAATTAGCTTAGATATGTTCTTAGGTGCAGATTACCCAGTGTATCCTTTGGTTGGATTGCCTCAGTATATGTATACCAACATGAAGCCCGAACAGGTTGTACCACAAGCAGTAAAAGGCTGGATACAATCGATGTACGAAACAGAAGCCCAGAAAAACTCACTGCTTGAATACATGGTTTTTGAAGGGAAGCTATTGTATGTTATGGATGCATTATTAAGGAATAAATCAGATTCATCCAAAATTGGCTACACATCACAGGCAATGAATTGGTGTGCTAATTACGAGCCCAGAATTTGGGCTCATCTAGTTGAAGAGGAACTCCTATTTAGCACGCAATACATGTCTGTCAACAAATGGATTAATCAGGCACCTTTTGTATCGGGAATTCCAAAAGATTCTCCAGGTAGATTAGGACAATGGGTTGGCTGGCAAATTGTGAGGAAATACATGGCCGAAAATCCAGAAATCACAGTTCAGCAATTGATGCTAAACCAAGACGCACAAGAAATTTTAACAAAGTCTAAATACAAACCGAAAGAATGAATACTTCATCAGAAATAAATTTCAACGTAACACTTGACGAAAATCAGGTGCCAGAAAAGATTAGTTGGTTAGCCACAGATGCCGGAATGGACAAACAACTCGATTCGAAAGCCATTATGATTTCCGTTTACGACACAGAAAGCGAAGAAACGCTGCGAATGGATTTATGGACCAAAGAAATGAAAGTTGATGAGATGAAACGATTTTTTCATCAATCCATCATCTCAATGGCAGATACGTTACAACGCGCTACAAATGAGGACAAAATGGCCGCAGACATGAGAGAATTCGGACAGCATTTTGCCAAAGAAATGTTTGATTAGAAGCGCAACAGACCGCAGTATTTCCAATTTCATTTGGCTGTATAGTTGGATTAAATTTGAACTATTGCGCCCGCGCGTATATATTTGTGTACTAACGGAATTCTGTATTGATTAAATACACCTCTACTTGATGAAATTTTCAACCCCTTTACTTGCCACTTTATTTTGCTTTGCTCTTCTGGTTGGAGCTGCTAAACAAGTTCAAGCCCAAGCAGACCCGCTCATTTTTAACAATGGCGCAATGTTCTACATCAACGGAGGAACAGCCGATTCTGCGGTAGTTTGGGTTGACGGTGGGGTAACCAATAATGACAGCATTATGGTTAACAAAGGAAAATTCATCATTAAAGGTGATTTTGTTAATAATGGGCAGAGCGGAGGATTTGATGTGGCACCATTTGGCATTGAGCCAAATGATGGTCTTTTCATTATTCATGGCGATTGGGAGAACAACGGAGTTTACAATGCTGGAGAAGGCAAGGTTAAATTCGTTGAAAGTGGATGGGTTAGAGGAACTGAGGTAACCCGTTTTCATGACGTTGAACTTGTGGGTCCGATTGTAAGGAGCATTTTTGACACCATTGGCCCGAATGCTACTGGGCCAACAGTTGATGTAGAGATTGATGCAACAGGAACATTAGACCTTGATTCAGGTGAGTTTGCAACCAACTTCAATATTCTTTGGGTTTTAAACTCAGCAACTGGAGCAATCCAACGAGAATTAGACTGTGACCCTTGCGGATTCGTTTCAAGTAAGGCGAATGGTAGCCTTGCTAGAGTTACTGACCAAGATGTAGGATACCGATTCCCAGTTGGTTCAAGCATTAATGCTCCAACAGACCCTGATAATTTTGAGCGCTACCGTCCGGTTACAATTAAACCGCTTACTGCAGACCAAGACACTTTTCATGTTCGATTCGTAAATCAAAATGCTACCAATTTTGGTCTTCCTATTAGCCAAGTAGACACAGCCATTTGTTACGTGAATCCTTGGTGGTACCACAAGATTAATCAGGGTAACGGAGGTGTTCCTAATGCAGATATCGCATTGTACTCCAATCCCTCAGAAGGAGATGAAGACTACAACACTATTGCAAACTGGAGTACCCCTAATACGATTTGGGAAAACATTGCAAATACAGGGTCTAGTCTAATCGGAGGATTAGGCCAGGTAGTAGCATACGAATGGGACGATTTCTTAACGGTTCCTGAAGACGGCTACATAATGGCCTTTAAGGTGCCGGCAGAACCAGAAGTTTCAGGTGATAATGCAATGTGCGCCAGTATTGAAGAAACATATACCGTTCCTCAGAATGGTTCCGATTATGAGTTTGTCGTAACCGGTGGAACAATCACCAATGAAACAGACAATTCAGTTACGGTAATTTGGGACAACACCGAACTTGACCCAGTTATTGGAACAGTACAAGTAATTGAAACAGTGCCCAACACCATTAATGGTGGTTGCCCTTCTATACCAAGAAACTATACGGTTGAAGTATGGCCTTTGCCTGTTGCCAACTTTACAGTTGTAGCCGACCCAACCCTACCAGGTGGAGTTTTTATTCATGATATTCTAGAAATGGCGGATTCGAGCCTTTTAACAAGCGAATGGAATTGGGATTTTGGTGACGGTACAACAAGCAGCGACTCCTTACCATTTCATGCCTACTACGAAACCGGTTCTTACGACATTCAGTTGATTGTGCGTAGCGGATTAGAATGTCTAGACACTTTGGTAGTTACAGTAGATGTGGTCGAAGGGCTAATTGTTCCAAATGTATTCACACCAAACAATGATGGCTGGAACGATGTGTTTGATGTAAGAACCAGCGATGTTGGCCCATTCAATCTAGAGATTTATAATCGATGGGGAAATATCATATTTAAAAACACCTCACCTTTAATCTCTTGGGATGGAACAACGCAAGCAGGCGTTGAAGCACCAGCAGGCACTTATTTCTATACTATCACAAAAGCGGAAATGAGCTCAGGCACCGCCATTGATAATGAGTTGGACAATTTCGACTTCAAAGAAACAGGCTGGCTTCAGTTATTGAGATAGCCCCAACTGATTTAAATAAAAAAGGCTCCCACCTGGGAGCCTTTTTTATTTTTTGTCAAACTTAGTTTTAAAGTCGGTATTGAAATTATCTATGTAGTCTAACAGTTCGTCTCTACCATTCTTTTTCTCAGCGGATGTGATAACCTGAATTGGCAATTCATCCCACTTTTCAAGCATCTTTTCTCGATACTTCTTAAGATTTGGTTGAATCTCACTCTGCTTTAGTTTATCCAACTTAGTAAACACCATGGTAAATGGAATAGAGGACAAACCAAGCCATTCCATAAACTCCAAGTCAATCTGCTGCGGAGTATGCCTTAAATCAATCAAAACAAACACGCAAACGAGATTTTCTCTTTGTAGTATGTAATTCGAAATTATCTTTTCAAACTTCACCTTCTCAGCCTTCGGAACTTTGGCGTATCCATATCCCGGTAAATCAACCAAATACCAACTTTCGTTTACCACGAAATGATTAATGAGTTGAGTTTTACCAGGAGTAGAACTGGTTTTAGCCAAGTTCTTCTTATTCATCACCATATTAATAAGGGATGATTTGCCAACGTTAGACCGCCCAATAAAAGCATATTCCGGCCTATCCGGTTTTGGACATTTACGCATATCCGAGTTGCTCATCACAAACTCGACATCTTTAATAATCATGAATTAGTTCTTGAGAACGTGCTTTTTCAACCAAGGCGAAAGCACACCATTAAATTCTAGCGGATGCTCCATCATGGGAGCATGGCCACACTTATCAATCCAGTTCAACTCAGAGCTTGGTAAAAGTTCATGGAATTCTTTTGCAACTTCTGGCGGAGTAACTCCATCGTTCTTACCCCAAATAAGACAGACCGGAATTTTTATGCTAGACAAATCCTCTCGCATATTATGGCGAATTGCAGATTTTGCAATTGCTAAAACGCGAATCAATCTATTTCTATCGTTGATGATTCCAAAGACCTCCTCAACCAGCTCATCAGTAGCATTTGCTGGATCGAAAAAAGTGGTCTCCACCTTCTTACGAATATAATCTCTATCCTCTCTTCTAGGAAACGAGCCACCAAATGCATTTTCATACAAACCAGAACTTCCAGTTAAAACTAGTGCATTTACCTTTTCAGGATGAGCAACCGTGTAAACCAATGATACGTGACCTCCTAGCGAATTCCCTAGAAGAGCTACCTGACCATACCCTTTATACTCAATAAAGTCATGGATATATGAAGCCAATTCCTTCACATTAGTCTTCAGCAATGGTAATTCATATATCGGCATAATCGGAATCACCACTAGGTAATCCTTCGAGAATTCGTCAAGAACATCTTGAAAATTACTAAGCGCACCAAATAGTCCGTGTAGAACTATGAGCACAGGACCTTCTCCTTGCTCAATGTATTTGTGCCCCGACTCTTCTTTAACTATTGCCATCTGACGTTTGAGCCAAAATTAATCAAAAATGTAGGCCCGAATAGTCGATTAAATCAATTGAATAACATCAAGGTTATTAACAATTGTACCACTTTTTACCACCAATGATTTATACTAAAATCAGCACAATTGAAGTTTAATCGTAACCTTTCTGTACTTTCAACTTATAAAGTTTTCAACAGTTGTGGTAAACTGTGGTAAAGAGTGGTAGATAATCCATTACTTTACCTAACAAATCTCTGTTAACGTGACCAACATTATTGGGACATATGAATGTAAAGTAGACGCCAAAGGCCGACTCATGCTACCTACAGCATTGAAGAAGCAATTGATGTCTGAGCTTCAGAATGGTTTCGTGCTAAAGCGCGGAATGTTCGAGAAGTGCATTGAATTGTACCCAATGACGGAGTGGGATGCTAAGATGACTCTAGTAAACAAGCTGAATAGGTTTGTGCGCAAGAATGTCGAATTCATCCGCTTGTTCACGGCAGGGGTCAAGATAGTTGAGCTTGATGCTACTGGCAGATTGCTGATTCCAAAAGACTTAGTCGGATTCAGTTCTATCTCCAACAGTATTGTGCTCGCATCCGCAGGAACATATGTAGAAGTATGGGACAAAGCGGCATACGAGCAAAAGCTGAGCAATCCTGAAACGGACATTGCCACACTGGCTGAAGAAGTCATGGGCAGCCTAAATGACAGGGCTGATGAGTTACCATGACCCCGTCCTGTTACAGGAATGCATCTCAGGCTTAAACATTGATCCAGAAGGGATTTACGTGGACCTAACCTTCGGTGGAGGA
>JBLHEU010000074.1:0-13409 GCA_047614525.1 Bacteroidia bacterium | reverse complement strand
AACTTAACAGCTTCAGAAGCTCAGGCACTTTTTGACATTGATTTTTACCTCAAGGATGATTTGCTCACCAAAGTAGATCGCGCCAGCATGCGGTATTCTCTTGAAGTTAGAGTTCCGTTACTGGATCATGAGGTGGTGGAATTTGCATTGAACCTCGACCCAAAACTTAAAACGAAGGATGGCGTGCAGAAGCACTTATTAAAGGAGGTGTTGTACGATTATGTTCCTAGGGAAATCTTTGATCGTCCGAAATGGGGATTTAGCATTCCTTTAGATAAATGGTTAAAAACAGACTTGCATTACCTAATTGAAAGAGAATTAAATCAAACTAACGTTGAACAGGTTGGTGCGGTAAATTGGACCTTTGTAAAAGAATTATTAATGCGATTCAATCAAGGACAAAATCATCTTTACAACAGGATTTGGCTGTTGATTTTGTTGCATAGCTGGTTCAGAACTCACGCGGCTGCTTAATCGGTTCCAAACCTGGAGTAGGGCCTTTAGTCTTAGGAAGCTCATCAATCTTAGCGGCATGTGGATCGTAATCCTCTCCATATAGTGCCTGCTCACGGTTATATTTAATCATATACATGCTTGCCAAGAAAAATGGTAGAGCGGGGATTTTGTATCTCACCAAAGCACCAAAATTTGAAGTCGTTAGACCAACAGCAAAAGAGAAAAATATTGCAAAAATGAAGGAGAACAGAATCATTGGCTTTCCTAAAACATATCGTGCAAACGATATTGGACCAATCTTAAACAGCATATAGAGTAAAAAAATCATTAGCGCAGTATTCTCAATAGCTGAAAGCAACATTACCGGATTTCTTACATCAATAAGCGTTGGTCTAAACAATCCTGCAAAAATTGCTACTGGAGCTTTAGATAACATCCCTCCTACCGAAGGGTCAATGGTTCCAATATCAAAAGAGTTTCCTCCGTATGCATCACGCTTCAAGTCTTCTTGAGTAGCCACAGCACGGTCCATAATGGCATCAACTGAGCCATAATCTCCAAGGTTACTAGATGCTTGTGAAAAAACACCAGCCGCACCAATAAGGCCTACCATCATGATAATTGGGGCGGCCAAAACTCTAATAATCTGGTTATTTATCTTTTGGATTCGGTTAAAAATCACCCAAAGTAGACATCCAGGAAGAAGCGCTACGAAAATGTAAGGCTTCATGGAAATCATCACATAAGCTGCGAACAATACATAAATCGTGTTCCAAACCACATTCCTGCGCTTTAAAACAAGGCCGTAAAACGCAGATGTCATCCAGCAGACGGCTGTAAACGTAAATGTGTCTTTCATTATTCCAGACCCCCAGAAAACTACAGACGGGATAAACAATATGGCAATGGCTAATTCTTTAGTGAGTTTTGGGTACTCCTCACAGAAAACAAGATACATACGCCAAACACCGCCAAACGAAACCCAAGCAACCAGTATGGTACAGCCCAAGAAACTATCTACGGATAGAAAGTGAAACAGACTTGCAAATCTGGTAACGGCATACGCTTGTTCATCCCTGAGATAATGAAGCGGGGTATTCCGCATATCAAAGCAATAGAAGTTGTGCAATGATGTGTTCCCAAAAAGTATCTCGACATAACACTTAGGCTCTGAGAAAACCAGACCAGCAAGTTTTCCTGCATCTATCCAATATGCAGTCGTGTCTCCACCTTCGTAGTAGAAAGTGTAAATCAGTCCAAATGCGAGACCACCATAAACCTTAGCCAACAGACCGGTTCCATAATACTTATAAGCGGCATTTTCGTTGATGTTTTTTTTCGTCCCGCGAGAGGCAAAATAGTGGACCAGCAACAGATAAAAAGGCACCCAAATAAAATCCCAAATTCCTATGTACTTCATCTCCTACCTAGAAATTGAATTTGGGTTCATAAGGACAAATCTACTCAAGGTGATGGTAGATGGACTAATTTCACCAAATGAATGTGTTATACCTTTCTTATGATGGTCTGACCGATGGCTTGGGCCGATCGCAGGTTTTACCTTACATCATCGGTTTAAGCAAGCTTGGACACAAGTTCACAATTGTAAGCTTTGAGAAGGAAATATCTTTTAAACGAGACGAAAACACAATACGAATGATTGTGGATGAAGTAGGGATTAAATGGAATCCGTTAATGTATACCGCCTCCCCTCCTATTCTTTCCACACTTTACGATGTGCGAAATTTGGAAAAAACAATCGAGCGGCTTCACTTAGAAACTCCGTTCGATATTGTGCATTGCAGAAGTTACATCACTTCTATTGCTGGCTTGGTGTTAAAGAAAAAGCATAAGGTAAAAATGGTTTTTGACATGCGAGCATTTTATGCCGATGAACGCGTTGACGGTCGTATTTGGAACCTAAAAAACCCGGCTTTCAAAGCGGTTTACGGGTATTTTAAAAAGAAAGAAATTGAGTTTTTGGAAAATGCAGACTACGCCATAAGTCTTACTACAAAAGGCAAAGACATTATTCATTCATGGAAGCACGTTAAAAACAATCCTGTTCCAGTACAAGTAATTCCTTGCTGTGCAGACTTAGCTCATTTTCATCCTTCAAATATTAACAGCTCCCGAAAAAAAGAGTTACAGCAAAAGTTGAATCTCACAGAGGACGACTTTGTCATCACTTACCTAGGATCAATTGGAACTTGGTATTTGTTAGATGAGATGCTTGATTTTTTCAAAGTCTTGCTCGAAAAGAAGCCAAATTCAAAGTTTCTTTTCATCACTACGGATCAAGCCTCAACCATTCTCGAACCAGTAAAATCTAAAGGCATTCCGATGAACCGAGTTGCCATTTCGCCAGCAAAACGAGAAGAGGTTCCTACGTTCTTAAGTTTGGCAAATGCGGCAATCTTTTTTATCCAACCCGTTTTTTCTAAATCAGGTTCTTCTCCAACCAAACATGGCGAGATGCTGGGAATGGGGTTACCTGTAATTGCAAATTCTGGAGTTGGTGATGTCGATTCAATTATCCAAGACACTAAAAGTGGAATCCTAATCGAAGAATTCTCAACCTCTGCTTATCAAAATGCGGTTAACCAAATTGATGAGCTTCTAGATATCCCTATTTCAACGCTTCAAGATGCCGCTCAGAAATACTATTCTCTAGAAGAGGGCGTAAAAAAATACCAAGAAGTTTACGAGCAAATCACTACTTAATGGTGGTACTTTTCGTTCTTGAGAATAGTAAAGGCTCTATAAAGCTGTTCGGTAAAGAATAGTCTTACCATTTGATGAGTGAGGGTAAGCTGAGATAGCGCCATTTTCACATCCGCTCTTGCGTAAACTTCTTCCGAAAAACCAAAGGCTCCGCCTATCAGAAAGACGATTCTCTTGTTTCCGCCATTCAACCATTTTTGCAGTTTATTGGAAAATCCAATCGAGCTAAATTCAACGCCTCTTTCATCCAATAAAACGAGATAATCTTGGTTTGACAAATTATCCAGAATTAATTTCCCTTCGGCAACTTTAAGTTCATTTTGACTTAGCTTTTTGAAATGCTTTGGAGATTTCAACACATCTGTTTCAAACGTACAATAATGTTTGAGCCGCTTTACATAGCGTTCAATGGCGCCTTTCAACTCGGCATCATCAGTTTCTCCAACCAGCATCAATGATAACTTCATGGCACCCTCTTTGGTTGGAGGCAAAGTATAGATTTAATTTGTGTCCAGTCATATTCCTATGGCTTGATTCTTGCAAAACGGTATCTTAGCTAAAATGAAGAGATTCACTTCCATATTACTCGCAGTGTTCATAGCCTTTTCGGTTGGATTTGCTCAGGACGTAAACGAAACTATTAGTTCTGCCATTAAACTAGGCAACTACAAGGAGCTTTCTAAACACTTTGACACTAAGGTTCAGTTAACCATTGGCGCCAAAGAAGACAGTTACAGCAAGGCGCAAGCCGAACTTATTGTAAAGGATTTCTTCGCCAAGGATAAGGTGACAAACTATCAAGTAATCCATAAAGGAAAATCACCTGATGGAGCGCAATATGCAATTGGCACATTGACCACAGCCCAAGGCGCTTTTAGAACTTACGTCCTTACCAAGGATGTAAACGGTGCAATTCGCGTTCAGCAATTACGCTTTGAGGAAAGCGATTAAATTTTTCGATGACAATCGACCAGATTATTGACCAAGCGCTGATTGAGGATATTGGCGATGGCGACCACACTTCGGATGCATGTATTCCTGAACAAGCACAAGGAAAAGCCAAACTGCTTGTTAAGGAGCCTGGCGTAATTGCAGGCGTTGAATTAGCTAAGCAGATTTTTTCCAAATTCGATTCAAACCTTAAGGTTGAGACGTTTATTACTGATGGAACCAAAATCAACATTGGCGACATCATTCTTACCGTTGAAGGTTCTTCTCGTTCCATTCTTAAAACCGAACGACTTGTGCTCAACTTTATGCAACGCATGAGTGGGATTGCCACAAAAACAGCCAATCTTAATAAGCTAATTGAA
The DNA here is from genome assembly GCA_047614525.1 of Bacteroidia bacterium. Taxonomy (GTDB): domain Bacteria; phylum Bacteroidota; class Bacteroidia; order UBA10329; family UBA10329; genus UBA10329. The sequence goes on along the minus strand of JBLHEU010000074.1, from coordinate 8,916 downwards.
GGCACTTCGGCTAAACTTCTCGACACCAGAAAAACCACTCCCCTTCTAAGAGAATTAGAAAAGCTTGCAGTCAAAATTGGTGGCGGTGTAAATCATCGATTTGGATTGTTTGATATGGTGATGATTAAAGACAATCACATTGATATGGCTGGGGGAATTGAATCCGCCATTTCAAGAACAAAAGCACATCTTTCTACTATTAAAAAAGACTTGAAAATTGAAGTTGAAGTCCGAGATTTTGAAGAGTTAAACGAGGTACTTAGAGTTGGCGGAATTCACAGAATTATGCTCGATAATTTTCATCCTGATGATGAAAAAAAAGCGGTTGAATTAATTGATGAAAGATTTGAAACTGAAGCTTCTGGCGGTATAACTGAAGAAACGATCAGAGCACACGCACTTGCTGGCGTTGATTACATTTCTGTTGGGGCGCTAACGCATAACATCAAAAGTCTCGACCTTAGCTTGAAAGCGGCCTAAAATGGTCAGAAAGCTCATTGTCAAAATATTACGTCTTCCGATTATTCGGAACCTAATTCGCTTCACCAAAGAAGTTCGAATTCCTGGGTTTGACGGTTTACCGCTTTATGACGTTGCCGCGTTCTTCATTAAAGGACTTCAAAATGGTTGGATTGGTCTTCGTGCTTCTGCTGTTGCGTTCAATTTTATTCTCGCCATTTTTCCTGCCATAATCTTTGTGTTTACACTGATTGCATACATCCCAATTGATGGTTTTCAGGAACAATTATTAGGATTAATGGAGGTTTTACTTCCAGAAAGTGTGTTCGCCTCAGTAAATGAAACTTTCCAAGATATTATAACCAAAGAGCGTGGCGGACTTCTTTCCGTTACCGTTATTTCTGCCCTGTACTTCTCCACCAACGGTTTGCATACGCTAATCGATAGCTTCAACACAACATTTCATACCATAGAAAGTCGCCCGTATTTCGTTCAGCGTGCTATTTCAATTCTCCTTACCCTCATCCTTACGATGTTCACATTTGTGGCCATCGCACTCATCATTTTTGGTCAAGTGGGCATGGACCTTATTAAAGAACAAGGCTGGATTGAAGATAGCCTTGTCACCTTCTCCCTAAACATAGCCCGTTGGATAATCATTTTGTCACTGTTGTTCTTCGCTATTTCGGTATTGTATTTCCTCGGCCCAGCCAAACAAACCAAATGGCGTTTCTTTTCCGCTGGCTCAACTTTAGCCACCGTTTTAGTACTGGCAACCTCAGTAGGGTTCAGTTATTTTGTTGAGAATTTCGGCCAATACAACAAGCTTTATGGCTCTATTGGAACGCTGGTAATTGTGATGCTATGGACATACTTTAACTCCATAGCTTTGCTTATCGGTTTTGAACTCAACGCAAGTATAGAAGATGCCAAGCTGCGCGATATGAAACTGAACGAAAGAACACTTGATATTTCTCTTGAAGAGGAAATCGAAAAAGGAAGTCAGAAGTGAGAAAACTCATTGCCCTAATTGTATTTATTGGAACTACTCTAGGTTCATTTGCACAGTACAATCCACTATCTCCGCCTAACACTTTTCGTTCTGCGGAGAGTCCAATTTACTGGCAAAACCGTAAACCTTCGGCTGATTATTGGCAACAAGATGTGCATTACCGTATTGCGGCTAAGGTTGATGAGACAACTGACATAATCACCGCAACTATGGAATTGAGTTACTGGAACAATTCTCCAGATACACTCACTAAAGTATATTTCCATTTGTATCAGAATGCTTTTCAGCCAAACTCTTATGCTGATAAAAAGGAAAAAGCAACTGGCAAAAAGAACCGTTTTGGCCAATACGAAGCTGATGGAAAAGGGACACAAATTCTCTCGTTAACCATAAACGGTAAAGCGGTAGAACAAGAGCTAGACAACACAATTCTCAGGTTAACTCCATCAGCACCAATTCTACCCAATACCAAGACCGAATTCAGAATTGAGTTTAAAACCTACTTCGACCAAGGCACAATGGGCCGAAGAATGAAGCTTTTCAATTCAGGAGAATTTACCCATTATGACGGAGTTCATTGGTATCCAAGAATATCCGTTTACGACAGGAAATTTGGTTGGACAACTGACCAACATTTGGGTTCTGAATTCTATGGCGACTTTGGAACGTTTGATGTAGCCCTAAACTTTGCTAGCAATTACGTGCTTGATGCAACTGGTTTTATGATGAATCGAGATAAAATGTTGCCGGAAGATTTACGGGAAAAACTCGACATCAAACAGTTTGCTGACAAACCTTTGGGCGAGAAGGCATCAATTGTAATTCCTTATGATAGTACAGCCCGTAAAACATGGATTTTCCATGCAGAAAACGTGCACGATTTTGCATTTACGGCTGACCCAAATTATAGAATTGGAGAAGCAGAGTGGAACGGTATTAAGTGTTATTCCTTAGCGCAAGAAAGTCATGCTTCTGGTTGGCAAAATGCCGCTGAATACACCGCTGAAATTATTAAGGTTTTCTCTGAAGGAATTGGCATGTATCAGTATCACAAAATGATTGTGGCAGATGCACGCGATGGGATGGAATACCCAATGCTGACCTTGGATAGTGGAAGCGACCCTGATTACCGTGGTTTGCTCGTTCATGAAGTTGGTCACAATTGGTTTTTCGGTCAGATAGGGAATAACGAAACGTACCGTGCCGCTTTAGATGAAGGCTTTACGCAATACCTTACTGCTTATGGCTTAAAGAAAATTGATGGAGATACAGCCGTAAGTAACCCTGAAAAAGGCTGGTACAGAAAGCGGTTTAAGAAGAAACAGCGCGTTTTAGACAGCGAAATTTACTACGGCTTTATGCGCAGTGCGGCCCAGTTTAGCGACCCCCATTTGAATACACATTCGGATCAATTCGACAATAATTATTACCACGGTTACGGGCACGTTTACTACAAAACGGCCACAATGCTGTACAACTTAGAATACGTTTTGGGCGATACTCTTTTCGCAAATGCGATGAAAAACTACTTTGATGAATGGCGCTTTTGTCATCCATATTTAGAAGACTTCCGAAACTCATTTATCCATTACACTAAAGCCGATTTGAATTGGTTTTTTGACCAATGGTTAGAGACAGATAAACGCCTCGATTACTCCATCGCTAGGGTAAAACGTGGTTCAGAAAAGGGGAAGTATGTTCTTCGTTTCAAGCGAAAAGGCGGAATGCAGATGCCGCTTGATTTTGAGGTGACGGACCACAACGACAGCATTCATAAATTCCATATCAGCAACAGTTGGTTTAATAAGGAAACGGATGCAACCGTCCTTCCTAAGTGGACCGGTTTTGGAGATTTAAATAAGACACACGAAGTTGAAATTTCTATTCCAGAAGGAATTCAGAAAGTTGAGATTGACCCAACTCACCGTTTAGCGGATGTCAATATGATGGACAACTCGACCAGCGTACCCATTGAATTTGAATTTGACCATCAGCTTAGAAATCGCTCTGACTGGACGAAATATGAAATATATGCTCGTCCAGACATCTGGTATAATGGTTATGACGGCTTCAAATTCGGAGTTCATTTAAACGGATCGCATTTCAACCAAAATCACAGATTCAATCTTTATCTGTGGGCAAATTCTGGATTAGGTCAGTGGGATGTTCCGAGCAATGTTGAGTTCAATCAATTCATGCCAATTTCTGTTCTATTCGATTACAAAACATCTCTTTCACGATACTGGAAAAACAGTGAAATTGATTTTGGAGGTAGAGTACTAGATGGGCTTTACAATGCGGAGGCTGGTTTCACTAAATGGAACAAGAAAAAGAACGTGAAATACCGCTTTTACTTCCGTGCATTGTACCGAGATGTAGAAAGGGATATTGCCTATTTGCTAAACAGAAGCACGTGGGAATCTGAAGAATGGAACAACTCCTTTAACCTTGAGTTTCAGCACAATTACAAGTATGGCTCTGGAAGAGGAAACGTTCTTGCACAACTTAGATCGAGCGCTTTGGGCAGTGATAGAGATTACCACTATCTGCGTATAACTGCCGAAAACAGAACTAACCTTTGGCGATTAAAATTGAACACAAGAGTGGTTGGTCAAATTGGAACAGGTTCTAATTGGGCCCCAGAAAGCTCTCTGTATTTAGGTGGAGCAAACCCAGAGGAAATGATGAACAATAAGTACATGCGCTCTTCAGGCATATTTCCTTCTGATTGGGCTACGTTTCAAGAAACGAGCAACTACTTACATTATGGTGGTGGATTAAACCTGAGAGGTTATGTGGGCTACCTAGCACCCGAAATGGTAGATGGCGATGTTGTCTTGGCATACGTTGGTCACAGTGGTGCAGCTATAAATGCTGAACTGGAGTTTGATGAAATATTCGGTCTTCGTCCAAAATTCACCCGTAACTGGCTAGACATTGACTTATACCTTTTTGCTGATATTGGTTTCATTAGCACGAGCGCTACTGGCGATGGTTTCACATTTTCGACACCGAGAGCAGACGCTGGATTAGGTGCAACCCTCACCATTAAAAAGTGGGGAATGTTTGAAAAAGTTAAGCCCCTCACTATTCGTTTTGATATGCCATTGTTCTTAAACAGAACACCAGCCTTAGATTCAGAGCCTTGGGCATTCCGTTGGTTAATTGGAATTAGCAAAGCGTTTTAAACTCAACAATCATGAAAAGAATCGTTTTACTCTCCATCATTTCATTCTGTTTTGTATTTCAAGTTTTAGCACAACCTACTTCGCCAATCGGCAAATGGAAAACCATTGATGATAAAACTGGAAAGACTAAATCTATTGTTGACATAAGGGAGAAGGGCGGAAAGCTATTCGGTACAATATTGGAACTTTTTGACCCAGAAAAACCAGACCCAGTTTGTGAAGAATGTGATTCTGAAGATCCTCGGTACATGAAACCAATTGTTGGGTTAGAAATCATCAGAAACATGAAAAAAGATGATGGCGAATATGTAGATGGCGACATCCTTGACCCCGAGAATGGAAAGGTGTATAGGTGCAAATTATGGGTTGAAGAAGGCAAGCTTCAAGTTAGAGGTTACATCGCTTTTCTATACAGAACTCAGACATGGAAGCCTGCTGATAAGCTATAATAGTTTTGAGTCAAGCTAATGTCATATATATATACTCTAGCGAATCGTCTTTCATCCAAAAAGACATTGCATTTCTAAAAGAGAAGTACTCGGTTCAGACTCAATTCTATAACTGGACCAATAAGATTTGGGTTCCATTATTTTTAGTGCGGCAGTTTTATGATTTGCTATTTCGGTCAAATTCGGAAACGGTTTACATCATCATGTTTGCCGGTTTCTGGTCTGTTATTCCTGTATTATTAGCCAACCTTTTTGGTAGGCGAAGTTTCATAATTGTTGGCGGAACGGATTGTGTGTCGTTTCCTGAATTGAACTATGGTGCAATTAGGAAACCAATGCAAAAGAATACGATTAGATATTCACTAAACAACTGCACCACCATACTGCCAGTTGCTGAACAACTTGTTGAGTCCGACTATACCTATGTTGATTACCGGGAGAAAAAACAGGGCTATTTAAGCTTTTTTCCTGAAATACAAACTCCAGTTAAAGTCATTTATAATGGATTTGATGTTCCATCTGACTATGGAGATTCGAAAAGAACGAAAAGCTCATTTATTACCGTTGCTCAGATTGATAATGAGGTAACATATCAGCTAAAAGGAATTGACCTGATTGTGGAAGAAGCGAAAATAAATCCAGAATTGAACTTTACGGTTGTTGGCATTTCCGATACTCTGGTTGAGAGGTTGGAACTGAATAAAATTCTAAACCTTACTTGCTATTCATTTCTAAAACATGAAGAGTTAGGCAATCTGTATAAAAAGCATCAATTCTATTTATGCCTATCAATTTCGGAAGGGTTTCCGAATGCGCTATGCGAAGGAATGAGTCATGGTTGCGTGCCAGTTGGATCCAATGTTTCATCCATTCCATTCATTATTGACGAAACGGGGTTTATCCTTAAAAAACGAGACCCAGAAATGCTAAACGAACTGTTGAATAAAGTGATTTCTTCCACACCAAATCAATTGAAATTAATGGGTGAATCAGCAAGAAATAGAATTGAGACAGAGTTCAACTTAGAAATACGCAAGAAAGCGTTTTACGAGCTAATAGGTTAACTGCACGACATTCACAATATGAACCGCTACAAGTTCAAACACTTCTATAAGAACAAGTATTTGTTATCGCCATTCGCGAAACGGAAATACACCATTTCATACAACTATAAGTACAAATGTTTGTGGTTTAGAACGACAAAAGTTGGAAGTCGAACGATACATCTACATTTCCAAGAAAATACGCCTGACAATCAATACATATATAGCTCAGCTGTGGCATACAACCCAGATGATTTTAATGATTGGTTCAAGTTTGCTTTTGTGCGGGAGCCAACAGACAGGTTTATCAGTTGTTGGAAGGATAAAGTGCTAAACAATAATATGTATGATTTTGACTCTGAGACTCACGCGAAAATGAAGGTTATCAGCAATTTTATTTCCTGGGTAGAAGGTCAGAATATTGATGAAGCTGAAGAACATTTACGTTCTCAACACATTCTAATTGACCTTGATAATCTCAACTTCCTAGGCAAGCTAGAGTCGTTTGAGGCTGATTTGAAAACTGTGGCGGAGGCCATCGGCATGCCATTAAAAGAAAACCATCGGAAGAATACTTCTGGAGTAAAAAAAATCCAATTGTCTGGTACTGATAGATTGCGCATCAAAAAAATCTACGCCAAAGACTACGAGCTCCTTTACCCAAATTCGGTTTAGCTTTTCAAGCGATGCAGCATTGCAAGTACAAACGCATTCACATCTTCAGAAAGCTTTAGCAGATATGCTAGAGGGGTAAACACAAGAACAATTATGGTGGAACGGATAAGAATGTCAACCACAAAATTTTCTTGGGCTGGTACTATTTCGCTTAGTAGGTACGTGCCTATTCCCAATAGCAAAACGGCAAATGATTTCCAAGTAAATGGTTCAAATCCGAACTTGATTTTTAAAAAAACATACTTGGCGAGGTTAAAGAAAAAGAGTGAAATAGCCGTAGCCATTCCCGCACCTATAATTCCGTATTTCGGAATAAACACCAAGTTCAAAGAAACGGTTACCACAAGTAGAATCACGTTTGCGTAAGTGTCGAACCTGTACCACTTTGATGTAGTAATCACACCTCCATTTAGACCAAATCCCACATCGGCCAAGCGTGCTAAACCAACGTAAAACAGAACCCATTTTCCATCAGAATATTCTGGTGGAAGGATCTGAAATATATTGGCTTGATTCGCCCAAATGCCCACGAATATGAGCGTGCCAATTAACAGTTGATTAATGGATGTTTTAGCATAAACGTTTTGAACCGTATCTCGATCTTCTCGCTTCCACGCATCAGAAACCACTGGCAAGGCAATATTACTAATGGCATTTCTGGGAATATTTAATAATGCAACAATGTAGAAGGCAACTGCATAAAAAGCAGTGCTTTCTAAGCCAATCATGTAGCCAATCATCACAATATCAACCGACATTAGCATATAGGCGCTAACGTTGGTTAGCGTGGTGAACGACCGATACTGGATCATTTCCTTTTTTAGCTCTGGGGTAAGAAACGCCTTATCAATTTTAAAGTTCAGGTGTCCGATTTCTTTGAGATAGAGGGCCATACCCAAAGCCAACAAACCTTGCTGAGCTACAAAAAGTGCCATGAATTGCTCAATGCTCACCAAATTCAGATAGAATAATAGAATTAAGATTGTAGTTGTAAGGCGAAGGAAAACCTCTTTAAAAAAAACATTCACTACAGAATGATAAAGTGCTCTCGTATAGTTTGCCAAAAGCTGATAGAATACTTCGAAAATGAGAAACGGAAACAAAAGTATGTAGTAGTCTACAAACAGGGCAGAAGAGTCTCTTTTGTATTCAATAACCCAAGGCTGTGCTACATAAATAACCAGGCTCATGACTACAATTCCGAGTAAGCCCCACAGTACCGAAATCCCTAGTAAGCCATGATGACCCTTCTCGTCTCCTTGTTTAAAACGTGGAAAATAACGAATGATGGCATTTGTCATTCCGAAAAGGGCAAACTGAGCTGCAACGTTGATTACGGCAATTAATACACGTGTAAGACCAAACTCCTCGGGTGAGAAAAGCGCTGGAAATAATAGTACCGCATTCACATAGCCCAGACCAAACCCGCAATAAGACAGGAGTGTAGTTTGAATGCTTTGCTTGCGGATTATGCCCATTTACCCAATGGTTTGGTTCATCAACCCCACCAACTGTTTGGTTATCTGCTTACGCGAAAAAGCCATAACACTTTCTTCATTTCGTTGAATTGCAGTCTCTCCTTTAAACATACTCAGAATAACCGCTTTCATTTCAGCCAAATTATCCGCTTCTACAATAACACCAGCATTCGTTTTTCCAAGCACAGTTCCGATATCACTTTTCTTTGGGCCTATGGCCAGAATTGGTCTGCCCGAAGCGAGATACTCGAAGAACTTTCCTGGCAGAATTCCTGTCGCATTAGGCGTGTTATTTATGCTTACCAACAACACCTTACTGGCGCGCTGATATTGCAGCAATTTCTCATGAGGAACATAGGCCACTTCTTCCCAATTATCTTCTAACCCAGCTTCAATAATTGCAGAACGAACTGAATAGTCAACTACTCCAACCGTTCTTAGTTTGAATTGCTGTGCAAAATCTTCATTCTCAATTTTCAACTCAGAAAGCGCCCTCCATAACGTTGGTTGATTTCTAGAAGGAGAAAATGTGCCGATATGGCTAATGATGAATTCCTCATCTAACTTTAGATCAGAATCAGGAAAGTCAGCTTCGTCAAATCCATTCGTGAC
>JBLHEU010000073.1:0-13818 GCA_047614525.1 Bacteroidia bacterium | reverse complement strand
TTGCCCGGCTGGCTCGGTGCGCTTATTGGATATGTAGTTCTTTATATTGGCCGATATTATAGCTATTTGCTTCTAAAAGTTATTGAACCTCAGTTCTTGAAGTACGTCTATTCTACAATGGCCTTTACGTTGGTAATGTGGGTTCTTAAAACCATTTCTATAGATTTTCTCGATTTAACAGCAGCATTAGTTTCGCCTGTAATTGCGGCATCTGGTTTTATTCTCAAATACTTCTTTTACAAAAGCATTAACCTGCTTAAGTCTGAAGAAAAGCCAGAATGAAAAACCGTCACTTTGTTGCGCTCTTCATTCTTTTCTGCTACACCGTTACTGGCTTGATAATCTATGATGATTATGGGATAAGCTGGGACGAGCCAATGCAAAGAAGCTACGGGGAGGTGGTTATTAATTACGTAGTTGAGGGAGACACAGCCCTTTATTCGCACAACAGCAGGTACCACGGACCTGCGTTTCAAATGCTGCTCTATTCAATTGAGAAGCTAACAGCATCTGAACTGGGCACTTATAAAATCAGGCACCTTGGGACTTTTCTTTTCTCCGTATTTGGGCTTTGGTGCTTTTATCATCTGCTGCTTTTGCTGCATTTTAAGCCCCATTGGTCTGCACTAGGAATACTATTCCTAATTGCTTCGCCTAGGGTATTTGCGCACTCATTTTACAATTCGAAAGATGCGGTGTTAATGTATATGTTTATCGTGTGCGTATATGCTCTTGTTACGTTCATTCAGAAACCAAAAATTTCTTCCGCAGTTATTCTAGGCTTGCTCGCGGGCATACTAATTGACATCAGAATTTTAGGTCTCTTTCTGCCAATGTTTCTCATTGCCGTTTGGGGTTTAAGAACAGTTGAATCTTTGGATTACGGTAAACGTACTTTCCATTTGGTCTTGTTGTCGGGTTTAATAACTGTTGTTGTTATGATAGTATTTTGGCCGACCCTTTGGCGTAATCCAGTAATTGAGTTTGGTAATGCGCTTGCAAAAATGGGAGACTACCCTTGGGACGATCCTGTTCTTTTTGCTGGGTCATTCGCGCTACCTAAAGACCTGCCTTGGTACTACCTACCCAAATGGATGTTTATCTCTACACCATTAGTACTAAGCGGATTTGCTGTAGTTGGCGTATTCGGTTTGGGGTTAAAGAAAGAAACCTCAATCTGGGAAAAAGCTATTCCATTTATATGGCTTTTGCCCTTGCTCATAATTGTCGCAAAAGGCGCTACTGTTTATGACGGCTGGAGGCATGTGTTTTTTCTTTATCCGGCTATAGTAATCCTAGCAGTTAGCGGTGCAGAAATGACATTCGGTAGATGGCGTTCTATGCCATTTCTGAAGTGGGTTCCCGCAGCCTTAATGCTTATTCCGCTTTCGTATATAATTCGTTCTCACCCACACCAACAGGTATATTTTAACGCTACCGTTTCAAAAAACGCATGGCGTAATTACGAAATGGACTATTGGGGACTTTCCTATAAACAGGGCTTAGAATATGTATGCGCTCTAGAGCCTAAAGGAAGATTAAAACTATCCGTAGCAAACGGCCCAGGGTTTTACAATCATTATCAGTTAGGGAAAACGGATCAAGAAAGAATTGATTGGGTGTCAAGAGATTCTGCAGATTTTTTTATTTCGAATTTTCGTTTTCCAAAGGCGTTTGAAGCTTTTGCAAACAATTCTGGTGCCTACCATACTCCGCTTAAGATTATAGAGGTTGACGGCAACCCAATTCTTGGCGTGTTTGACCTGAGGAACTAAGCCATTACTTCCTCTAGCACTTTGTGCGAGGTAATTTCCTGCATTCCTTCTAAGTGCAAACGGTAATAATCGATTAAGTGTTGAAGCATTTGCTTCCTACTGGTACCCGTTGGTTTAGGCTGATAATGCTGAGAAAATGGCACCTCAATAAGCTGATGAAAAAACGCTAATGTCTCGTTTTGAACAACGTAAGGGTGAATTGCTTCTGTGTTGGTAAACACCCCTTCCACCAAATCAAAAAACAGTTGATTATCCCAGTTTTTGTCTGGTTGAAACCCCAGATATGAACTGAATTCAATCATAAATTTGAGATGAAAGTTGTTTACAGAATTTGTCTCCTCATCGAGTAAAATGATAGCGTTTCTGAGAAAGGAAAACAGCTTGGTGTTCGTTTCCTCTTCACCTATAGCCCTCATTACAACCTCCGCCATAAACAAGGCTACACAGGTTTTGAGCGTGTTGAAAGAGATGGATTTTAGAATTACGGATCTCTCAAAGGAACGGGGCGTTCTTAGACCCTTTCTATCCTTATCAAACGAGAGGCTAACTAGTGTAAGCGGCTGCAGCAAACTCATAGTTAGCGAGGCTGATTTGCCTTTGCCAGTCCTAACCATAAAGGATCTAAGGCCAGCAGCCTCAGTATAGATTTTGGCAATCACCGAGCTGTCTGAATACCGCACGGTATTAAGTACAATGCCCTGCGAGGTAATGATCATGTTTTAATTAATGAAGAGCACTTTTGTTACAAAAGTTTCCTTGCCATCATCATTTGAGGCAAAAACCAAATACACTCCACTTTTGGCTCTACCTCCTGTTAGTTTGTTGCCATCCCAAATGGCCTGACCGCCATCTGCTTTAGTAGCATAAACCACATTACCAGCAGCGTCTGTAATTTTTACATCTGCATCTGTAACCAATCCTTTGATTGCAATTGGCCCATCATAACCTGGCTCTACAGGGTTTGGATACGCGTAAACCTGCTCTTTCTCAAATTCTGGTGTTCCATAAGTTGCTGTGCCTTTGTATGAGATAATTCCTTTGTCCGTTCCGATAAAAACCTCACCACTTAGGTGGTCAATAGCTATAGAGGTAATCCTATCACTAAAAAGTGGACTGTTCTCTGTGGTAAAGTGGAATATTTCTTCTGTACCATCCTCAGACATAAGGAAAACACCTGCATTCCCAGTGCCCAACCATTTTCTGTTAGCACCATCTACGGCAATTGCTGTAACAGATTCGCTTTCTAACAAATACTGAACGTATCCGTCCTGCTCTATTAAGATTTGTTGCGAGTCGAAATTATCACCAGAAAAAACGCTTTCCGGAGAATAGAATACAGAAACTCCGCTCTCGGTTCCTACCCAAACCTCTCCATCAAAATCTGTGGCAATACTGAAGACGTTATTACCTGCTAAATTTCCATTTCCCACATTTTGGTTGAGCTTAATTGACTCATCATCATTAGTATTTTCTAGCGTTCCGTTGCCGTTAAAAACAACAAGTCCGGTGCCTCTTGGCGCAACAATCCAAACCTGGCCACCATCATCAATTGTAAGATCTCCTAGCGTGAAATTATTAACCGCTGTTAAGTCATAACCGTACCAGTTACCAGACTGATCCTTGGCATGGAGTGTTTTTTCTGAACCAGAAGTTGCTACCCATAATGTGCCAGTATTCCGATCCACCTCCATTCCCGAAACTCGTACATTTTCGGCACTACCAGACAAGGTCTGAAACGAGCTGTTGGTGGTATCGTACCAGTTTACTAATTCATTGTCATAGTACTCCAAGAGACTCCAGCCCCAGGTTGCAGCGTAAACGCGTTTGCTATCAAAAGGATCAACCTTAACATTGATGAAGTCTCGAACCGACTGCGTTTCTGTAAAAGAATACGCACTTACATTTTCCCAATTGTCATCAACAAAACTGTACATACCAGCGGAATTATAACTATTTCCCCAGAGCGTTGTCACGCTACCTGAAGCAACATAACATCTACCATCCCAAATACTTATGCCTGTACTGGTTGCAGCAGACGGGCCGTTCACACCTATCAGTTGGAAACTATTGTTTACTGGATGTCTTATCAACCCATTGTATCTATCCGCTATCCATATAGTAGCCTCAGAGTCAATTGTGGCATACTTAGGACGTGCGTAAAGTCCGCCCCCGTAATCAAATGCTAAGCGATAACGCTGATGGTCCACGTCAAACTCTGCCACATTACCTTCTGAAATAACTAAAAGCCTATCACTGCTACTCTCTAGACTGTTAACTACCTGTTCTTCAACATTATTAAAGTAATTCCAATTAAAGCCATTGTAGTAAAAAAGGCTGTCTCTGGCATCCTCTTGAGATCTATTCACATAAAGCTTATTCCCAAACCAAGTTCCTGCGTTGTATTTACCATCAGGTAACCCGGTAAACTTAGTCCAGTTCTCAAAATTAGCAAGGTTGGTTCCCGATAAATCTGCGTGATACACGCCAGACTCAGTACACGCATACAGTTCTGTCTCAGAAGCAGCTACATCATGTATGTTAAGAGATGTGCCTTGCGGGCCGATGTAGTAGGTGTCCTTAATCTCAAATCTCACCAAATCAATCACAACAACAGCAAAGCCGCAAGCTAAATAAGCATAATCATCTTTAATATGAATATCATTGATGGTCTTAAATCCAAGAATTGATTTGTTTTTTATATCCGGAATATTCGTGACCTCTCCATTTCGTATAAGATCAATATTAGTATTGGAATAGGCCACAACAAGTGTGTTATTGGCATCGCTCCAAGCAATAGAAGAGAAGCCAATATCTGACATCCCGTTTACCTTAGAAAGCCTAATAATGTCTCCGTCTGTTTTATGATGTTGGAACAAGCCGCTTTCCGATGCGGCATAAATCCACTCTCCAGCATCGGCAACCTGAACGCCTTGGCTGTACGGTAAATGGTCCCGCCATTGGCCTACGGCCACTTGAGCAAAAAGAGGGAAGTTGAACAATGCAATTATGCAAACTAGAAATAGCTGCCGTGGCATTCTGTGTATCAAGTTGGTATTCATCTGTAACAAGTATAAAGTATACGTGGCGAATTAACTGTTATTTGACCGATATATTGTGTTTACCAGAATAGATAATTCTGCCAAACCGTATGGTTTACTTTTACGCTAAGTTGAACACCCCAAGGTTACCAATGTCTCTATTACGATTTACTGGAGTCTTCTTCTTTTTACTGACGATTTGCGTTTTGGCCTATTGGGACATTGCAACGTTTCAGGATTCCCTTAAGTGGGACATGTTGGATTGCTACTTTCCATGGAAATTCTTTGCCGCTGAAAGCATTCAAAACAGAGTTTTCCCCCTTTGGAACCCGTTTCAGCACCTCGGTTATCCGATTCATGCCGATATGCGATCTGTCTATTATCCCGAGGGTTTTATTGTAGGCTTATTAGGCGGATACAATCTGCGTTTAATGAACTTCCTTTTTGTTTTTTATGTAACGATAGCTGGGTTTGGTTTTTACCATTTGGCAAGCCGTTTCATTAAGAATGAATACGCAAAAATTACTATTGCAGCGGCATACACGCTATGCGGTTTCTTTGTTGGTCATGGCCAAGAGATGTTCGGGATTATTGCAGCAGCTTGGATTCCTTGGGTCCTCTATTATTTCATAGAATTCCAACGGAATTTGGCGTGGAAGAACCTTTGGGGGCTTTCCTTTTTTCTATTCCTACTCCTCACCGGAGGATACCAAGCTTTAAGTCTTATCCTTCTTTTTCTGCTCATTGCATTATTTATTGGAGGTGTAATCAAAAAGAAAAATCGGCACTCACTAGTTGAGGTGATGATTAGAAATGTTGCTTTGGGCATCGTTGTGTTGCTTTCCTTATCCGTTCTCATCATCACCTACATACAGGTCTCTCCTGAAGTGGAGCGTCTTACTGGCCTATCGCTCCAAGATGCCTATACGGGGCTTCTTACCCCACAAGCACTACTGTCTTTATTGGCTCCATTTTCGGTAGCTGGCGATCCCAGTTTTCTTGGGACCAACATTACCATGGCTAATATTTATGTGGGAATAATTACACTCTGTTTAAGTTTAAACGGCTTGTTTTTAGCCAAAAAATGGGAAGTCAATATTTTGTGGGTATTTGGGCTTTTCTGCCTTTTCGCAAGCTTAGGCCCGCATACTCCGGTAAGAGAGTTTTTATTCAATCATGTGCCAGGAATGAACCTCTTTCGTATGTCCAGTTTCTTTTCCTACTTCAGCCAAGTGGCATTTCTTATTCTAGCTGGAATTGCACTTGAGAGGCTTTTTGAAGACCCTAAATCGCAACTCAAAAGATTGTCGTTTACAATTGGTTTGGTGGTTCTGGCGCTACTTACAATTGTAATTACATCTTGGATTGACCGAGGAAACGAAATCACCGAGTTATTCAATTTGGGCATTAATGCAACGGACTATACTTATCACCAAAGGTTATTCGGCCATGCTTCCATTCAGGTCGTTTTTCTTCTCTGTTTTCTAGCAGTAATTCGAATTTTTAGTGCTCGAAAGACTGCTCTTTCCTTTGTTGTATTGGGTTTTGTAATTATTGAGATGTCTGTTGCCGTCAGGCTAAATTTTAATGCAACGGTTGGTGGCGGATTTGACCCCAAAAAACTGCAAGTTCAACTTGATCAGGAGCCAGACGGGTTTCCAATTCCTTCACTATCTGTTCCGCTTTCCGCTAACATAGAAAGCAAGCCTGAACTGAGCCCCTTGTTCCATAACACGAACATCTATTCTAAAACTATCTCATCGGATGGGTTCAACAGTTTTAGACTTGACCGATTTGAACTTTTTAAACGTAATCATCCGCAGGCTTATTTAGAAGGTCTTGAAAAACCTCTGTTGTTCAGCAATTCGTCCGCTGCTCAAATTGAGATTACCGCTTTTCAACCCGCTAGAATAGTATGTAAAGTGAATTGCCCTGAAGACGCTATTCTAGTGCTCCAGCAAACCTACTACACGGGTTGGGAAACTGTTGTTAACGGTAAACCGAAAAAACCACTTCTGTATAACGGAATCTACCCAAGTGTTCAACTTAATAGTGGTACACAAACCGTGGTTTTTCAGTACAACAACAAACCAGTATTAATAGGTTTTGGAGCTTCCTATCTCATCTTCTTTCTCATTGTTGGAGCTTGCATTTATTTCATCCTTAAGAGAGATGGAAAAGTGAAGAATAGCAAAGCCGCCTTAGGCACATTTGGTATCCTCTTGCTCGCATTGGTTTTCTTCGGGTTTAATTGGTCTCAAACCGAAACCATGGAAGAGAAACGATTGAGGTATTACCAAGAACTTGCAACGCAAATAACGCAGTTGAAATCTTCGGGCACGCAACTCTATTTACAGGTAGACCTCCCAATGCTAATGGACAGCATTCTAAACGCTGACGGCCTAAAGAATAGCGTGAACTATTTGAACGGAATGCAATGCGAAGACCGTAGCCAATTGATTACAAAACTACAGTCCGAAACATCGGAGCACCTTATTTATGCAGGTAGTAATTTAAAGGAAGATCGTTTGGTGATGGAGCTAATTCAACAGCAATTTCCAACCAAAACATCTCATCGGTTTGCGAGAGAATACATTCATGTTTTTGAGAAGAAAGGCGAGCGAGAAACCATCTATCATTCTTTCAACGGATTTGAATCAGCAAACTCAGCATGGTTGTACGAAGAACATCAAAAAGACACTTCGGCAAAGACATCTTCAGGGGAGTTAGGATGGACCATTTCCACGTCTCAAATGGGCAGTCCGCCAATCATTTTAAGGGTTGGTGATGTGACCGAAAACCCTCAATTGAAGCTGGTTTTTCAAACCAAGGCACTCATCCCAAAAGGAGAGAGAAACAAAGCTGGAATGTTTATTCAAATTGAACGAAACGGGGAACAGCTTTGGCATCGGGCCAAAGAGATTAATTCTTGTTCTGTGACTTCTGACGAATGGTTTGAAACAGCATTAGTTGCTGAACCAGATTTTGATATTCTGCCAAACGATGTATTGAAAGTATTTGTTTGGGGTACGGATAAAGGCGAACCAATTTACTTAGACGACATGTCGTTCTCCATCTATCCGCAGGATTGATTACCTCTTCTTTTTGCGAATAACGTAGTTGGGTCTGTGCTTGCCTTCAATGAATCCTTTACCCACGTATTCGCCCAAAATTCCGAGCATAATAAGTTGCACGCCACCAATAAACAGAACACTCGCTGTGGTACTTGCCCAACCCGGTAAGGCGTTATTGGTAAAGGCAAAAATGTAGATTACATACAAGCCATAAACCCCAGCCAAAGTGGCAATTACAAGTCCTAGAATAATGGACAATTGCAAGGGCCGAATACTGAAAGAGGTAATTCCTGAAAGGGCCAACGAAAACATTTTCCGATACGTGTAATTGGTCGTTCCAGAGAAACGATAGCTGGCTTTATAACTGATAGCCGTTTGCTTAAACCCAACCCAGCTCACCAATCCACGGATGAAGAGATAAGACTCATCTAACTGCTTTAAAACCTCAATAACTTCTTTATCAAGTAATCTAAAATCGGCACTTCCTTGGTGGATTTTAACCGATGTGAGCCTTTGAGCAATGCGGTAGAAGAACTTCGAAGTTGACCGTTTCATCCATGATAGATTTGGGTCTTCTTCCCGTTGGGTGAAAACAACTTCGTAACCCTCTTTCCACTTTTTAATGAGGTCAGGAATCAATTCTGGAGGGTGTTGCAAGTCGGCATCTAGACTGATAACGCAATCTCCCTCAGCATTATCTAAACCAGCTTTAAGAGCGGCTTGATGACCAAAATTTCGAGAGAGTTGAATCAGTTTAACAGCCGAATCTTTCGAAGAAAGTCCATCAACCAACCGAGCCGTTTCATCCGAACTTCCATCATCAACAAAAAGGATTTCGTGATTTGAATACTCAGTAATTACTGGCTTTAATTGCTCGTATAGCTCCTGAATATTGCCAGCCTCATTGAAACACGGTATTACTACCGAAACGAATGGGTCGTTATTCGAAGAATCAGTGCTCATACGGTTAAAGGTAAAAGATGCGGAATGAAACCTACCAGGTTTTAAAAACCCGGTAGGTTTAAATGTTCTTATTCAGGCCATCCGGTAACAGTAAGGTCAATCTGGCGTTTCTCTAGCGAGACGTTTACAACCTTAACCATCACGGCATCGCCCAATGTATAGGAATTACCCGTAGTAGAACCGATGACGGACATTGAGTCTTCATCATAATCGTAGAAATCGTCTGGGAGATTCTGCAAACGTATCATGCCTTCACACTTGTTCGCTTTTATCTCCACAAAAATTCCCCATTCGGTAACACCAGAAATCAGGCCTTCAAACTCTTCACCAATATGGTCTTGCAAATACTTTGCTTGCATGTATTTGGTTGACGCGCGTTCCGCTTGTGTGGCGTTCTTTTCCATTTCCGAACTATGCAAGCACAGCTCGTCATAATCCTTTTTGTAGGCTGATTTTCCGCCATCTAAATACCGCTGTAAAAGGCGATGAACCATTACATCTGGGTACCGTCTAATTGGCGAAGTGAAGTGCGTATAATAATCGAATCCAAGACCAAAATGGCCAATGTTGTCCGTACTATACTCCGCTTTTGCCATGCAACGAATTGCCATGGTACTAAGCATATTCTCCTCTCCTTTTCCTTTGATATCGGCTAGCAGTTTATTCAGCGAATCGGTTACAATCCGTCTTGGGCCCAACTCCACCTTGTAATCCAATTGCGCGGCAATACTTACCAGCATTTCGAGACGTTCCTGAACGGGGTTGTCGTGGATTCGGTACACAAATGTTTTGGGTTGAGAACTCTGCTGGGGTTTACCAATAAACGTTGCTACCTGCTTATTAGCTAGCAGCATAAATTCCTCGATCAGCTTATTACTGTCTTTGTATTCCTTGAGGTAAACTTCAATCGGATTTCCCTTATCGTCTAATCGGAATTTTACTTCCTCTTTTTCAAAAGCAATGGCTCCGTTTTCAAAGCGCATAGCCCGAAGTTTCTTGGCCAATTCGTGCATAGTAAGCACTTCATCTTTCAAGGGGCCTTCTCCGCCTTCAATGATATTTTGAGCATCATCATACGTAAATCGCTGATCAGAATTGATGACGCACCTCCCAAACCATTCGCTAATGACTTTGGCGTTATCGTCCATTTCAAAAACAGCAGAGAAAACCAACTTTTCTTCATTTGGTCGAAGCGAGCAAACCTTGTTCGAAAGCTTTTCTGGCAACATCGGAATTACCCGATCTACCAAATAAACTGAAGTTGCGCGTTTAACCGCTTCGTCATCTAAAATGGACTCTGGTTGCACGTAATGCGATACATCTGCAATGTGAACGCCTATTTCCCAGTTGCCATTTTTAAGCTTTTGAATCGACAATGCATCGTCAAAATCCTTGGCATCGTCTGGGTCAATAGTAAAGGTTGTAATCTTTCTAAAATCTCGCCTTTTGGCAATTTCAGCTTTGCTAATAACCTCCGGAATATTCGCTGCTTCCCGTTCAACATTTTCAGGAAAACTTAGTGGAAATTCAAACTCGGCCAAGATGGAATGCATCTCCGTTTCCATGTCTCCAGGCTTTCCAAGAACCGCAATTACATGCGCAATCGGATTCTTAGCTCGCTCTGGCCATTCAGTCATTTTTACAATCACCTTATCTCCATCATTTGCCCGTAACATTTCACCCAATGGGATGAAAAAGTCAACCGGCATTTTCTGATTATCTGGAACCACAAACGCCACTTTACTTGTGGTATTAATGCTGAGTTTGCCAACGAAAGTTTCCCTAGCTCGTTCTATCACTTCCACAATCTCACCTTCAACACGGTTGCCCTTGCTGTTGGCGTAAGCATGCACTTTCACAATATCTCCAGGAAGCGCTTGTCGCACTTTTCTTGGCGAGATGTAAACGTCTCGCTCAAACCCTTCAACCGTAACGTAAGCCGCTCCGGTACTTGTCATATCTACCTTGCCAATAAGTTTTGGCGCAGGCATGTGTTTCAATCGGTATTTACCGCGTTCAACTTCTCGTAGCAAGCCCTCATTCTTCATGCGATTGAGGTTCTGCGCAAGCGCGTTGCGCTCTTGGGTATCGGTAATGCCAATTCGCTTGGCTATTTGTTTATAATTGAGTGCCCGATCGGGACTTTTACGCATGGTTTCCAGAATCGGTTCCTGGAAAATTGATTGGGATGGGCCGCGTTTTTTGCCTGTTCCTTTTTTCTTCTTTTTCAAATAATTCTATTCATTAACTAACGTCAAAGGTACTGATCTTAGTTTGGTCCTCCTTGTTAACGAATTACCAAGCTTTTATCAACCAGAATTAACCATGACCTATTTCCTCTAACAGGCATAGGAAAAGTTTAAATTTTAAACCGTTAATATGCCCTCACATTCTTGCCTTCCATATAATTAATGAAGGCTCTATTTACTACACGATTTCCGCCTGGTGTTGGATAGTTTCCGGTAAAATACCAATCTCCCAAATGGTCTGGGCAAGCTGAGTGTAGCCCTTCTATAGACTGGAAAATGATTTTCACCTCCGCATTTATTCCCTTGGGAGAAATGATTTCTGCAGATTTATCTGAAATCTGCTCTGGCGTAAACGGCTTGTAGATTTCCTTAACCACGTTTACGATTTCCTCAATCGGTAAATCCATCTGAGCAAGCGCTTTCTGGTAAACATCATCAAGGATGTTTTCTTGCATGGTTTCTTTCAGCAACGCCACAGCCGCACGGAACGCCATAAAATCGCCCAACTTGGCCATATCAATCCCGTAGCAATCTGGGTAACGAATTTGCGGAGCGCTAGAAACAATCACAATCTTCTTAGGTCCTAGTCTGTCTACAATTCTGAGTATCGATTGCTGTAAGGTCGTGCCTCTAACGATTGAATCATCAATCAGAACCACATTGTCTTTCCCTCTTACAACCGTTCCGTAAGTGATGTCGTAAATGTGAGAAACAAGGTCGTCTCGATGAACATCATCAGTAATAAATGTTCTGAGCTTTGCGTCTTTAATGGTGAGTTTTTCAACTCGCGCACGCATGTTTAGAATCTCCTTAACCTCATCTGCATCAATAGAACGTTTGCCGTCTAAGATCTTACGAATCTTAACCGTGTTGATGTAATCTTCAACACCTTTCACCATTCCGTAGAATGATGTTTCTGCCGTATTTGGAATGAATGAAAAAACGGTGTTTTTCGTATCATAATCAATCTCTTTTAGGGTTGGTTCTACAACCAATCGGCCAAGCTCTTTTCGTTCTTGGTAGATGTCTTTATCGCTACCGCGAGAGAAATAAATCCGTTCAAATGAGCATGATTTCTTTTCCAATGGCTCACGGAATTTCTCCTGAGAAACCGTTCCGTCTTTTCTGATGATAAGCGCGTATCCTGGCTTAACCTCATTCACGTCTTCCCACCTTACATTGAAAGCCGTTTGGATTGCTGGACGTTCACTTGCAACAACAATTACTTCATCATCTTGGTACCAATACGCTGGTCTAATTCCTGCTGGATCTCGCATTACAAATGCATCTCCGTGGCCAATCATTCCTGCAATAGCGTAACCGCCATCCCATTTCTTAGCCGATTCTGTTAGGATTTTTGGTATGTCGATGTTCTCGGCAATCAATGGAGTAGACTCCACTTTTGAATAACCTTGCTCTTTGTAATCGTAATACAAACGGTCGTTTTCTTCATCCAAGAAATGCCCGATTTTCTCCAACACGGTAACCGTATCTGCTTTCTCTTTTGGGTGCTGGCCTAACTCAACCAATTGGTCAAAAAGCTCATCAACATTGGTCATGTTAAAGTTGCCAGCCAACACCAAATTCCGTGTCATCCAGTTATTCTGACGAAGAAAAGGGTGGCAATGCTCAATAGTGTTACCGCCATGCGTTCCGTAACGTAAATGACCCAAGAACAACTCGCCTGTATAGGGCAAATTCTGCTTTAACCATTCTGGGTCTTGTACGTGCTCTGGGTGCTTTTCAAACTCCTCCTCAAACCGGCCATTAATGTGCGCAAAAAGGTCTTTTATGGGGGTTGATGTGTTTGATCGATGCCTGCTGATGTATCGTTTACCAGGAATCATATCCAACTTAATGTTGGCTAACCCAGCACCATCTTGTCCACGATTATGCTGTTTCTCCATAAGGAGATACATTTTATTCAGGGCGTAGAAACTCGTACCGTATTTTTCCTTGTAGTAGCTGAGGGGTTTCAGCAAGCGGATCATTGCAATTCCGCACTCGTGCTTTATAGCATCACTCATGGTGGTTTCCTAAGGCACAAAAATACTGATTTGCTTGACCGTTCTGTATAATTTCGACTGTTAGTTTTTCCCTTCTTCCTGCCAGCGTTTAACCTCAACCTGTTCCTTAATAATGTCGATACTCTGGTTTATCATCTCAACGCTCATTCGGTTTAGTTCCTCGTCTTCCTCCTGTAATAGCATCATATCCATGGTAACATCAGCCAATTCGCTAATTACTTTAGAGTTCTCTTCGCTACTTAAATCAAGCATTATTCCCTCTATAACCGAATACGTTATTTCAGCTACTGCTTTCTCCAACTTCCCCGTAATTGTACTTCCCACAAGTGGAATACTTGCAATATCGCGCACCTCAGAATTGTTGCGTACCGCATTGGCGACTTTGCGGTTTACGTAAGCTCGTAATTGTTCTTGATAACGCTCGTAATGTTGTTCGCTGGCCGAGGTTATTCGGCTAGAAAGCCACTCTACCAACACCTTTTTTTGCGGACGGATGACCTCTAAAATAATGCGGCTCACTACTGGTGTGCCATGCTTCAATTCTTCCTGTACGCCATCAAGCACATTTACTACCACACGGTCAGAAACCTCTTCTACAATTACCGCGCTGTACCGCTGATAAATGCCGAACAGATAAGAATCGCGAAGATTAATCACTCCCATTTTGTGTAGGCGTAAAACCATGCTCCCAA
>JBLHEU010000072.1:0-13959 GCA_047614525.1 Bacteroidia bacterium | reverse complement strand
ATGAAGAAATCTACATTATTTGGCAACGTTATCGTTGCAATCGCATGTGCTGCTTTTGTTGCATGTGGATCAGCCCCTCAAGAAGAAGCTGCTGCTGAAGAAACTGCTGAAGAAGTAGTTGCGGAAGTAGAAGAAGTAGTTGAAGAAGCTGCTGCTGTTGTTGACAGTGTAGCTGTAGAAGCTGTTGAAGAAGTAGCTGAAGAAGCTGCAGCAGAGTAATTCTCGCAGTTTTTTAATTGATTGGCCGTTGAGCGTTTAGTTCAACGGCTTTTTTTATGCTAATAAATCAGGAAACTCAATATGAGAATTCCACTAAATGTGAAACCGAGCACTATTGAGTAAATGGCTGTAATTCCTAGTGTTTTACCAATACTGCTCCGCCATTTCAGGCTATAAACTCTTTTCATGGCCAATATCAAATAGACCATGGCCGAGAACAGTATAAGCTTAGTAACAAGTGTTGCGTCTGTCACAAACCCAATCAGCACGTCAAGTGAAAACAGAATGAATGCTACCGAATGAAAGTGAAGTGAGAAAATAAGTGCATCCATATAAAACGGAGCAACCGATTTGGTGAACCACCATATCAATGCAGCAAAAAATGGAAGAAGAAAAAACATGCTAATTGAAAGGTTCGCGTAAATCTCTTTTGTAAGCTGGTATTCGTTTTCTGGCTTCATGCTCCGAATAACCTGTTTCATTACATGGCGCTCCCAAGAGGCTATTTCCGTTACTCCGAGTTTCAATAGAACGGAGTCAATTTCAGCACCATTGTTTGGGTCTGCAGAACCAATTAAATCAGAAATAGCTGTTAATTCTCCCTGGCTGATGTTTATTTCGGCTATACCAGAATTATTCAGTTGCTCAACCTGAGCCGTGCTTGCGGGATTCTTGTTTACGAAAGAGGCAGGGTCCAATCCTAGTAAAAGGAAAAACACAAATGAGACGAATAAGTACATCTGGACCGGCTTCACGTAACGTACGCGTTTCCCAGCTACAAATTGCTGTGTAATCTTGCCGGGTTTAAGGAGAAGGTCAACGAGAGTTCTTCCAAGCTTAGTGTCAAAATTGAAATTGCTTGAAAGGAATTCGATTATAAGGTCCCAAAAACCAATTCTAAGGTTCTTGTTTTCCTGTCCGCAGGCTGGACAAAACTTATCTTCAGTTTTAAGCTGAGTTTGACAATTAAGACAGTTGGCAGCTTCTTTCAAACTCAGACCGCAGATAAAACCTTGCTTCTAACTTCTCCAAATCCAACTCTATTTCCATCCTTTTCGCAGAAAGCTTTCATAATTACAGAATCTCCATCCTGAAGAAATTTCCGTTCAGTTCCATCAGGCATAGTAACAGACTTGGTTCCTTTCCAAGAAATCTCAAGCATAGAACCGTAGCTTTCTGGAGTAGGGCCAGAAAGGGTTCCAGAACCACACATATCTCCAACCTGCATGTTGCAACCGTTAACGGTATGATGCGCCAATTGCTGCGCCATACTCCAATACATATACTTAAAGTTGGAGTTAGAAACAGTTTTAGCATCTCCCTTCGGAGTTTCAATAATTGCTTCTAGATTGATGTCAAAGTTGTGTTCTTTCTTCATCTCTAGATAAGGAAGAACTTTTGGGTCTTGTTTAGGACTTGGTGTTCTGAACGGCTCCAACGCTTCCATGGTAATAATCCATGGAGAAATAGATGAAGCAAAACTTTTACCTAGGAATGGCCCTAGCGGCACATATTCCCATTTCTGAATATCTCTTGCACTCCAATCATTGAACACAACCATTCCAAAAATGTGGTCTTCAGCATTTTCAACAGAAACCGAAGTCCCAAGTTTATTAGACTTTCCTACAATAAAAGCCATCTCTAATTCAAAATCGAGTAGGCGACAAGGTCCGTAAGAAGGAACGTCAGCATTATCTGCTTTCGTTTGCCCTTTTGGGCGATGGATTGGAGTTCCGCTTACAACAATAGAAGAAGAGCGACCATGATAACCCACAGGTAAGTGTAGCCAGTTTGGGAAAAGCGCATTTGCAGGGTCACGGAATAGGGTTCCAACATTTGTAGCATGCTCGCGACTGCTGTAAAAATCGGTGTAGTCCCCAACACGAACAGGTAACAACATTTTCACCTCATCAAGCGCCATAATGGCGTCATTTAGCAATGCTTCGTTGTCTCTGATTTTGCTGTTATCAGCACTAAATAGCTCCTGAATTCTTGTCCGAGTAGGGTTGGTAACGGACTTTCCTAACGCGATAAAATCATTTAGCGTTGGTTGGGTGAGAACACCATCTGGTAAACTTAATCCATCAAATAACCCAGCATTGTCCAGTGCACTTAGGTTAATGACCGAATCGCCAATTCGTGTTGCGGCAAAGGTTTTACCACCAGCTTTACCTATCCCAAAAGGAATGTTTGCTAATGAGAAATCACTATTTCCTGGTATTTCAATCCAACTACTCATATTCTATTGTTTTACCCGTTTTTTGTCGGTGGCAAAAGTAACCAGTTGAACCGTTTTGGCATAGGGTCGAAGTCGGCTAACTTTGAGCTTGTTAAATGAAGCTGATTAAAAACATATTTATTGGATTGATTCTAATCCTAGCTATCGGCTGGATAACGCTTCAGGTTGTGCTTCATTCTTTAGCGTTAGACCCGCCAGAGATTAGCGATGTACCTTATGAAAACAGTTTTAAACAAGAGGGATATGACTACTACGGAAGAAATTTCTTTGGGCAAAACGAACACGGAATCTGGGAGGCATACATAGAAGGAGCCCCGTATGAACGAGGTGTGATTTTTGGCCAATTGGCCGAGAAGCAAATTGTATCTCAGGAAGTAAGTTTTATTGCTCAGATTCAAAAGTTGATACCCTCAGAATCGTTCTTAAAAACATTGAAATACGGAGTAGTTTGGTTCAATAGAGATCTGCCAGAGCATGTAAGTTCAGAATTACAAAAGGAGATTTACGGAGTGTCGCAATCCTTTTCAGATGATTACGATTTTATTGGCGATAAGTACAGCAGAATTCTAAACTACCATGCTGCGCACGATATAGGCCATGCTTTACAAGATTTGAGTATTGTAGGATGCTCAAGTTTTGCAGTTTGGAATGAGTATTCAGAAGACTCAAGCCTAGTGGTTGGTCGCAATTTCGATTTCTACATGGGAGATGGTTTTTCAAAAGAGAAGATTATACTCTTCATGCAACCAGATAGCGGCTATGCCTTTGCAAGCATTACTTGGGCTGGTTTTATGGGCATTGTTTCTGGCATGAATGAGCACGGATTAACCGTCACACTTAACGCGGCTAAAAGTTCTGTTCCAACGGGTGCAAAAACACCCATTTCTCTGCTGGCCCGAGAAATTTTGCAGTACGCCAGAACGATTGATGAGGCTTACGTAATTGCCAAATCTCGCGAGACGTTTGTCTCTGAATCCCTGTTGATTGCCTCCGCGGATGATAAAGCTGCCGCCATCATTGAAAAATCGCCAGACAAGATTGATATCTACCGACCGGAAAACGCTAGACTTACCTGCACCAATCATTACCAAAGTGAAGTGTTCAGTAAAGACTCTATCAACCTTAAGAACATTGAAAATTCAGATTCTAAATACAGGTTCAACCGGTTGAATCAATTGCTTGAAGCTAATTTCCCTGTGAATACGAATAAATCTGTTGAGATTTTACGCAACCAAAAAGGCTTGGACGATGCTAATCTTGGAATGGGAAACCCAAAAGCCATCAATCAGCTTTTAGCGCATCATGGAGTGGTGTTTCAACCAGAAAAACGATTACTCTGGATTAGCACTAATCCGTTTCAGTTGGGCGAATTTCTATGCTATGATTTAAATGAAGTTTTTCACGGACCGTCATCTATTGAATCTACCATCCGTATAGATTCTCTAAATATTCCTGCGGATGACTTTCTAGCATCACAATCTTACACGCGCTTCTTGCGCTATAAGGAGTTGAAAAACCGATTGTTTGACAACATTGCACTGGGAAAAGAGATTGAGTGGAACCAAGCATTGGAAGCGGAGTTTATAAAGAGTAACCCTGAGAGTTACGTTACTTATTTCATGTTGGGAGATTATTATCTTGAACGTGAAGAATTGGAGAGGGCCGAAAGGTTTTATAATTTGAGTTTGAGTAAAGAAGTAGCCTCTAAACAGGAACGAAATAAGATTGAGCAGAACTTAGAAGCATGCCATTAAAACAGATTGAAACAAGCGCATTGGCGCGTGATACTTATTGGTTGAAAGCGCTGAATGAGCACGTTCAGTATTTGAAAAAGAACAGCTGGTATTATAAAGACCAACTGGTATGGGCCGGTCCAGAGGCTACTGAGTTGGAAGAGTTGTCGGACATCACCAATTTTCCGTTTACAGAGAAAGACGATATAGCCAGTAGAAACGAAGATTTCCTTGCCGTTAAGATGGAAGAAGTGAGGGATATCGTCACAACCTCGGGCACATTAGGCGGTTCTGTGGCCATCTATCTCACCCAAAAAGACCTTAATAGACTGGGTGTAAACGAAGCTGGTTCTTATGTACTAGCAGGTTGCACCAAGGCCGACACATTTCAGTTGCTTACCACCATTGACAAGCGCTTTATGGCAGGCCTTGCCTACGTGCTTGGTGCAAACGAGTTAGGTGCTAGAATTATTCGTTCGGGGCCTGGTGCCTTGCAGTTGCAATGGGAAAGTATTCAACGGTTTGAGCCAACGGTTCTTGTTGCTGTGCCAAGTTTTATTCCTCGCCTAATTAAGTACGCGATTGATAATGGCATTGACCCAAATAAGAGCAGCGTAAAGAAGATTATCTGCATTGGAGAATCAGTTCGGGATAAAGACCTCAAACCTAATTTTCTAGCAGATAGAATTACTTCCGAATGGAATGTTCAGTTGTTTTCTACCTACGCCAGTACAGAAATGGCTACTGCTTTTACAGAATGCGAAGCTGGAAACGGAGCACATATTCAGCCAGAACTCATGTTTGCTGAGGTTTTAAATGATGAAGGAAGCCAAGTAAAAAATGGTGAAAGTGGGGAAGTGGTGGTTACTCCTTTGGGAGTAAACGGCACGCCTGTTTTACGGTTTAGGACAGGAGATGTTTGTCATTATTATGATGATCCGTGCGCGTGCGGAAGAACTACCCCAAGACTTGGACCTGTGATTGGCCGAAAGCAGCAAATGGTGAAGCTGAAAGGAACATCGCTTTACCCGAATGCGATAATTGATGAGCTGAGCTCCATTTCTGAGGTTAATAATTTTGTGGTTGAACTACATTCCGATGAAAACGGTTTAGACGAAGTGATTGTAAAAGCCGTGTTGCATGGAGAAAATGCGGTTTCTAATGTATTGGATAAACTAAGCGGTAAACTGCGTGTAAAACCTCGCTTAATTCTTTCAAGCAATGATGAAATAAACCGTCTTAAGTTCAATGAGAATGAACGCAAGCCCAAGATTCTAATTGATTTGAGGAATAAAGTTGATGAGTAATCATGTCCTGTTTTTTTGACTGTAAGCTTCCTCCAAAACAGTGTAGGCTGTCCTGCTACCAAGCTCTGGGTAAACTCCATGAAGGACGCAGGTATTAAAGCCCTATTTTGTGTAGGTGTAGAAACGTTGTGTAATATTTTGGCGCGTCCCGAAATCTTAGTGCGTAAATGAAAAGAGGTTGGGTGCTATTTTGAAATGGAAACGAAACGAGTAACAGCTGCTACATTGAAACAGAGAGTGACCCACTTTTTCATCGACACGTGGACGATTACGGCTATTTGGTTTCTGTTAGGGTTTGTCGCAATACTGATTGCAGGCTGGCTACACGAAGGAGAAGTTAAATCGAGTGGAGTTTATGACTTGATGCTTAGTATTGCGTTGGCGACATCTTATTCCGGGTATTACATCATTAGTGAGCACTTCTTTCAAAAAACGCTGGCGAAAAAAATAACGGGAAACTTGGTTATCGGAAAATACGGAAACCGTCCAGGATTGGGCAAAGTGGTACTACGAACATTGTTCAGATTGATTCCTGTAGATCATTTATCATTTCTATTGTTGCCATTTGGACTCCACGACTTACTGTCGAGTACGAGGGTTATTCAGGAAAACGAAAAAACATTACACAACACCACCAACACAAACTAGGGCGAACGTACGTCAGTCAGTTGTATCACGTTATGCAAAGTTCGGCTTCGGTCGAAAGAACGAAGTGGTTAAAACCCTATTTTTCGAAGCGGTACAACGTTGGCAAAAAGCTTAAAATGGAATCAATAAAAATGGACAAAGAAAAAGTTCAATTAAGTAAAGATCAAATTGATCAATGTATATCCATTTTGGAAGCATTGAACAGCGACACCGATCAAATCTTTGAGATTCCGAAAGAGCGAAGAATTGAACTTATGATTCAAGCCGGACGACTGTCAAGACCGCTTAAAGATGAGTTTAAGAAACGCAGTAAAAACTCTAGGAAAATTGCCAAGAGAAAAGCGGCAGAAAAGGACAAACATGCGCGTAATGCAACAGGCATACGAAGTGCTAGAGAAGCAGCTGTTTTTATAGCGCCCAAAATGATTGCACCAACAGCTGAAGCGGTGAAACGGACAGAGACATCAGTTGCCCCGCGCAATTGCTATGTGTGTAAAGAGCTATTTACAACGCTGCATCACTTTTACGATACGATGTGCACAGGCTGTGGCGACTTTAATTATGCCAAGCGTTTTCAAACGGCAGACCTAACAGGTCAAGTTGCGCTGGTTACAGGTTCTCGGCTTAAAATTGGCTATCACATTACACTAATGATGTTACGGGCCGGAGCCACGGTAATTGCAACAACCAGATTCCCAGTAGATTCTGCTTTGCGATATGCCAAAGAGGCTGACTTTGATAAATGGGGGAATCGCCTTAAAGTGCACGGATTAGACTTGAGGCACATTCCTAGTGTAGAGATATTTTGCAATTATATCGAACAACAATACGACCAATTGGATGTGCTGATTAATAATGCAGCACAGACTGTAAGACGCCCAGCAGGTTTCTATAAGCACATGTTAGAACAGGAAGATTGTACCATTTCTGAATTGCATCCTTCGGTAAGAAATGTTTTATCCGATCATGAAGCTTGTCTGCGAGAACTAGGTATAATCAGTTCTAATCTAGAAGATGAGGACAAAAATCTACCTGTTTCGTGGAATAAAAAACAAGTGGGCATTGGCCTGAGTGCTTCTGCCAAACTTTCTCAAATTGCCTACACCGTTGATCATTCTTTAGCCACAGATGAGGTTTTTCCGACTGGTAAAATGGATGCTGACTTGCAACAAGTTGACTTGAGAAAGACCAACAGCTGGAGATTAAAGCTAGGAGAGATTAATACCAACGAAATGTTAGAGGTGCAGCTAGTAAATTCTGTAGCTCCTTTTGTATTATGCAACCGCTTGGTTCATCTTATGAAAAGGGAAAACACAGGTATGAAACACATCATAAATGTTTCGGCTATGGAAGGTAAATTCCATAAATATCACAAGGAAGCACGCCACCCACATACCAATATGGCTAAAGCTGCATTGAACATGATGACCCTTACTTCGGCTGGAGATTTTGCCAAATATGGCATATTTACCAATGCCGTAGATACCGGATGGGTAACCGATGAAGACCCTATTGAATTAGCAAAAAGGAAAGAAGAAGTTCATGACTTTCAACCCCCGTTAGATATTGTTGACGGAGCTGCCAGAGTAATGGATCCATTGTTTGATGGGATAAACACCGGCAAACATTGGACTGGTAAATTCCTGAAAGATTATAGGCCAATTAGCTGGTAATCTTGGGCCATGCTTTTAAGTTATGACCGAATTGAAAAGCATCCGTATTGGGTTGGCGTGTACTATAAATTGAGGCCCATTAGGTTTCTGAAACCTGCCAATTTAGTTTGAGTGACTATCAACTAAAATTGTATCGACAACTGTGGGAACGACAGCGCTTCACTTCTCAATATTTACACTATTTGGTCAAGCCACTTGAAGTGACCGAGGAACTAAAGCACTAATTTTGTTGTTATAAAAAAGGGAGACTTTCTCATACACCTATCCAATGAATAACAGAGTCGGAGGTAAGTACGGGGAAATGGTAAACACGCGAAGCATAGTAAAACAGGATGACTAGAATACAACATATCGAAAATGAAATTTCTGAACTAAGAAGTCAATTACAAAATCATAAACTCTATGATAGTTTAAGAACCGTAGATGACATTAAAACATTTATGGAGAATCATGTATTTGCCGTTTGGGACTTTATGTCACTTTTAAAGAACCTCCAAATAAATCTTACAAACGTTAAAACACCTTGGACTCCTTCAAAAAACGCAACACTTTCAAGGTTTATAAACGAAATTGTTCATGGAGAAGAAAGTGATATTAATGAGTTAGGTGAAGCTCAAAGTCATTTTGAAATGTATTTGGACGCAATGTCCCAAGCAACGGCAAGGACCAGTGAAATAAAGAATTTTATAAAACTTATAGAATCTGGAAATCCAGTTGATTACTCATTGAACGAAATAAATATTGATAAAAGAGTAGCTGATTTTGTGAAGTTTTCATTTTCAATTATTGAAACAAATAAGCCGCACCTTGTAGCTTCTGCTTTTACATTCGGGCGAGAAGATGTTATTCCCGATATGTTTATTGAAATTCTCAAAAAATCAGATTCTGAGAATAAATCCTACAGCAAACTAACATATTATCTGCAGCGACACATTGAATTAGATGGTGACGAACACGGACCTTTATCGCTTAAAATGGTATCGGAACTTTGTGGCAAGGACGACCAAAAATGGAACGAAACATTAACTGTAGCAAAGCAATCATTAGAGAAAAGGATTGCACTTTGGGATGCAATTAGCGATGTAATTCAAAAAGAAAAACCAGCATATACTAAGGTATATAGAAAATAGAGCGTTTGGCAGTTTACTATAGTTCAGAATGAAAAGGTTGAAATGACTGTCCGCTTTCATGGCCAAAACCAGCAGAATGTGGTCATACTGTGCACTTCAGGTGTATCAGCATCTGCAATCATGGAGCAACAGACTCTTCTGCCTAAGGCGGAGAGGGTGACTCTATCTAACAATAGTTTGGGTAAACAAGCGGATAGTCACTTTAAGGATACAACCAAAACACTAGCAAAATTGGAAGCAAAACTTGCCAAGAACCAATCAGATTAACCTTTATTGACTAAACGAATCAACTACATTATCATTCTATTATGACACTCTTAAAAGCCTTCCGAACCATTGCCATTTTAGAAGGCATCAGTTATTTACTCCTTTTTGTTACCATGCCACTGAAATATGTGCTTGGGATGCTAGAGCCTAACTACTATGTAGGTATGGGCCACGGAATGCTGTTTATGGTCTATTGCGGTTTAGGTTTGGCTTGTGCCATTCATTACAAATGGAAAATTGGCTTTAGCATAATGGTCTTTCTGGCTTCGCTCGTTCCGTTTGGCACCTTCTACTTAGATGCCAAGTATTTAAAGAAGACGGAAGCAGAGTAAACATGTAGGGTCTGTTATTTGAGAACCTTTGTTTAGCTGATTACAGAAAGCGTCTAGCTTCATTTGTGTTAGTTCTCCATAATCCAATCATCTATACATCAACCAGATTAAACAAGTAGCCATCTTAATTCCTTCTGTTTCCTTGAACAATGAAGGGCCGAGGAATCTTATTTGTCTCCACAATTGGTAAGGCTCAAATTGGCGTAAAGAAGTCCTTTCGGGTTTCCAATGTCGTAACGAGTTCCTTCTAATTTGAAGCCATTCATTCCTTTGGTTTCAACCAATTTCTGCATGGCATCTGTCAGTTGAATCTCGTTGTTTGTGCCTTTCTTAGTTTGCTCTAACAATGGGAATATATCTGGCTGAAACACATAACGTGCACAAAAGGCTAGGGTAGAGTCGGTTTCGTTTACTGCTGGTTTTTCAATTAAACGTTGGGCATTTAGTATATTTCCAGTGATGGTGTGTCCTTCAAAAATCCCATACCTAGATACTTCGTTTTTTTCAACCTCTTCTAGTCCAACAACAGATGCTCCATAATCATGAAAGCTTTTGGTAAGTTGCTTGGTGAAAGAATCGCAATCTTCGGTTTCAATAATGCAATCGCCAAGTAAAACGGCAAACGGTTCGTTGCCAACAGCTTCTTTTGCGCAAAGAACGGCATGACCTAATCCTTTTTGTTCATTCTGATAAACCACGGTAATCTTGGCTAAATCCCAAATACGTTCTAGTACAGCTAGCTCAGCATGATTTCCGTGTTGTAATAGGTGCTTTGTAAGCTTTTTGTTGGGTTTGAAATAATCAGCAACCGCTTCTTTACCTTCGCTTAATACGAGTATGATTTCTTCAATTCCTGCCTCAACTGCTTCTCTAACTACGAATTCAATTACTGGACGTCCGCAAACAGGTAACAGCTCCTTAGGAACAACAGAGCTTATAGGCAGCATTCTGGTTCCAAAACCCGCTGCTGGAATTACTGCTTTTCTAACCTTCATGGCGAGTAAACGATTTCCGGAAGAAGTATGTTCACTCCTTTTGAATTAAGGTCTTTTTTAAGCTTAGAAAGCATCTTACTGTCCTTGTATAACCCTATAATGGCTCCGCCAGAACCACAAAACTTAGCACTTGCGCCTGATTTTCTGGCCAGTCTTACTAGGCTTACTTGACTCGCATCCAACTCACAAATCTCATTCCTCAAGTCGAAATTGGCATTTATGCATTCGTTCATTTTCTCGAAGTCATTTTTTTCAAGCGCACCTTTAAATTCTAGGGTTAAACTTTTCCAAGTCTCAACAGCTTCTAGTAATTGCGAATCTCCAGCTTCAAAACGTTCTCGTAAGTTAGAATGGGTAACATCAGAACCTTCTGCCAGCGTATCTGAATAAGCTATGTATACGTTCTTAATAGGCCGTTTCAGCTTCTCATACTTGCCGTGCGGATTTGTGTTGAAATGGCTTTTATCAAAATCCATAAACACAGGGAAATTATAAGCCTGAGCCACGCGGTCTTGTAAACCAGCAGGAATTCCTAGCTCCTCGGTTTCAACCTGCCAAGCGAGGTTAGCCAAAAGCCATGGTTCCATCTTAACGGAGTACCAAATCCCAAGTGCTCTTAAGCAGGCCGAGATAATAGCACTAGAACCAGAAAGGCCAAGCAAAACAGGAATGTTGGTGGTGTAGCTCAACTGAAACCCCTTTTTATGCAACGGAATCTTGTTGAAATTACAATGCTGAATAAACACAAGAAGTGTGGCCTTAAGCAATCTCAAGCCACCGTAGTAGCCCATAGAACTAACGGATTTCTGAAAATCTTCGAGATTGTCCCAGTTTAAATGGTCTACCAATCCCGGCAGAACTTCAATACGTTTATGTTCCTTTAGAGTAACCTGAGCGTTAAAATCACTGAATACGAAAGCGATTGTCATTCCTCCAAATCCATCTGATGGATTTCCAATGAGGGCTGCCCGAGGATATGCTATGCCTGTTACACCTTGTGTCATGAGGTAAAAATAGTTTAATGATATGGTGAGAAACCCATCAACTGATGATTTGTTGGAGGTACTTACATTTGGCAATAAATAAACTCAAAACATGGGACGATTTTTTTATTGGCTAGCTAATTTTCTTTGGTTCAAGATTGGGTCTTGGAAAGTGGTGTCTCTACCACCAAAAGATTTGAAAAAAGCGGTTCTTATCGCTACTCCGCATACGGCAAAAGAAGATTTTCCTGTAGGAATTGGCGGCTGGTACGAAACCGGTTTAAACGCTCGTTTTATAGCGAAGAAGTCACTTTTTGAAGGGCCTATGGGCTTTATCTTTCGTTCTACAGGTGGAGTACCTATTGATAGAAAGGCGAGCAAGAATATGGTGCAGCAAGCAGCTGCCTTCTTTGATAATACAGATAGCTTTTTTCTCACAATTGCACCAGACGGAACCCGAGAATGGATGCCACGCTGGAAAACGGGATTCTATTATATCGCTAAAGCAGCGAATGTGCCTATAGTTCTTGCTTACATGGATTTTGGAAAGAAGGAAGTTGGAATGGGCGAGGTGTTTTATCCAACCGATGATGAAGCTGCGGATTTCAAATACATCGAAGAATTTTATAAGGATATGACGGCTAAGATTCCAGCAAACTACAATCCTAAATTGACGGACCGAGAATCCTAGTCTGAACAATTATGTTACAATGTTGTACGTTTATCAGGTATGCACAAGATTGAACCCAATATTCCCAAAGAAATTCTTTATGCCGAAAAGCTCGTTCATT
Source organism: Bacteroidia bacterium (assembly GCA_047614525.1). Classification (GTDB taxonomy): domain Bacteria; phylum Bacteroidota; class Bacteroidia; order UBA10329; family UBA10329; genus UBA10329. Next base: position 1,642 of record JBLHEU010000072.1, on the reverse strand, counting down.
GGATGGACGAAGCTTTTAAAGTGCCATTCTTAAATTTTCGATTTGGGCTTGACCCAATAATCGGTCTTATTCCCTGGGTTGGAGATGTGGTTTCTTTCGTAATCTCTGGTCTCATTTTAAAAAGCCTTGCATCTGCAGGAATGCCAAAGCGTTTGGTTTGGAAAATGTTTGGAAACATTGCCCTAGACTTTGGAGTTGGTCTGGTCCCCTTTCTTGGAGACGCTTGGGACTTCTTCAATAAGGCTAATCGCAAGAACCTGCGGCTTGCAAGAGATTATTTTGAAGCTCAGGCGTATGCCAACTCAACTCCAATTCTAACTAATACTGCGGAAGTAGGTGTTTCTAGTCCGGCTTAAAGCGTACTATTTCAGCAACTTCTTTCTTCAATAAATCTCAATTACTGATATTTAGTCCCTATGAAAGGAGTTGGATTACATCTTAGAGCCATACTTATTGCTAGCGTACTACTGTTGGGTGGTTGTGGTGGTTTGTTTTGCTTTCAAGTAAGTGGCCCAATTACTCAGTGGGATTATCACATATCTCCATTTCAGAAAATCCGAGTTTATAATTCGCCACAGATATATATCAATCAAGGAGTTACACAATCGGTGGTTGTAGAATCTGAGGAAAATATGTTTCATGCTTTACAGTTTCACATAGACCCTTTTGCGAAACTGCTTTACATTGATTTTGATGAAACCTGCATCGATGATATCGACCACTTCAAGATTTTCATCACGGTTGATACACTCAAAGTGGTTGACTTGCGGCAGGGGGGCGAAGTTTGGGTTGAGGATATCATGAAAACCGATTCGTTATTTATTCTAATCTCTGGCGATGCCGAGGTTAACGTAGCCAATTTGATGGCTGAAGAAGTGTTTGTGAATATTTCTGGGTCAGGAGAAGTGAGGTTAACTGCCCTTGATACGATTGAGAATATGAATTGCAACTTCTCAGGAATTGGTAGTTATTTTGGATACGATGCAGTTTGTAGAAATGCCGTAGTGGATGTTTCTGGGGCTGGATTAATCCAAACCACGGTTTCACAAAACCTAGAAGTAAATGTTTCTGGGCAGGCGGATGTTTATTATCGCGGTTATCCTACAATAATCGAAAACATCTCAGGAACAGGTCAGGTGATTGATGCCAACTAGTTAAAGCGGAAAGTAATAGGGCTTATCGCCATCCCACCAACGGTAATCCATTACTCTTGGCCAACTCGGGTCTTTCATCTCAGATTCCCAATCGGCATGCTGTAACTGTAATTGTTTCACTATCTCAGGTTCCGAATTGTAAAGGTTGTTTTGTTCCTCTTTGTCTTTAGAAAGGTCATACAAAGCATGGTTTCCACTTAGGCCGTCGGTAATCAGTTTCCAATTCCCTAAACGAATGGCGCGGTTGTAACCAGAGCGCCAGCAGAGCCTTTCATGAATCGGATTTGTACTAGAGTCAAGCATAACGGGTAGGAGAGAAGCGCCATCTGTTGTTCTGCTTTCAATCTTGTTAACACCTGCAAGCTCCAAAGCTGTTGAGAAGATATCCATCGAAATAACGGGGTTCTTATATTCCTCTCCAGCATATATTTTTCCATCCCATCTCACCATAAATGGAATATTTAGTCCGCCCTCGAAGTTTGTGAATT
>JBLHEU010000071.1:0-14072 GCA_047614525.1 Bacteroidia bacterium | reverse complement strand
TTCTAGGAAGGGAACGCTCACTTATTTTGAGCCTGATGAAACGCTTTTTAAAGGATTTAAATTCCGAGATGAGCATGTGAAGAAGATGTTGTGGAACTATTGTTACCTCAATCCGGGGCTTACAATTCTTTACAACGGTGAGAAAATGTATTCTGAGAATGGTCTTAAGGATCTTCTTGAAGCTAAGATTGATGACGATATCCGTTACCCGATTATTCACCTGAAAGGAGATGATATTGAGGTTGCAATCACACACGGGAATTCTTCGCGAGAGGAATATTACTCATTTGTGAACGGTCAGCACACAACCATGGGCGGAACGCATCAAGGTGCTTTTCGCGAAGCAATTGTGACAACCATTCGTACTCACTTTGGAAAACAGTTGGATGCTGGTGATGTGAGAAGTGGAATCATTTCAGCCATTTCTGTAAAGGTGATGGAGCCTATTTTTGAAAGTCAGACAAAGACGAAGCTTGGCTCCCATAATGTTGGTCCAGATGGCCCTTCGATGAAGGCGTTTGTGGGTGATTTTCTTAAAACAGAACTTGACAACTTCTTGCATAAGAACCCAGCTATAGCTGAAATCTTATTGAAGCGAATTCAGCAGGCAGAGAGAGAAAGAAAGGAGCTTTCGGGTATTAAGAAACTGGCTCGAGACAGAGCTAAGAAAGCCAGCCTGCATAACAAGAAATTACGCGATTGCCGTGTGCATTTCGATACGAATAAACCTCGAGCCGAAGAGACGACAGTCTTCATTACGGAGGGAGATTCAGCTTCTGGTTCTATTACCAAAAGCCGCGACCCGAATACGCAAGCAGTTTTTAGTTTGCGAGGTAAGCCGTTGAACAGTTATGGACTTTCCAGAAAGGTGGTTTATGAGAACGAAGAATTCAACTTGCTTCAAGCCGCACTCAATATTGAGGACGGACTAGAAGGTTTGCGTTACAACAAAATCGTAATCGCAACGGATGCCGATGTTGATGGAATGCACATCAGGCTATTGTTACTCACGTTCCTTTTGCAATTCTTTCCCGACCTAATCAAAAACGGTCACGTATACATTTTGCAAACGCCACTTTTCCGTGTGCGAAACAAAAAGGAAACACGGTATTGCTACACGGAGGATGAACGAAGAGACGCAATGGCTAAGCTTGGGAAAAACCCAGAGATTACGCGATTCAAAGGTTTAGGAGAAATATCGCCAGATGAGTTTAAAAACTTCATTGGAGAAGACATACGGTTAGACCCCGTAGAGATTAGAAAAGAAGATCATTTGAGCCAGATGTTGTCTTTCTACATGGGTAAGAATACGCCTGACAGGCAAGGGTTTATTATTGATAATCTCAGAGTTGAGAAAGATTTAGCTGAGGTAGATTTAGCTGAGGAAGAAGAAACCGTTGAACCGTAATTAATTGAAGCACGAAAGAAGTAAATGAGCGAGGAGAACGGCTCGAACGAAAACGAGGAAAAAGAAGACGGAGCGGTTGAGAGCGCGATTGCCGTAAGTGGAATGTACCAAGATTGGTTCTTGGATTACGCCAGTTACGTTATTCTCGAACGTGCTGTTCCTACTATTGAGGACGGCTTGAAGCCCGTTCAGACGCGTATTATGCACTCGATGTTCGAGCTGGAAGATGGCCGCTACAATAAGGTGGCGAACATCACAGGACATTGTATGAAGTATCACCCACATGGTGATATGGCAATTGGTGAAGCTATTGTGGCACTCGGCCAAAAAGAGTTACTTATTGATACACAGGGAAACTGGGGAAACACGCTAACAGGAGATCGCGCAGCCGCAGGCAGATATATTGAGGCTAGACTTTCCAAGTTTGCGCTAGAGGTAGTTTTCAATCCGAAGACCACCAATTGGAAAACAAGTTATGATGGCAGAAACAGGGAGCCCGTTACGCTTCCAGTAAAGTTTCCGTTGTTGTTGGCACAAGGAGTTGAAGGTATTGCTGTTGGATTGTCGACCAAGATTATGCCGCACAATTTCAATGAGCTCATTGATGCTTCCATTCAAATATTGAAAGGAAAAACTGCCAAAGTAAACCCAGATTTCGCTACAGGCGGAATGGCCGATTTCAGCAATTACAATGACGGTCAGCGAGGTGGTAAAGTCCGTGTTCGTGCTCGGATTGGGAAGTTGGATACCAAGACATTGGTTATTACCGAGATTCCTTTTGGCACAAACACTACAGGGCTAATTGACAGTATTCTGAAAGCGAACGAAAAGGGGAAAATAAAGGTCAAAAAAGTAGAGGATAATACCGCACAAGATGTGGAGATTCTCATTCATCTTGCCACTGGAATTTCGCCAGACAAGATGATTGATGCGCTCTACAGTTTCACAGATTGCGAAGTAAGTATTTCGCCAAATGCTTGTGTGATTGTGGGTGAGAAACCAGTTTTCACATCCGTATCTCATGTTCTAAAAATCTGTACTCAGCAAACACTTGATCTTCTTAAAAGAGAACTTGAAATTAAGCTTAGTGAACTGCAAGAGCAATGGCATTTTGCTTCGTTGGAGAAGATTTTCATCGAGAATCGCATCTACCGAGATATTGAAGAGGAAGAAACTTGGGCAGGTGTAATTAGCGCTATTGATAAAGGATTAAAGCCGTATACCAAACACCTTATCCGTGATGTTACGGAAGGGGATATTGTACGATTGACTGAGATTCGAATCAAGCGTATTTCCAAGTTCGATGCCAACAAGGCTGACGATACTATTGCTGCGCTAGAAGCCAAGATTACTGCTGTAAAGCACGACTTGGAGCACTTAATCGATTTTGCGGTAGCGTATTACAAGAACCTCAAAGACAAATACGGAAAAGGGCGTGAGCGCAAGACGGAAATTCGTCAGTTTGAAAATATCAACGCAGCACGTGTTGCTGTCGCAAACGAGAAACTTTACGTCAATCGCGAAGAAGGTTTTATAGGAACGTCTTTAAGAAAAGATGAGTTCATATCTGACTGCTCCGACATTGACGATATTATCGTGTTTACCGCTGATGGTAACATGAAAGTGGTGAGAGTGGATAACAAGGTTTTCGTTGGAAAGGATATTTTGCATGCTGCCGTTTTTCGCAAGAACGACAAGCGCACCATATATAATATGATATACCGTGATGGGGCTCGCGGCAACTACATGGTCAAGCGTTTTCCAGTTACTTCGGTTACGCGCGATAAGGATTACGATCTTACGGCTGGAACTGAAAAAAGTACAGTTGAATGGTTTACAGCTAATGCCAATGGAGAAGCTGAGGTTGTGTTGATTCACGTCCGTCCAAAACCAAAATTGAAGAAGTTAAAGTTTGATTTCGACTTCTCGGAATTGGCCATTAAAGGTCGAGCTGCGAAAGGAAACACGTTCTCAAAAAACCCACTTCGTAAGATTGAATTCAAGGAGAAAGGTCTTTCAACGCTTGGAGCAAGAAAAATTTGGTTTGACGATACTGTTCAGCGGTTGAACGCTGACGGTAGAGGAGAACTTTTGGGCGAATTTGGGCCAGAGGACAAAATTCTAACTGTTCAACAAACAGGAGAATATCACTTACTAGGTTTCGATATCAGCACGCAGTTTGAAGATGATATGATTCTCATTGAAAAATGGAATCCTGACAAGCCTCTTTCGGTAGTGTATTTCGATTCTGAAAAGAAGATTTATATGATTAAGCGCTTCTTGGTTGAGAGATCAAGTAAAGCGGTTGAGTTTATTCCTGAAGGAGAAGAAAATCAGTTGGAGCTCGTTTCTGCCGATTGGAAGCCACGTATTCAGATTAATTTCAGAAAACGACCAGGAGAGGAAGAAGCTACTGCGGAGGAAGTGAATGTGGAGGAATTCATTGCTGTAAAAGGACTGAAAGCCAAAGGCAATACCCTTACAAGGGAAACAGTGAATACGATTGACCCGATGGATCCTATTCCGTATGAGCCACCAACGCCTGAAGTACAAGAACCGCCAAGTGATGACGGTGATGCGCCAAAGGAAGCTGAAGAGGCCGCTGACTCTGAAGAAACAACAACGGTAGCATTGGAAATTGAGCCTACGACCGATGCCAATCCAGCCCCAGAGAAACCGAAGAAATCAGAGATTCCAAAACCTGAGCATGATGAGCCCGAAGGACCTTCAGATGCTGATTCTGACGAAGGGCAGTTAGGGTTATTTTAAGACTTGCTGAAGTAATCTCGCATAGGAGCGAAATAGTGGTCTTCCCAGCCTTTCTCATAATCTGGTTGGTTATCAGGGATGTCCGTATGAATTAGTGTTAATTCACAACCATCCTGATTATTCACAAACTTGATAGTCAATTCAGAATCTGCATCCGAGTCTTTAAACTCCATAGAACGCCAAGTCTGAATAATTTCAGAATCAGAAAGCAAAGACAGATTCTTACCTGTGATGTAACCATCCCAAACGGAAAATAATCCGTTAACCGCATCACTACATTCCGCTTCTCCTCCGGTCATTTTAGCGTGTTCCGCGCTATTCAGCCAAGCGCTATAAAGCTTTGTTGCCGAGACAGAAAATTGTTGTTTGATATTAATTGAAGTTGCCATAGCTCTAAGATAATTTATTTCCTAGTCATCATTCTAGTCAGCGCTCGGCTAGCAAGTTCTTGCCATAAATCAGAATTATTGGCTGTAATACAAAACTAATCGCATAATGGTGGTTTATTCTTGAAAGGGGAGAGGTGTTTCCATTCTCTTACAGCCGCATCTTCTGGTTTCCAATCCCGTCTAAGAAGAGAACCCATTTCATTCTTATGAAAAAAGGCGAAGTCTTTTCCGTTTTACTGAATATCAGGAGCACACAGCATAGAATCGAAAACTGCACCTTCAGGCTTATCTACTAGCGGTAACTGCTTTGAAATCCCCCTCAGGAGTCATGAAAGTGGATTCTGCTCTATCGTTATGAGATAATCCTGTTCGCGTCTGTTATAAAAGAACTTTTCGCGCACATCATCTTCATTGGCTTCATAAAAATAGGACACATGCTCAGTTTTGTCTGCCTCAGTTCTATCAACCCATTTAACGGTGTAAGGGCACTTCTCATCAGCCAGATGTTGCGACTGAAGAAAAGTCAACATCTTTCGCAACACATCAACAGAGCTTGTTCCGCGTGTTTGATGAAGCAAAAACACGGCTCCGTTTCGCGCATTTCGGGTGTAAAGGTCCAGCATTATGCTGTAATCAACATCGTCAATGTCAACGTGATAATCGAAATGAACAGTATTCTTATTGTCCTCAAAAATTAGAGTGATTATTTCTCCCTCCAAGTCAAATCGTTTATCCTTTTTACGCATTTCTATTTCTGTTTATTGACAACCAAATTCTTGGCTTGAACGGTAATCACCGTTGGGGAAACAATAGCCCGAAGGAATGCTTCCGGGAACATATCGCTCTAAATTTCTGTCGTAAAGTCCGTATTCAATAAAAGCTGAAATAGCTTCTATTTCAGTTTTAGTAAGATTTAGAGGATGGAACTCATTGGCTAATTGACTCACAGGAACTTCTGTATTCTCTGGTATTGCTTTGTTCTTATATCGTATTACATCTTCCACCGAGGTAAACGAAGATCCGTGACCGTAGAATTTTGAATTAATGAGGTTATATAACTGTGGCACTTTGAATTTGTACTTGTCTTCATCGTTTCCTGTGTATCCGCCTCTCCCAAGGTTTGCAGTTTGGTTTTCGAAATTGGTGAGGTAAACACCGGCACCACTTAAACGGCTCATACCAAGCGCATGAAACTCCATGTTTGCCAAAGAAGGTCCGTTATGACAAGTGTAGCATTCTGCCTTGGAGAAAAATAAAATAGCACCTTCTTTCTCTTTTTGGCTTAGCGCATTTTTATTGCCATTTAAGTATTGCTGAAAAGGAGCTTCGGTTGCTAGGACTGTTCGTTCATAAGCAGCAATTGCTAATCCCGAATAAACCCAACCCATGAGGGTGTCATCCTCAACTTCTCCAAAAGCTTCTTGGTACAATTCTTTGTACCCAGATAAGGTAAAGAGAGACGGTTTCATGTCCATTCTGTGAACTTGCAAACCAGCTATGGCTTGACTTTCTGTTCCCTCGTAACCCAACCAATTCCATTCTTTAGGAGAGTTTATATCCCAAGAATATTCCGTTCCAATGTTCAAATCTGTTGCTCCAAACTGCCCGTTCCAAAGAATATTGGGTTGGTAAGCGATATTAAGAATAGAAGGGGAACGGAGTGGTTGAACATCAAGCTGAGCAATCGGATAATTAGGATTAGGATAGCGTCCCTCACCCCTTAGCCCAAAACCTAAACCACCTTCTGAGATACCTTGCGGCACACCTGCCTGAAACCCACCTTGTACATGATGACAAGTTGCGCAACTGTAAGTAAATCTGCCTTCTTCTTTTTTTGGATTTGTAGCCAAACCTGTTTCATGAAACAGCAATTTACCCAATTCAACTTTTGCTGCGGTAAGTGGGTTATTTGGGTCTTGAGGAATGTCTTCCAATCGGGTAGGGAGCTTATAAAAAGCTGTGCCAACGCCATTCGAAGCATCAAGTAGCGCTTGTTCTAATGCCACATCTATAACCTCAGGTTCTGTAGCGTTATCAGGTTGCTCAAGGTCTTCTTTACAACCAGTTTGCGTCACAAAAAAGAGTGATATAAAAATTATAAATACAGAATTCTTCATTCAATCGGTAATAGAGACAATACAAAGGAAAGTAAGAAATGTTAGAATTCCACTACGGGTGTAGACTACTCACTTAACTGCGTTTTAACCAGTTCATGAAGTCCATCAAACGAAGAAGCCCTTCCAATCCATCGTAATTGAGAATCAACTAGAATAAGTGATGGAGTGGAGGTAACGCCAAACGCTCTTAAGTTTTCGCTTTCCCAACCTTTATCATCAATAACGTTGAGCCATTTCAAATTTTCAGATTTCACGGCACTCATCCAATCTGTTTTAACACTGTCAACAGAAATTGCGTAAACACCAAGTTTGCCAGGAAGCTCGTCATAAAGGTCCTTTAGCTTGGGTAATTCTCGCATGCAATGCGGACACCACGAAGCCCAAAATACAATCACGTTCAATTGCCCCGTAAGACCACTAATTGGCACTAAATGTTCCGTTTGATTCGGCAACCTGAAATCAGGAATTTGATCTCCAGGCTTGAACTTTACCATCTGATCAATCTTGGCAAGCGACTCCTTAGATAGTGGTAATTCGCAACTACCTAGGTAGTTTCTGCTAATGTGATCAATGAATTCTGCCGCTTCTTTTTCGGTGAAAAAGTCGATGAGTAAGTCAAGAATGAACGACTGCACCTTTGGATGAATATTAGGCATTGTAACAAGCTTGTCAATAGCTTCTTTAATGCCTTGTTCAGACCGTTCGGAGTAATTGTAGAGGTAATCTAGAATCTTGTTTGATAAGAACGGATTACTTAGAATCCTTTGGTCGGAGAAGTCTATAAAACGGAAATAATGGATGTGGTTAAACGCGGCATCATTGTCAAACTGTGCATTCAAACCTGCGTTTTGCGTACGTAACGGGATTTTATCCAGCAAGATTAAAACTTCTGCAGTGTAGCTCTGTGGAAAGAGATTTGTCAATAGGTCTAAGGAGTTATTGTAAGCATCAGCTATGCGATGATAAACTTTGGATAATGAGTCTGTTTTAGCATCATTCCTAGGGTCGAAATCTGAAAGCTGATTGAGTGCAAATCCCATGGAATCCATGCTCATTGTATAAACATCAGATAGATTCATCATGATGTTGAAAGCGTCATTCTCTTTGGAATGGTCTGGTTTAAAAGCCATTCCAGAGCCGCTTTCGTAAATATGTGCTGTAAGGCTATTTTGCTTCATGATAACGAACTGAAAGGACTCTAAACTGCTAACTTCTAGCACATAAACTCCATCTGTATATCGTTGGTCATAGTCGAATTTGATTTCCGATTCTCCGCGATAGAGCAGACTATCCAAGACAATTACCATGTCTCCCAGATACTTGGAAATTCTGATTACGCTGCCAGTTGGTTTGGTATCCATAATAACGGTAATCCTGTTTTGAGCTTCCAGAAACAAAAAGGAGAATAGTGATATAAGAATCGCTAAACAGAATTTCATGCAGCGGCAATTAATATGATAGAAAATAGGGCAAGAACTATTCCAGCCCAGTTCAATTTAGATAGCTTTTCAGAAAAAAGCACGATGGCAAGTAAGGTACTTAGAAGTACGATTCCCGTATTATTGATTGGGAAAAACTCACTCCCGGGCATTTCCTTTAATCCTAACAAAAGGAAGTGGATGGAGAAGTAATTTGGAATGCCAAGAGCTACTCCGGCTACAATACTTTTCGTAGCAAGGGTTTTGCCTTTAAATAGTCGCATGCCAAGTACAATTGTGCAGCCTAAAACGGCTGAGACAAAGAAAAGAGAAGCGCAGAAAACCTCTACTTCATTGGCTCCTAGTTGGTTGTTTTTTACATAGTTGAAAATGGTGTCAAGCAGTCCGCTGCCGAAGAAAATAATGAGAGGAAGAGCTAAATACTTCCGTTCAATATCAACGCCTTGCTTCGGAAAAGTGACCATGCCAACTGCAAATAAAGCGCCCAAAACACCAACTATTCTTAATCCGCTTAATGTTTCATTGTACAGTAATACTGCCGCTACAACCGGAATAATAAATGACATTTTATTAGCTACGGAACTAATGGCAACGCCAACTTTTTGTGAGGAGATTGCCATAACATAAAACATCGACAAGAATAAACAGCCGATTATTATGGCGCTAATTGCCCATGGTTTTGCCAGCAACTCTGCAGGTGAATATGCGGCAGGTGCAAGTAAAAAACCAAGACTGGCTGCCACAACATAATTAACGGATATGGCCTGAAACGTATCGACTTTAAATCGGCCGAAATACTTGAAGATGACAAGCAACACAGAAGAGGCCGCAATACTTAACGCTAATGCAATCATTGTTTGGGGTAAGTATACAGTTTATCAACGCCTATTGTGTAGGTTTTGTTGGGCTCAATTTTTAGCTTCATTGCCTCAATTCCAAATTCAATGGAGTCTGGCGAGACAAACCTTCTGATCTCATCCCAATTACCGGTTTGATAAAACGAATGATGTAACGTTGGTCCGCCTTCAACCAATACAGATTGAATATTTAAATCATATAATTTAGAGAGAATGGAATTGATGTCAGCTAAGTTTTCCATTCGAACATATTCAACCGTTCCTTCCGTTTTGTCTTTGATAGAATTTAGTACGATTGTTCTAGCACCTGAGTTTAGAATTGCTGCCGTTTTTGAGGTTGAACAATTGGAGTCTAGCAAGATTCTAATTGGACTTCTTCCTTCGTAGTTTCTTGTTGTAAGACTTGGATTGTCGAGCAAAGCGGTGTTTCTACCAACCATAATTGCTTGCTCTTCCGATCGCCATTTATGCACCAAAATATTGGAAGCTCCCCCTGTTATTTTGAGCGAATTACTCGATTTATCGTTTCGTAATCCATCAACAAAGCCATCGTTTGTTTCTGCCCATTTCAGAATAATGTAAGGGCGTTTTTTTTCATGAAAAGTGAAGAATCGCTTATTCAGTTCTCGCGCTTCGTATCCGAGTACACCAATTTTCACATCTACCCCTTTTTTCATGAGGCGTTTTATTCCCAAACCGTTTACCTCAGCAAATGGATCTAAACAAGCAATTACAACCCGCTTAATATTCTTCTCAATAATTAGGTTGGCGCAAGGTGGAGTTTTTCCAAAATGTGCACAAGGCTCAAGGCTCACGTAAAGCGTAGATTTAGCTAAAAATGAGTGGTCTTTAACCGAGTTTATGGCGTTTACCTCAGCATGATTTCCACCATACGGGCTGGTAAAACCTTCTCCAATAATTCTGTCTTCATAAACAATAACGCAACCCACGGATGGGTTTGGAATAGCATCAGCCAAACCAATTTTAGCGAGTTCTAGGCAGCGTTTTATGTGTGATTCTGGCGAGGACATTTAATGCAAATGCGAAAAAATTACTCGAAAGAAACTCCAAGTTTAGCCATTACTTCTTGGGTTAAATCATCAGCATCCGGTGCAACTATAACAATAGAGTTTCCGGTACCATCAGAAGAATTAAGCACATACTTGTATCCCATTTCTGCGGCTACGTTGTCCATGGCTTCTTCAAGTTGTTTAGCAATAGGAGAAAGTAAAGCAGCACGCTTTTCGTACAGCTCTTGTTCGTTTTGTCTGGCTTGAGCTTGCAAATTGCTTTGCATTGAGTTAATCTCATTTTGGGCAATTATTTGACCCGCTTCAGAAAGTTTTCCTGCTTGAATTTCCTGCGAAATTGAAGCGGCTTTAGCCTGTAATTCTTGTGTTTTCTTGGTAATTACAAGACTCCTTTCTTGAGTGAATTGGTCCAATATTAAGTTCATTTCTTTCGCTTCATCCATGTTGGTCAAAACCAAGTCCATGTACACGTAACCAATCTTGGTATCGTTCTCTAAAGTGGCAGAAATACCAATGAATCCGAATAATAGAATGATGGAAATGTTTTTCATCTCAAAAGGGTTTAGTTATTTGTGGCGCAATTTAAGCAACAGATGATGGGGGTTATCCTAGTGGTTTTACGTTCAATATTTTTTATTCCATTTACGTTGTTTTGCACCGTTACTGCCTTGCTTGGTTCTGTAGCGGCCGGCCACAAATGGGCGCTTGGAACACAACGGTTTTGGTCCAGGGTAATGCTCAAGGTTTTTGGCGTAAAAACCGTGCTACACGGCAAAATGCCTGAGGTTGGTTTAATGATGTCAAACCATCAATCGTACATTGATATTTGGATTATCCCCAAGTATGCAATTACTGTTTTTGTGGCCAAGGCCGAGGTAAAGAAAATGCCTGTTGTTGGTTGGGGAGCGACTGCTGTAGACACGGTTTACGTAGACCGTAACGACAAAGATAGTCGGGTTAAGACCAAGAACGAGATTTCTAAACGCATCAAGAATGGAAGATCTGTTATCATTTTTCCAGAAGGAACAACTGGTTCTGGTAAGGGTCTTTTGCCGTTAAAACCAGGAATGTTTCATGTTGCGGCCGCAAATGGATTTCCAATTATTCCAGCGGTAATTTTCTATGAAAATCCAGATTTACCTTGGTTTGGAGATGATGGGATGGCTTCAAATTTCTACCGAAATTTCAAAAAGTGGTCTACAACCGCACATGTTGTTTTTGGAGAACCCATGGTTGGAACCGATGGTGAAGAGTTGATGGAGCGATTTAGACTTTGGGAATTAGAGCAGTTGCATAAGCTGGAGAAAGAATTCCGGCTATAGTTTAGTCTCGAATTATTTCTGTTTCGAGTCAAGAATACCTTCCAGTTTTACGGTCGTAAAACTGAGGCTGTTGTATCCGTCTTTTTCGAACAAAACCCCGATTTCCCCATTTGACAGGACTGCCATTGATGAATAAGCAAAGCCCTCTTTGTAAACCGTTTTTCTATGCGGCCAGGTTGCTCCATTATCTGTGCTGGCGTAAACCGTTCCGCGCAATCTTCTTGTTCTGTGCCGAGGGTTGCAAAACAGAATAGTGGAATCATTATACTGAATAAAACTTCCTTGGCATTCAGGTTCAAGCAAAGCTTTTTCATCATGTATGTCGGTCCAAGTTTGTCCGCCATCTTGGCTCAAAGCAATCTTACGTTTTCTGTTACCAGATTCGCTTCTCGCGTTTAGCATCAACCGCCCATCAGGTAATTCAACCATCTGAACTTCGTTTGCCCAACCTCGGACTTTATTCTTGTAAGAGGCTAATTCTCCCTTAACCCAAGTTACTCCGCCATCATCAGAATAAACAGAATAGACATACCATTTACCCCACGGGCCTTGGTTGAAAGGCATAACCAATCGACCTGAATGGCTGCCCATTTTTAGTTCAATACCAATTCCGGGACCAGATGCTACAGAAGTAGCTTCTGCTCTTTTAACCTGAGAAGTGATGTCCTCAGGCTCGGACCACGTGAGTCCCTCATCATCCGAAAAAGTGGTTAGCGTTTTACAGATTTTATCTCCTTCAACGCCTGGTAAAGCACGTTTTTCGCCATAATCCTTTGCATATCGCTGATACATCAGAATAATACGACCGTCATTTCTAAGAACCGCCATTGGATTGTTGAGGGCGTTCTTTCCATCTTCATCAACAAGGATTAGCTTGCCCCAAGTTTTACCATTGTCTGAACTTCGTTTTAAAACGATGTCATTTTCTGCATGATCAGAAAGCATGGTTCTTCCTTCTGCAAATGCTAACAGTACTCCAGAATTGGTACTTAAAAGCGAAGGAATTCGGTAATTCTTGTATCCTTCTGTTTTTCGTTGGAAAACATCAGATACGCCATTGTCTTGTCCTTGGCATGTAATGACGAAAAGCGCTAGAATCAAGGTTATGGCTCGCATGTGCCGAAGTTAATTCATGCGTTTCTGATAACCATCATTACATAAGATTGACCAATCAATTACATTTCAAGTTCAGTCTACTCTTTATCTTTAGACAACTTTTAATGAAAAACAGGGTTACAAGTTGATGGATTTAAAAATTGGCTTTGTCGCGGGCTTACTTTTCTGCCTTCTGGGCACCGTGGGTTGCGATACAGGTCCGGAGCAATACATTACTACGCCTTATGAGTTGCAAATCCCAAAGGGATTGCCTCCAATGGATATGTTTATTCCTGCCGATAATCAGATGACTGTAGAAGGTGTTGCGCTAGGAAGAAAGCTATTCTACGACCCAATCCTTTCTGACGATAATACGCAAGCTTGTGCAGATTGCCATAAGCAGGAATCTGGTTTCTCTGACCCTCGACAATTTAGCGAAGGAATTGATGGAAGTATTGGAACTAGGCAATCTATGACGCTCATTAACCTTGGATGGAATCAGTTTGGATTCTTTTGGGACGGAAGAGCGCCCACGCTAGAAGACTTGGTGTTTGAACCAGTAAGGAATCCAATTGAGATGAATACTACTTGGCCCGAAGTAGAAGCCAAGCTAAATTCGAGTAATGAATATGTAGAGTTGTTTACGCAGGCATACGATGCTAACGTGATTGATTCGGTACATGTGGTAAAGGCCATCTCTCAATTTATTCGAACACTCATTTCTGGAAACTCCAAGTTTGATAAATGGTACAACCAACAGACAATACAATTAACCGAGGCTCAAACACGAGGCTTTATCCTGTTTAATGGTGAGGGAGCCGATTGTTTTCATTGCCACGGATTGGGCGGTTTAATTACGGATAATGGATTTCATAACAATGGATTGGATACTGAATTTAGTGCGGATGAAGGACGTTTTATAGTAACTGGAAATACGGCTGATAAAGGTAAGTTCCGCACACCCACATTACGAAATATTGAGCTTACCGCTCCCTACATGCATGATGGTCGTTTCTTCACATTAGAACAAGCGATTAATCATTATAGTGGGGAAGTGAAAGAGTCAGAAACTTTAGATCCGTTGATGGAACTGGTTGGAGAAGGAGGCGCTCAGCTTACCCCTAATGAACAAGCGGATTTGATTGCCTTTTTAAAAACGTTTACGGACACAGAGTTTGCAGCAAACCCAGATTTTGCTGATCCAAACCCTTAAAAAGTGTGTTGTAAATTATAATTAGGATAAGTTTTATGTTGAACCTTTGAACAAAGCTGAAAGATGAAAAAGAAGATTTTAGGACTATTAATTTTGAGCATTGTGGGTTTTACATCCTGCAATCAGGATGGATGCATTGACCCCACGGCTTTAAACTACGATCCAAACGTTGAAACCGATGACGGAAGTTGCGTTTACCTAGTGCAAAACCTTAACGTTAGTTTTTACTCTAAACTTGGCACACAAGATTTTGCTTACAATACAGAGGTTGTGACTGAATCGGGTAGGAGCGTCAAGTTTACTCGTGTTCAAATGTACATGGGCGGATTTACTTTCAACGGATCAAATAGTCAGGCAACTGTTGAAGATTCTTATTTGCTAGTGAAGCCAGATGTGGCGGTTTATGAAGTTGGTTACTTGCCTGTTGGTACG